>NZ_JBSFXG010000004.1:0-323481 GCF_053595235.1 Streptomyces sp. NPDC002520 | reverse complement strand
ACGGTCTCAACGGTGTCACGGGCCCGACCGGTCCCACCGGCCCGCAGGGCATCGAGGGCGCCGACGGCTTCGGCGCCACCGGCGCCACCGGACCCACCGGCGCCACCGGCCAGAACGGTCTCAACGGTGTCACGGGCCCGACCGGTCCCACCGGCCCGCAGGGCATCGAGGGCGCCGACGGCTTCGGCGCCACCGGCGCCACCGGACCCGCCGGTGGTCTCGGCCCGACCGGTCCCACCGGCCCGCAGGGCATCGAGGGCGCCGACGGCTTCGGCGCCACGGGCGCCACCGGACCCACCGGACCCACCGGCCCGCAGGGTCTGAACGGACTCAACGGCATCAACGGCACCAACGGAGCTACCGGCGCCACGGGAGCTGCCGGCCTCAACGGCGCCACCGGAGCCACCGGAGCCACCGGAGCCACCGGCCCGCAGGGTCTCAACGGACTCAACGGCACCAACGGAGCCACCGGACCGACCGGCGCCACCGGAGCTGCCGGCCTCAACGGCGCCACCGGAGCCACCGGCCCGCAGGGCCTCAACGGACTCAACGGCACCAACGGCATCGACGGAGCCACCGGACCGACCGGCCCCACCGGAGCCGCCGGCCTCAACGGACTCAACGGCGTCGAAGGACCCACCGGCCCCACCGGAGCCGCCGGCCTCAACGGCACCAACGGCATCGACGGAGTCACCGGACCGACCGGAGCCGCCGGCAACCTCGGCCCGACCGGACCCACCGGCCCGCAGGGTCTCAACGGACTCAACGGCACCAACGGCATCGACGGAGCCACCGGACCGACCGGCCCCACCGGAGCTGCCGGCCTCAACGGCACCAACGGCACCAACGGCACCAACGGAGCCACCGGACCGACCGGACCGTCGGGCACCTCGCAGACGCAGTTGCTGACCTCGACCGCGCAGATCGTGGCCCCCGGCGCCACGGCGACGCTGAGCGGACCGTCCTGCACCAGCCTCGGTGCGTTCACGGCCGTCAGCGGCGGTATGACCCAGCTGGCGGGAACGGGCCAGGTTCAGACGCTGTCGAGCCTCCCGGGTACGGCCTGGACCGTCACCGTCACCAACCCTGGCATCGACCCCGCGACCGTCACCGTCACGTCGGTCTGCCAGCCGGGCTGATCCCGGGCCAGTCCGGCCGCCAGGGAACCCGCTTCCCCTGACCGCACGTTCCTCCCCTCAGAACGGTCCGGGCCGCCCACCTGTCAGGTGGGCGGCCCGGACCGTTTTTCCCGGGGAACATCGCGCCGCCGGCCGGACTCATGCCGAGCAGATCACGATGCCGCAGGACACCACCGGGTTCAGGCTGCAGCCGGGCGTGAAGTTCGGGTTTGCCGAACGGGGCGAGCAGCCCGCCCGCCCCCATGTGTACGAGCAGCAGGGCGAAGCCCCGGACCGCGCCCCCCGGTGCTCGTCATCAGCCGCGCAGACTCCGGGCCGGCAGCATGATGTGCGCCGCCTGCTCCAGGGTCTCGGCGGCACCCGCGAACGCGGCCAGCGCCTCGGGGGCCACGGGCCGGCCCGGTGCGGCCTCGGGCCAGGGGCGGGTGGTGAACACGAGGTGGACGAAGCCGCGTTCGGCGACCGCCGCCAGCCACTGAGGCGGAGCGGTGCACTGGGCGGTGAGCCGCGGCATGGTGACGATCGCCTGTCCGGCCTCGACCAGCAGGCTGACCGGCGAGCCGGGCAGCGCGGCACTGTCGACGAGGCCGCCGCCCACCGGCAGCCGGTTGCTCTCCAGCAGCTGCCGTACGGCGGCGGAGGATGCCTCGGGGCCGTCCGCGGCGCCGCCGAGGGAGTAGGCGAGCAGATAGGGCATGTCGCCGCCGGGGGCCTCGCCGCTCCAGGCGAGGACGACGAGCGTGCCCGGATCGGCAGGGCGGAAGGGGCGGGTTTCGCTGAGGGTTGAGGTCACCGCGCGACCTTATCGACGCGCCGGAAGCGCCCCCGTCGTCCGCTCACCCGAGCGGACGACGCCCGGAGCACTCTCCACACGAACGAGGGACGCCTCTCGACACCCCTCGAACACCGTCCCGGGAAGGTCAGCTTTGCAGCGGCAGACCGCCGAGCAGTGGATTGTGCCGGTTCAGCGCGCTGGTCACCCCTTTGACGCTGTTGAGCACGGAGCCCTTGTTCTCGGTGTCGAGCGCGTCCGACTGGTGCCGCAGCGGCATCACGTCGATGGGGCCTTCGGTGAGGGCGTTCACCGCGCCGTTGAGGCTCGTGGGCGTCACGTCGGCGGCGCCGTGGGCGAACGCGGGCGCGGCGCCACCGGCGGCGACCAGGGTTCCGGCGACGACAACGGCGGCCTTCAGGGACTTCATCATGTTCCTTTCGTCGGCGACTCACGTCACTTCAGGAATTTCTGACGCCGTGCTCAACGATCCCTGCTCCGGGCGGAAACCCCGAGTGCAGAAATTCTCTGCGATCCACCGGGCTGTCATCAGACCAGAATTCAAAACCGGAAATATGATCAGTAATCAGTGGTGTAGCCGATGCCTGGCGTTCCACACGAACCGGCCGCCCTCCCATGCGGGAGGGCGGCCGGCCCAGGACGTTGTGCGGCGACGTCAGCCGTTGGCGCAGGTGTTGCCGAACGCCGGGTTCAGCAGACCGACCACGTTGACACTGTCGCCGCAGACGTTGACCGGCACGTGAACCGGGACCTGGAGGACGTTGCCCGACAGGACGCCCGGGGAGTCGGTGGCGCTGCCGTTCGCGCCGCTGTCGGCGGCGGCGATGCCGGCGGCGCCGGCGACGGCCGCGGCGGCGACGGAGGTAAGGACCAGGCCCTTCGCGATACGCGACATGGAGAAGTGCTCCTTGGAGGGTTGACACAAACATCCGGGCGGATGCCCGACGCTGTGTCAACGTGCGGTGGTGGAGAAGGTTGTGCCGCCAAAGGGGTGATCCCCGAGAGACGGCCGGGGGTGCCGGACACCGAGGCGTCCGGCACCGCGTGGGTCACCGACGGCGCATGACTCGGCCTCGCCGGTAGAGGATCACTCCGCCCATGATCAGCGTGGCGCTGACGCCCGAGGCCGCGAGCGTGGTCCCGCTGCCGGTCTCGGCCAGCGCTGCCGGAGTGGCCGAGGTAGCCGAGGTGGCCGGGGTGTTGTGCACGGCGTCGTGCTGCCGTTCCGGGGCCGCCGGGGTGTGCCGCACCGGAGCCGTGGGCGCGTCGGGCCGCTGTTGTTCGACCGGGGCGGGCGGCCGGGGAGCCGGGGTGCGGCTGACGGGCGGGGTGGTCCCGGCGGTCGTCGGCGCAGGCGGCTGCGCGGTGCTGCTGGAGCCCGTTTGCCGCGGGATCTCCGGCGTGCTCTGCCCGGCCGGCGGCTGTGCGGTGCTGCTGGAGCCCGTTTGCCGCGGGATCTGCGGGGTGTTCTGCACGGCCGGACCCGACGGGTTGCCGCAGGAGTTGCCGAACGCCGGGTTCAGCAGGGCGACGACGTCAACGGTGTTGCCGCAGGCATTGACCGGAACGTCCACAGGCACCTGCACGGTGTTGCCGGATCCGACACCGGGCGACTTGCTGGTGGAGCCACTCGCGGCCGAGCCACCCGCGGCCGAGCCGGCCGGGGCGGAGTTGCCGCAGGAGTTGCCGAACGCCGGGTTCAGCAGGGCGACGACGTCAACGGTGTTGCCGCAGGCATTGACCGGAACGTCCACGGGCACCTGCACGGTGTTGCCGGACAGGACACCGGGCGACGTGTCGGTGGAGCCGCCCGCGACCGCGTCGGCCAGGGCGGGGCTGCCGCAGAGGGATAGAACACTCGTCGCGGCGGCAGCCGCGAACACTCCCCTGCTCAGGGTCTGTCGCAATCTCGTTGTCTTCCTTTGTGAAGAATCGGGAAAAGCCGGCCTTGGAACGCGGGAGGAGGTGTCCAAGGCCGGCCGTGACGCAGCCGGGCGGCTGGTGCGTTACTCCGTCAGCCGTTGGTGCACGAGTTGCCGAACGCGGGGTTCAGCAGGGCGATGACGTCGACGGTGTTGCCGCACAGGTTGACGGGGATGTGCACGGGCACCTGGACCACGTTGCCGGAGAGGACGCCCGGGGAGCCGGTGGCGGAGCCGGTGGCGCCGGCGTCGGCGAAGGCCGGAGCGGCCGCACCCAGAGCCATGATCGCGCCGGCGACGACTGCAGCGCTCTTTTTCATGAACTTTCCCTTCTCTCCGGTCATGCCCTTGTGGCGGCTGAAACCGAGCGAGCACAGCTTGAACGGCTCGCACCATGACCGGCGGTTGTAGAACGAGGAATAGCAGCGGGGGAAACTGCGGCACGTGAGCCGCCAGGAAATTCACCCGAACGCCTCGGCCGTACGGGCATCGAGGCGCCGTATATGGGGAATGGGGCGCCCGAAACGGCCCAGGGTCCCCGCGCGAGGCCTCAGCGGTTGCCGGTGCCGTTGCTCGACAGTGCCGAGATATCGTCCAGAACGTGCGACAGCGGTTCGTCGTTCTTGGCCTGGGTCGAGTTCTCCGCGCACTGCTGGTTCTGCGGGGCGGACAGGACCGGGACGTCCTGGACCGAGACCGGCACGAGGCCGACGAGCGAACCGGCGTTGGCCTTGGCCGGCAGCCCCACGCAGAGCTTGTTCAGCGAGCCCTGCGCCAGGGTGGTCTGCGGGCTCAGGTTGCCCGTGGTCACCGAGTTGCCGAACGTCTGCGAAGCGCCGGAGCCGCTGGTGGAGGTCGTGCCTGTGTCGTTGCCGGCGGCCAGCGCCTGAGGGGCGGCGCCCGCCGCGGCACCGACGACGGCCGCGGCGATCGCCGCCGCGGACATTGCCTTCTTCAGCATTTCGCGTTCCTTTTCTGGCGGAGACACACACTCCTGCTCCCGCATCAACCACCGGCAGAGGATTTGGTTGCGGCGATTCACCCGGTCGGACCGTTCACGTTGCGGGCGGGCGTGGAAAACAGGGGTCGGTGCCGCGTTTTCGGGCGGCTCCGCGATGTGGGCCGTCGGAGTGAATCGGAAGAACCAAGCGGGCCCCGGGGAGTTGACCAGAACGCCCCGTCGGACGGGGTTTCTTCAGAAGGGAACAGCAAGTGATCAAGAAGGTTCTGGCTGCCGCCACGGTCGCCGCTTCCGTCGTCGGCGTCTCCGCCACCGCCGCTCCCCAGGCGCTCGCCATCGGCAACGACACCGGCACGACCTCCACCAGCGGCACCGGTGCTTCGCAGTCGTTCGGCAACTCCGCCACGTACGGCACCATGAGCCCGCAGATGGCGCTCATCCAGGGTTCGTTCAACAAGCCCTGCATCGGTCTGCCGGCCAAGGCCAACCTGGGTTCGCTCGTCGGCGTCGTGCCGGTCTCGGTCCAGGACATCCCGGTCCTGTCCGCCCCGCAGACCCAGCAGTGTGTCGAGAACTCCACCCAGGCCAAGGGCGACGAGCCGCTCTCGCACATCCTGGACGACATCCCGGTCCTGTCCGGCAACGGCACGAACAACAGCTGAGCAGGACGTCTTGCGAGCCCGGTACGCGGGCTCCGTCAACGGGCCGCCGATCTCTCGGCGGCCCGTTCGTTTCGTGCGACAGGCGCGCTTGTCGCATCATCCGAACGCACTACGCCGAACGGGGCAAACCCCGCAACCCCATCGTGGTTCACCCAGTTGGCGATCATGCAACTCCTCCCCGGAGTCCGCTTTTCGAAAGGAACGAACATGAAGAAGCTGTGGGCAACCGCGGCCATCGCCGCTTCGGTCGCCGGCATCACGGCCATGGCCGCTCCGCAGGCGCTCGCCATCGGTGACGACACCGGCACGACCTCCACCAGCGGCACGGGTGCTTCGCAGACGTTCGGCAACTCGGCGACGGCCGGCGACCTGAGCCCGCAGCTCTCGCTGGTCCAGGGCTCCTTGAACAAGCCGTGTGTGGGTCTGCCGGCGAAGGTCAACGCCGGTTCGCTCGTCGGTGTCGTGCCGGTCTCGGTCCAGGACATCCCGGTCCTGTCCGCCCCGCAGAACCAGCAGTGCGTCGAGAACTCCACCCAGGCCAAGGGCGACGAGCCGCTCTCGCACGTCCTGGACGACATCTCGGCCCTGTCCGGCAACGGCACGAACAACAGCTGAGCTCCGCCGCGGCAACGGCGGGTCACCGGGTCTCCGGTGACCCGCCGTTGTCGTGTCGTCAGCCGGCGTACGTCGACTGCGGTGCCGTCACGTGCGGTACCGCGCCTCGATCTCGTCCGCCTACGCCTCCGGCTCCCGGTCGCGGATCGTGCCGACGTGCCGAACGTGCTTGCCGGAGCGGCAACTTACTCGGGGGTAGGGAAAGGTCAATGGGGTGTGCGCGGTCGGTCGCTGGGCGGGTCAGCCGGTGGAGCCGGTGCCGTTCGCCCGCCGGAGCGCGTCGGCGAGTGCCCGTACGTCCCGGTCCTCGGTGATGTCGGCCAGCGTGGCCGCGCGGGCGGCGAGGCGGGACGGGATCGGTGCGCCGGGCAGGGCGGGGCCGTGGTCCTCGCCGGTGCGGCGCAGGGCGTCGGCGAAGTAGGCGGCGACGGCCGTGACCTGGAAGCGGGGGCTCGTCTCCCACACGGAGTCGTGCAGGGTGCCGGTCTCCAGGGCGCCGGACTCCTCGTGCGGGGCGCGGGTGGCGGGGTCGAGCCAGCGGACGGTGGCGGTGGCGAGGTGGCCGTCGGCGCCGGGCTTCGTGCGTACCGCGTACAGGGCGGTGACGGTGTGTCCGGGGCCCACCTCGCCGCCGTCGACGCGGTCGTTGCGGAAGTCGTCGTCGGCGACCCTGCGGTCGTCGTAGCCGACGAGGCGGAACTCGGCGACGGTGTGCGGGTCGAAGGCGACCTGGGCCTTGGCGTCGCGTGCGGTCAGCTCGATGTTGCGCGGGAGTTGCTCGCAGAAGACCGTGCGGGCCTGGTCGGTGCCGAAGACGTAGACGGTGTGGCCGTCGCCCTTGTCGGCGAGGCGTTCCATGAGGGCGTCGCCGTAGTCGCTGCCCACGCCGACGCCGAAGAGGGTGATGCCGTGCTCGCGCCGGGCCGTGTCGATGCGGTCGAGGATCGCGTCGGGGTCGGTCTCGCCGTCGTTGGCGAGGGCGTCGGAGACGAGGACGACGCGGTTGGTGGCACCCTTGCGCAGGCCTTCGACGGCGGTGGCGTAGCCGGCCTCGACGCCCGCGCCGAGGTTGGTGGAGGTCTGTGCCTCGAGGCCGTCGATCGCGTGGTGCACCTCGGCGCGGTGGCCGCCGAGCCGGGTCATGGGCAGCAGGGTCTCGGCGCGGTCGCTGAAGGTGACGACGGCCACCGAGTCGTCGTCGCGCAGCCGGTCGGTCATGGTGTCCAGGGACCGCTGGGCGAGGTCGAGCCGACCGGGTTCCTCCATGGAGCCGGAGACGTCGACGACGAAGGTGAGCGCGGCGGCCGGGCGTTCGTCGTCCGGCTCGGCGGCCCGGGTGGCGAGGCCGACGCGGACCAGCGACCAGTCCTTCTCGGCGGTACGGGCGCCGTCCACGGTGACGGTGAAGCCGTTGCCGTCGGGTCGGCGGTAGTCCTGGCGGAAGCTGTTGACGAACTCCTCGGGCCGGACGGCCCCGGGGTCGGGGGTGCCGCCGTCGGCGAGGGTGCGCAGGGCGTAGGTGTAGGAGGCGGTGTCGACGTCGAGGGCGAAGGTGGACAGGTCGCTGTGGGGCGCGACCGACTTGGAGTCCTGGTCGGTGCCCTCGCCCCGCTTGTCGCCGGGGGCCGGGGCGGGCAGGCCGTGGCGGTCGACGCTGTCGGTGCGGTCCGCCGTGCCGCCTGCTCCGCAGGCCGTGAGCAGCAGGCCGCCCGCGGCCGTGAGGGCGAGCAGCGCGGCCCGCACGCGCCGCACTCGATGTGTCCCGTTCCGCTCCATCTCACTGTCCCCCTGCGCCGGTTGGGGCCGCCTTCTGCGACCTCTGCCGACTGTGACGGCGCGGGGGGCCGGAACGTGCGCCCCGGGGGGTTGCGGATGCGTCTCGAACCGGCCACGGCAGCGGCCCGCCGAGACCGGTAGGTGACGCTCCGGTGACCTACGAGACGACGTCCTTGCGGGCGAAACCCCGGAAGGCCAGGGCGAACAGCACCAGGGCGTACGTCACGGAGATCGCGGCGCCCTGGATCATGCCGGACCACTCCAGGTGCGGCTGGACGGCGTCGGCCCAGGCGAACTGCCAGTGCGCGGGCAGGAAGTCGCGCCAGTGGCCGAGGGCGGTGACGGCGTCCAGGACGTTGCCGACGATGGTCAGGCCGACCGCGCCGCCGACCGCGCCGAGCGGCGCGTCCGTCTTCGTCGAGAGCCAGAACGCCAGTCCGGCGGTGACCAGTTGGGACACGAAGACGTACGCGACCACGACGACCAGGCGCTGTGCCGCGGTGCCCGCGTCGAGCGCGCCGCCGGTCGGTATCTGCAGCGGGCCCCAGCCGTAGGCGGCCGTGCCGACCGCGAGGGCGACGACCGGCAGCAGCACCATCGCGGCCAGGCTCAGCCCGAGGCCCACGACGAGCTTGGACCACAGCAGCCGGGCCCGGGGCACGGGTGCCGCGAGCAGATAGCGCAGGGAGGACCAGCCGGCCTCCGAGGCGACCGTGTCCCCGCAGAACAGGGCGACCGGGATCACCAGCAGGAAGCCCGCCGAGACGAACAGGTTGACCGCGGCGAAGTTGGCGCCGGACGCGGTGGCGGTGTCCATCAGCGTCACCTGTCCGTCGCGACCGGACGGGCTGCCGCCGATGGCGAACGCGATGAGCAGGACGAACGGCAGTACGGCGAGGATCGCGCCCATGACCAGCGTGCGCCGCCGCTTGAGCTGGCGGACCAGCTCCACGCGCAGCGGCAGCGTGCGGGCCGCGCGGTAGCCGGAGGCCGTCTCGGTGCGCTCGGCCAGCGTGCTCATGCGGAACCTCCGATCAGGGTGAGGAAGGCGTCTTCCAGGCGCCGGTGGGGGCCGACCGAGGCGACCGGCACCTCCAGCCGCACCAGTTCCACGACCAGCCGCTCGGCGGTGCCGCCGGGGTCGAGGCGGATCAGCAGCCCGTCCTCGGTGCGGACGGCGGAGGCGACGCCGGGCAGCGCGGCGACCTTGTCCACGACCGGTTCCTCCACGGGTGTGCCGGTGCCGACCAGCAGCGTGTCGCCGGAGCCCACGATGTCCCGGACCGGGCCCGCCTGGACCAGCCGGCCGCGGTCCATCACCACCAGGTGGGTGCAGGTCTGCTCGACCTCGGCGAGGAGGTGGCTGGAGACGATGACCGTGCGGCCACCTGCGGCGTACCGGATCATCACCTCGCGCATCTCGCGGATCTGGGGCGGGTCGAGACCGTTGGTGGGCTCGTCCAGGATGAGCAGGTCCGGCAGGCCGAGCATGGCCTGGGCGATGGCCAGGCGCTGGCGCATGCCCTGGGAGTAGGTGCGCACCGCGCGGGCGAGGGCGTCGCCGAGACCGGCGATCTCCAGGGCCTCGGCCAGGTGGGCGTCCTCGGGCGGGCGGCCGGTGGCCCGCCAGTACAGCTCCAGGTTCTCCCGGCCGGACAGGTGCGGCAGGAAGCCCGCGCCCTCCACGAAGGCGCCGACCCTCGACAGTACGGGCGCGCCGGGCCGGATGGCGTGGCCGAAGACGCGGATCTCGCCGCCGTCGGGCTTGATCAGGCCCATCAGCATGCGCAGGGTGGTGGTCTTGCCCGCGCCGTTGGGGCCGAGCAGTCCGAGGACCTGGCCCTTCTCGACGCGGAAGGACAGCTCGCGCACCGCGTACCGGTCGGCGGACCGGGCGTACCGCTTGCTCAGGTCGCTGATCTGCAGCGGGACGTCGGCGAGGGCGGGGTCGGGCGCGGGGGCGGTCGTACGGCGCCGGCCGGTGAGGATCAGGGCGAGCGCGACGGCGGCGCCGGCCAGGGGCAGCCACCACACCCAGGCGGGCAGCGCGGCCGCGGCGGTCGTGACGGCGGGGGCCGTCGGCACGCTCAGGCCGCCCTCGAGCGAGACGGTGTACGTCGCCGGGGCGGTCGGTGAGGCGTAGCCGAGGTCGGTGGAGGCGAGGACCAGGCGGAGCCGGTGGCCCTTCTGCACCTCGTGGTCGATCGCCGGGAGGCTGATCGTGACGTCCTTGCCGGCCTTGGCGCCGGTGACCCGCAGGGGTGCGACGAGCTGGGAGGGCAGCACCTGCCGGGTGCCGTCGGGGCCGACGTCGTACACCTTGGCGAACAGGACGGCGTCGTCGGCGGTGGAGGTGATGTGGGCGGTCACGGTCGGGGAGCCGGTGACGCGCAGGGCGGTGCGCAGCGGGCCCGAGTCGAACCGGGCGTACTGGCCGGGGAAGTCGAGGGAGACGCCGACGCCGAGCGCGGACAGCTGGGCGAGTCCGCCGGCGCCGCCGAGTCCGGGCAGCGCGGAGACGCCGGGCGGGCTGGCGCCGGCCGGGTTGGCGATGTGCTGCTCGCCGCCGGTGAGGGCGATGGCCTTCCGGTGGTCGTGCAGGCCGGGGTAGGCCTTGGCGCTCGCGCCGCGCAGCAGGGCGGCGCCGTCGGTGGAGTCGACGCCTCCGGTGCGGGTGATGCGGAAGGCGGGGCCGGTGTCGGCGGACCGGTCGTCCTTGAGGTAGCGGTCGAACCAGGTCCGCACCCGGTGCTCCACGCGGCCGGTCTCCATGTCGCCGCCGTCGTGGCCGCCGGCGATCCAGTCGACGTCCACCGGGGCGCCGTTCGCCCGGATCGCCTTCTCGGCGGCGTCGGACTGGGCGAGGGTGAACAGGGAGTCGGTCTGGCCCTGCAGCAGCAGGGTGGGCACCTTGATGCGGTCCGCGACCGCGGACGGCGAGCGCTCCTCCAGGAGCGTGCGGGCGGCCTGGTCCGGGGTGCCGGACTCGGCGACCCGGTCGTACATCCGGCACAGCTCCGGCTCGAACCGGGCGCAGCCGCCGCCGGTGTTGAAGAAGACGCCGGCCCACAGCTTCTTGAACACGCCGTCCGGGAACAGGGCGTCGGCGAGGTTCCAGTAGGTGATGGCGGGGGCGATGGCGTCGACCCGCCGGTCGTGTCCGGCGGCGAGCAGGGAGATCGCGCCGCCGTAGGAGCCGCCGGCCACGCCGACGCGCGGGTCGCCGGGCTTGTCGAGCCGGACCTGGGGCTGCTTCGCCAGCCAGTCGATGAGCCGGGAGACGTCGGTGACCTCGTGCTTCGGGTCGTTCAGACCGATCTTTCCGGTGGAGTGTCCGAAGCCGCGCGCGGACCAGGTGAGCACCGCGTATCCGTCGCGGGCGAGGTCCTCGGCCTGCCGGCGCATGTCGTCCTTGCTGCCGCCGAAGCCGTGTCCCAGCAGGACGGCGGGGCGGCGGCCGGTGGCGGCGCCGGTGAAGTAGGAGGTGTCGATGCGTGTCCCGTCGGGCATGGTCATGACCCGGTCGCCGCGGTGCACCGGCGGCGCGTCGCCGGAGGCGACGGCCGTCCAGGTGCCGGCACCGGCGAGCACCACGACAGCGGCCGCGGCGGCGATCAGCCGGCGCGGCCCCTTCAGCAGCCCGCGCAGTGCGGGCCTTCGAAGATCCATGCCCTCAACGGTACGGGCCGCCACCGACAACGGATGCGGCCGCCGGTCTGAACCCCGCACCCTCCTTGGGGATTACGGGTCTCGTGCCGCGTACTTCGGACGCGGTACGCGAGACTCCGGGAACGACGTCGCCCTCGCCGCCTGTCGCAGGCGGCAAGGGCGACGGGGACCGGGATCGGGACCGTCAGGCCTCCGTGTCCTCCGGGACGGAGACCAGCCAGCGGGTGTCGGCGCGCGGGCGGAGGTAGAAGAACCAGTAGAGGGTGGCGACGGCGGTGATGCCGCCGGTCCACAGCAGGTAGGACGGGTCCTGCTCCACGAGGACGTAGGCGAGGACCGCGATCAGCAGGACCGGCATGGCGGGCCACAGCGGCATCCGCCACACCTTCTTCGAGCCGTGCGCACCGCGGCGGGCGAGCAGCGCGGCGATCGCGACCAGCAGGTAGAGGCCGGTGACGGCGACGCCGGTCACGCCGTACAGCGTGTCCAGGTTGACGAAGCAGAGGAACGCGCCGGGGACGCCGACGACGAGAGTGGCGACCCAGGGGGAGCCGAACCGGCCGAGCTTGGACAGGGCGTTGTTGACCGGCGCGGGCCAGGCCTTGTCGCGGGCGGAGGCGAACAGGACGCGGGAGTTCTGGATGACCATGACGATGCCCGCGTTGATGATCGCGAGGGCGACGCACAGGCTGACGAAGGTGCCGACGGCCGAGTTGCTCCAGGCGATGACCATGCCGCTGATGTCGCCGCCGGTCAGAGCGTTCAGGTCACCGGCGCCCAGGGTGATCGCCACGACGGGCACCAGGATGACCACGCTGGAGATGGCCAGCGTCGCGAGGACCGTACGGGCGACGTTGCGGCGCGGGTTCTCCAGCTCCTCGGAGAGGTAGATGGCGGTGGAGAAGCCCTGGGTGGCGAAGAGCGCGATGGCGAGCCCGGAGAGGACCATCATGCCGGTGACGGGGTTGATGTGGGCGTGCTCGCCGGCCACTTGCAGGGAGCCGAGGCTGCTCACGCCGCGGTGCTGGTGGGTGAAGCCGAGGAGTGCGACGACACCGGCCGCGACGACCTCCAGGACCAGGAAGATTCCGGTGATCCAGGCGTTGGCGCGCAGGTCCAGCAGACCGGCGAGGGTGGCCGCGATCATCACTCCGGCGCCGGTCATCGCCGGGTCGAGATGGACGATCGGGGCGAGATAGTCGGCGGTGCCCATCGCGATGACCGGAGGGACGATCATCACGACGAGCAGGGACATCACGAAGGCCAGCCAGCCGGCGAGCCGTCCGGCCAGCGTGGAGACGATCGCGTACTCGCCGCCCGCGCTGGGGATGAGGGTGCCCATCTCCGAGTAACAGAACGCCACGGGGATACAGAGCAGCGCGCCGATGGCGAGGCACAGGGCCGTCGCCGTGCCGAGGCTGGAGAACAGGTCGGGCACGATCACGAAGAGCGTGGAGGCGGGCGTGACGCACGAGAGCGTCAGCAGGGTGCCCCCGACGACGCCGATGGAACGCTTGAGCTTCTGAGGGCCGTCAGAGTCCCCAGGAGCCTCTGTGACGGCTGTTTCGACAGGGCGGAGCGTGTCGGTCATGCGGCGGTGTTCCGATCGACTCGTGCGTGAGGGTGGGGGGTCGGGAGCGCTATCGCCTCCGGCGGCTCGTCGTACGTCGTCTCGTCCGCTCCCGGCGCTGCATAGAGAACCCCGACGAAAACCACCACGTCAATGGCCGTTTACCTTCGGAATCCGCATCCGCGACAGGACCTAGGTCACATAACTTTCCCAGGCCATGAAGCCCTATTGGTGTATCCATCAAGCCCTGACCGGATGTGACCTTGCTTTCAAAGGTCATCCAGCCGTAACTCCTTCGCCACCCGTTTCATCCCGCCGGAACGGGAACCGCAGGTAAGGCGTTAAAAAAATGTCAGGCCGTCCGGAATCCGGACGGCCTGACGAGGGCTGTGGGTGACGCTCAGGTCACCGTCAGTGGTTGCGCGGGAAGCCGAGGTCCACGCCCGCCGGGGCCTCGGACGGGTCGGGCCAGCGGGTGGTGACGACCTTGCCGCGGGTGTAGAAGTGCGTGCCGTCGTTGCCGTAGATGTGGTGGTCGCCGAAGAGCGAGTCCTTCCAGCCACCGAAGGAGTGGTAGCCCACCGGCACCGGGATCGGCACGTTCACGCCGACCATGCCGGCCTCGATCTCCAGCTGGAAGCGGCGGGCGGCGCCGCCGTCCCGGGTGAAGATCGCGGTGCCGTTGCCGAACGGCGAGGCGTTGATGAGGGCCACGCCCTCCTCGTACGTGTCGACGCGCAGCACGCACAGCACCGGGCCGAAGATCTCGTCCTGGTACGCCTTCGCGCTGGTCGGCACCTTGTCGAGCAGCGAGATGCCGACCCAGTGGCCGTCCTCGAAGCCCTCGACCGTGTAGCCGGTGCCGTCCAGGACGACCTCGCAGCCCTCGGCCGCCGCGCCCTCGACGTAGGAGGCCACCTTGTCGCGGTGGACCTTGGTGATCAGCGGGCCCATCTCCGACGTCGGGTCGTTGCCGGGGCCGATCTTGATCTTCTCGGCGCGCTCGCGGATCTTCTCCACCAGCTCGTCGCCGATGGCGCCGACCGCGACGACCGCGGAGATGGCCATGCAGCGCTCGCCCGCGGAGCCGTAGGCGGCCGAGACGGCGGCGTCGGCGGCCGCGTCCAGGTCGGCGTCCGGCAGGACCAGCATGTGGTTCTTGGCGCCGCCCAGGGCCTGGACGCGCTTGCCGTTCGCGGAGGCGGTGGTGTGGATGTAGCGGGCGATCGGGGTCGAGCCGACGAAGGAGACGGCCTTGACGTCCGGGTGCTCCAGGAGTCGGTCGACGGCCACCTTGTCGCCGTGGACCACGTTGAAGACGCCGTCGGGCAGGCCGGCCTCGGACAGCAGCTCGGCGATCTTCATCGACGCCGACGGGTCCTTCTCGGACGGCTTCAGGACGAAGGTGTTGCCGGTCGCGATGGCGATCGGGAACATCCACATCGGGACCATCGCCGGGAAGTTGAACGGCGTGATGCCGGCGACGACGCCGAGCGGCTGGCGGATGGCCGCCACGTCGACGCGGTTCGCGACCTGCGTGGACAGCTCGCCCTTCAGCTGCACGTTGATGCCGCAGGCCAGGTCGACGATCTCCAGACCGCGCGCGACCTCGCCGAGCGCGTCGGAGTGCACCTTGCCGTGCTCGGCGGTGATCAGCTCCGCGATGGCGTCGCGGTTGGCGTCCAGCAGCGCCCGGAACTTGAAGAGGACGGTCGTGCGCTGGGCCAGCGAGGACTGACCCCAGGTCAGATAGGCGTCCTTGGCCGCCGCGACGGCCGCGTCCACCTCCTCGACCGACGCGAACGCGACCTTGGTGGTGACCGCGCCGGTCGCCGGGTCCGTGACCGGCCCGTACGTGCCCGACGCGCCTTCGGCGGTCTTGCCGCCGATCCAGTGGTTGACGATCTTCGTCATGCCCAGGGACTCCTTACTCACAGATGGCGGCGTCGGGTCGAGACGTGCCGTTCGTACAGCTCACGGGCCTTGACCGCCGACGGTCGGGTCGCGGTCTCGGCCACAGGAACATCCCACCAGGCCTGCGCGTCAGGCGCGCCCGACACAGTGTCGGACGTTTCGGTCTCCACGTAGACACATGTGGGAGTGTCCGCGGCCCGCGCCTCGGCGAGCGCCGTGCGCAGCCCGTCCACGGTCTTCGCGCGCAGCACCCGCATACCCAGGCTGGCCGCGTTGGCGGCGAGGTCGACGGGCAGCGGGGCGCCGGTGAGGGTGCCGTCCCCCGCGGGGTAGCGGTAGGCGGTGCCGAACCGCTCGCCGCCCACCGACTCCGACAGGCCGCCGATCGAGGCGTACCCGTGGTTCTGCACCAGCAGCATCTTGATCGCGATGCCCTCCTGGACGGCGGTCACGATCTCCGTCGGCATCATCAGGTACGTCCCGTCGCCGACCAGCGCCCACACGTTCCGCTCGGGCGCGGCGAGCTTCACGCCGATCGCGGCGGGGATCTCGTAGCCCATGCAGGAGTAGCCGTACTCCAGGTGGTACTGGTCGGCGGACCGGGTCCGCCACAGCTTGTGCAGGTCGCCGGGGAGCGAGCCGGCCGCGTTGACGATGATGTCGGACTCGTCCACCAGGGCGTCGAGGGTGCCGACGACCTGCGGCTGGGTCGGCCGTGCGCCGCCCTCGCGCGCCTCGTAGCAGGCGTCGACGCGCTGCTCCCAGCGCTCCTTGCCCTCGGTGTACTCGGTGACGTAGGAGCCGGCGACCCGGTGCCCGTGCATCACCAGCGCCTCGGTCAGTTCGCCCAGGGCGCTGCGAGCGTCGGCGACCAGCGGGAGGCCGGCCATCTTGTGGCCGTCGAAGGGCGCGATGTTGACGTTCAGGAAGCGCACGCCCGGGTGCTCGAAGAGGGTGCCGGAGGCGGTCGTGAAGTCGGTGTAGCGGGTGCCGACGCCGATGACCAGGTCCGCGGCGCGGGCCAGCTCGTCGGCGGTCGCGGTGCCGGTGTGGCCGACGCCGCCGACGTCCTGCGGATGGTCGTGGCGCAGGGAGCCCTTGCCGGCCTGGGTTGAGGCGACCGGGATCCCGGTGGCCCCGGCGAACTCGGCGAGTGCCTCCTCGGCGCGGCTGTGGTGGACCCCGCCGCCCGCGACGACCAGGGGCCGGCGCGCGGCCCTGACCGCCCGGACGGCCTCGGCCAGTTCCGCGGGGTCCGCGCCCGGTCGGCGTACGGTCCACACGCGCTCGGCGAAGAACTCCTCGGGCCAGTCGTACGCCTCGGCCTGCACGTCCTGCGGCAGGGCGAGGGTCACCGCGCCGGTCTCCACGGGGTCGGACAGGACCCGCATGGCCTGGAGGGCGCTGGGAATCAGGGCTTCCGGCCGGTTGATCCGGTCGAAGTACCGGGACACCGGGCGCAGGGTGTCGTTGACCGAGACGTCGCCGGCGTACGGCACCTCCAGCTGCTGGAGGACCGGGTCGGCGGGGCGGGTGGCGAAGACGTCGCCGGGCAGCAGCAGGACCGGGAGGTGGTTGACGGTCGCGAGGGCGGCGCCGGTGACGAGGTTGGTCGCACCCGGGCCGATCGAGGTCGTCACCGCGTGCGTGGACAGCCGGTTCGACTGGCGGGCGTAGCCGACCGCCGCGTGCACCATGGACTGCTCGTTGCGGCCCTGGTGGTACGGCATCAGGTCGCCGTACTCGACCAGCGCCTGGCCGAGCCCGGCCACGTTGCCGTGCCCGAAGATGCCCCAGGTGGCGCCGATCAGCCGCTGTCGTACGCCGTCGCGTTCCGTGTACTGGGCGGCGAGGAAGCGGACGAGCGCCTGCGCGACCGTGAGCCTCGTCGTCGAGGTGGTCATGAGTACCTCTCCGCGCTTTTTCCGTGATCCGGGTGGAAGCGGATCCGCCACTCCCGGGTCTCCCCCGGGCCCGCCATGACGTTCAGGTAGTACATGTCGTGTCCGGGCTGGGCGATCGAGGGGCCGTGCCAGCCGTCGGGGACGAGCACGGTGTCACCGGAGCGGACCTCGGCGAGGACGTCGGCGCCGCCCTCCCGCGAGGGGGACACCCGCTGGTAGCCGAACCCGTGCGGGCCCTCGATCTCGAAGTGGTAGATCTCCTCCAGCTCGGACTCCTCGCCCGGCCGGTGCTCGTCGTGCTTGTGCGGCGGGTACGAGGACCAGTTGCCGCCGGGGGTGATCACCTCGACGGCGATCAGCTTGTCGCAGTCGAAGGCGTCGGCCGCGGCGAAGCCCCGCACCTGGCGGGCGCAGGTACCGCTGCCGCGCTGCTCGACGGGGACCTCCGGCGCGGGGCCGTAGCGGGCGGGGAGTCGTCGCTCGCACTTCGCTCCTGCCAGGGCGAAGCGGCCTCCCGCGCCGGAGGCGATCTGGACCCGGGCGTCCCGGGGCGCGTACGCGAAGTCGGAGACTCCCGCGAACACACCCTCCCTGCCCAGGAGTTGGAACTCGTTTCCCTCAATTTGTACGGTACATCCGCCTTCCAGCGGAAGGACGATCCATTCACTGTCCCCGGTGGTGAACGTATGGCTGCCGCCGGGCGCCAACTCGACGACGCGCAGGCTGCAGTGTGTCCAGCCGGCCAACTTGGGATCGATGTCGACGGCGTACTGCGCGTTCGCGGTGGAGCCTTGCGGCAGGTACAGATCAGCACTGGTCATGCGGCCCTCACAGCAGTCCTGCGGCGGTGTCCACGGCGGCGGCCACATCGCCGTCCGCCGGGTACAGCAGCGAGCGGCCGACCACGAGGCCGCGCACGGTGGGGAGTCGGAGCGCGCCGCGCCACTTCTCGTAGGCGGCGACCTGCTCATCGGGGGAGTCGCCGACGTCACCGCCGAGCAGCACGGCGGGCAGCGTGGAGGTCTCCATGACCCGGGCCATGTCGTCGGGGTTCTCGGTGACGGGCACCTTCAGCCAGGTGTAGGCCGAGGAGCCGCCGAGGCCGGAGGCGATGGCGATGGACCGGGTGACCGCCTCGGCGGACAGGTCGTTGCGCAGCCGGCCCTCGGGGGTGCGGCCGCTGATGAACGGCTCCACGAAGACGGGCAGCCGGCGCGCGGCCATGTCGTCGATGGCGCGGGCGGCGGACTCCAGGGTGGTCAGGGAGCCCGGGTCGTTGTAGTCGATGCGCAGCAGCAGCTTGCCCGCGTCGAAGCCGAGCCGCTGGATGTCCTCCGGGCGGTGGCCCGTGAAGCGGTCGTCCAGTTCGAAGCTCGCACCCTGGAGGCCGCCGCGGTTCATGGAACCCATGACGACCTTGTGGTCGAGGGCGCCGAGCAGGAGGAGGTCGTCGAGGATGTCGGCGGTGGCGAGGACGCCGTCGACGCCGGGCCGGGACAGCGCGAGGCACAGGCGTTCCAGCAGGTCGGCGCGGTTGGCCATGGCGAGCTTCCGGTCGCCGACGCCGAGCGCGCCGCGGGCCGGGTGGTCGGCGGCGACGATCATCAGCCGGCCGTTCTCGTCGAGCAGCGGGCGCCGGGCGCGGCGGGTGGCGGCCTCGGCGACGGCCTCGGGGTGGTGGGTGCGGATCCGGACCAGCTCGGTGACGTCCACCCGGGAGCGCCGGACGCTGTCCCCGCCCTCGGTGTGCGTGCCCGCCACGCGCCCCGCCCTCACAGGACCGCTCCGGCGTCGAGCGCGGCGGCCACCTCGTCGGGGGTGGGCATCGCGGAGGAGCACTCCAGGCGGGAGGCGACGATGGCGCCGGCCGCGTTCGCGTACCGCATGGTCGTCTCCAGGTCCCAGCCGGCCAGCAGGCCGTGGCAGAGGGAGCCGCCGAAAGCGTCGCCGGCGCCGAGTCCGTTGAGGACGGTCACCGGCAGCGGCGGGACTTCGGCGGACTCGCCCGCGCTGTTCACGGCGAGCACGCCCTTGGGTCCCTGCTTGACGACGGCGAGCTCGACCCCGGCGTCGAGGAGGGCGCGGGCGGCGGCGTGGGGTTCGCGGATCCCGGTGGCGACCTCCACCTCGTCCAGGTTGCCGACGGCCACGGTGGCGTGGCGCAGGGCCTCGGCGTAGAAGGGGCGGGCGAGGTCGGGCCCGCGGCGGGATCCGCCGCCGTCACCGCTCCAGAACATGGGGCGCCAGTCGAGGTCGAAGACCGTGGTGCCGGACCTGGCACGGTGGGCGAGGGCCGCGAGGGTCGCCGTGCGGCTGGGCTCCTCGCTCAGGCCGGTGCCGGTGACCCAGAAGACGCGGGCGTCCCGGAGGGCGTCCAGGTCCAGCTCGGCGGCGTCGATCTCCAGGTCGGGGGCCTTGGGCTGCCGGTAGAAGTAGAGCGGGAAGTCGTCCGGCGGGAAGATCTCGCAGAAGGTGACCGGCGTGGGCAGGCCGGGGACCGGGGTGACCCAGCGGTCGTCGACCCCGAAGCCGCGCAGCGCCTCGTGCAGATAGGCGCCGAAGGGGTCATCGCCCGTACGGGTGATGACGGCGGTGTTCCGGCCGAGCCGGGCCGCGGCGACCGCGACGTTCGTCGCCGACCCGCCGAGGAACTTGCCGAAGGACGTCACCCGGGCGAGCGGGACACCCGTCTGCAGCGGATAGAGGTCGACTCCGATCCGCCCCATGGTGATCAGGTCGTACGCCATCGGCTTCCCTTCTGCGCTGTCCGGTTCGCCCCTCGGGGCACGCGGCCCTCCCCGGAGTTCTAGCCCTGCCCGCCGACCCCTGTCAATATTTTGTCCGGACATTCGGACCAGGTCTTGACACTGCTTTCCGCGGCACCGCACGCTGACCGCCATGACGTCGCTGTCACCCTCCTCACTCTCCCGCATCCGGATCGGATCGGCCCCCGACTCCTGGGGCGTGTGGTTCCCCGACGATCCCCGGCAGGTCCCCTGGCAGCGCTTCCTCGACGAGGTGGCGGACTCCGGCTACGAGTGGATCGAACTGGGCCCCTACGGCTATCTGCCGACCGACCCGGCCGTGCTCGCCGAGGAGACCGCCCGGCGCGGCCTGAAGGTGTCGGCCGGCACCGTCTTCACCGGCCTGCACCACGGCAGTGCCGTCTGGGACGAGACCTGGGCGCACGTCTCCGACATCGCCGCCCTCACCCGGGCGATGGGCGCCCGCCACCTGGTCGTCATCCCCTCCTTCTGGCGGGACGACAAGACGGGCCAGGTGCTGGAGCCGTCCGAGCTGACCCCCGGGCAGTGGCGCGACCTCACCTCGCTGACCGAACGGCTGGGGCGTCAGGTGCGGGAGCGGTACGGCCTGACGATCGTCGTCCACCCGCACGCCGACACCCACATCGACAGCGAGGAGAACGTCACCCGCTTCCTGGACGGCACCGACTCCGGCCTGGTGTCGCTGTGCCTGGACACCGGGCACTACGCCTACTGCGGCGGGGACAGCGTCAAGCTGATCGAAACGTACGGCGAGCGGATCGGCTATCTGCACCTCAAGCAGGTGGACCCGGAGATCCTGGCCGACGTGCGCGCCAAGGGCACGCCGTTCGGTCCGGCCGTCGCCCAGGGCGTGATGTGCGAGCCGCCGGCCGGGGTGCCCGAGCTGGGGCCGGTGCTTTCCGCCGCGCAGGGCCTCGGGGTGGATCTGTTCGCGATCGTGGA
This sequence comes from Streptomyces sp. NPDC002520, assembly GCF_053595235.1. Classification (NCBI taxonomy): domain Bacteria; kingdom Bacillati; phylum Actinomycetota; class Actinomycetes; order Kitasatosporales; family Streptomycetaceae; genus Streptomyces; species Streptomyces sp. NPDC002520. Next base: position 302,828 of record NZ_JBSFXG010000004.1, on the reverse strand, counting down.
GCAGGACATGTACCCCTGCGAGCCGGACGCTCCGCTGCCGATCGCGCGGCGGACCCGGGCGTTCCTCCGGTCGTGCGGGGCGTAGGGGCGCCTCCTCGCATCGTCACAGCCCCACGCCCCTTGAGGGGCGCCTTTCGCCGGCCGTGTCACAAAGGCACCCTTCTTGTCACAGATGTCACGCGTACGCGGCCCCTCTGTCACATCCGGTCAACAGCCGCTTTCCCCCCGTCACGCCGTGTCGTTTCACCGGGCACAGGCTTGGTGATCACCAGCGCAGCGCCCGGTTCCCCCGACGGCCGTCCCCGGCCGCCCCCGCGGCGCTCGCAGGGAGGTGCAGCGCATGACCGACCGCAGGCTCTGGTCCTACAAGGAGATCGCGGCGCACATCCGGGTGCAGCCCGACACGGTACGGTCCTACCGCAAGCACGGTCTGCTGCCTCCACCCGATCACGTGGAGAGAGGCAAGCCCTACTGGTACGCCGACACCGTCCGCGCCTGGGTCGCCTCCCGGCCGGGCAACCGCGGTCGCCGGAACGACTGACCCCGCGGCCCCTCCGGCTCCGCCCCGGCTCCGGAAAAACCTCCTGTGCCCCACCGTCCGCGTGGGGCACAGTGCTGTCCATCACAGCTCGACCGGGGCGCACGCGGCTGCGGCTACCGCACGCTCCACGGCTCGATGACCGTGACCCCCGACCCCGGCGCCGTCCCCATCGCGGCGAGGGCCGCCGGGGCCGCGTCGAGGGTGATCGTCCGCGTCACCAGCAGGTCGGGGCGCAGCACCCCGGAGCCGACCAGCTCCAGCATGCGCGGATAGGCGTGTGCGGCCATGCCGTGGCTCCCGAGCAGTTCGAGTTCCAGGGCGATGGCACGGGCCATCGGGACGGGCGTGGTGCCGTCGGCCGAGGGCAGCAGGCCCACCTGGACGTGCCGGCCGCGACGGCGCAGGGAGTCGACGGAGGCCGCGCAGGTGACGGGCGAGCCGAGGGCGTCCAGCGAGAGATGGGCGCCGCCGCCGGTCAGCTCCCGTACCGCCGCCGCCGTGTCGGGCACACCGCTCGCGTCCAGGCACTGCGCCGCACCGAACGTCCGTGCCAGTTCCAGCGCCCGGGGCGACACGTCGACGGCGACCACCCGGGCACCGGAGGCCGCCGCGATCATCACGGCCGACAGCCCGACCCCGCCGCAGCCGTGCACCGCGACCCACTCCCCCGTCGCGGCCCGGCCCTGCTGCACCACCGCGCGGAAGGCGGTGGCGAAGCGGCAGCCGAGGGCGGCGGCCGTGGCGTACGTCATCCCGTCCGGGATCGCGACCAGGTTCACGCCGGCGTGGTCCAGGGCCACGAACTCGGCGAAGGAACCCCAGTGGTCGAAGCCGGGCTGGGTCTGGCGCTCGCACACCTGCTGGTCGCCGGCCGCGCAGGAGGGGCAGCTGCCGCAGGCGCAGACGAAGGGCACGGTCACCCGGTCGCCGGGGCGCCAGCCGGTCACGCGGTCGCCCACCGCCTCGACGACTCCGGCGAGTTCGTGTCCAGGCACGTGCGGGAGCGTGATGTCCGGGTCGTGGCCCATCCAGCCGTGCCAGTCGCTGCGGCACAGCCCGGTCGCCTCGACCCGGACCACGACGCCGTGCTCGGCGGGTGCCGGGTCGGGCACGTCGCGTACCTCGGCCGGCTGCCCGTACTGCTCGAACATCACAGCTCTCATGATCTCCAGCTTTCCAGAACAGCCGGGCGCTCACACCGCCGCGGTCTCCGACTGGAACACGCCTGCTCCCACCGGGCGCCCCGGACTGCGACAAAGGGCGCATCTGCATAGGGTGCGGGATGAATCGCCCAGCAGGAGTCCGACGAGTCGAGGGGGACCCGACGTGACCCACTCCCCGCCGCCCGGCGCACCCCGGGCCCGCATTCCGGGCCCGCAGCAGCCTCCGCCGCCGTACCCGCGCATCGGCGCGGGCCTGTGGAGGCGCTGCCTGGGTGGCGGGCTCGCCCTGTGGGCGCTGACCGCGCTGGTGACGTACCTGACGGCGAGCACCACGCCGGTGCCGACCCTGATCCTGCTGGGCAGCTTCCTGGTCCCCGTCGTCTTCGTGCTGTGGGCGTACGAGCGGCACGGCCGCGACCTGGGCGTCAGCGCGATCCTGGGCTGTTTCCTGACCGGCGGCACGCTGGGTGTGCTCGGCGCCTCGGTGATGGAGCCGTACCTGCTCCACCCCTCCCCGGGGATGTTCGTCGGTGTCGGGCTGATCGAGGAGGCGGCCAAACTGGGCGCGCTGGTGTTCGTGCTGCGCCGGCAGCCGGCCGTCCGCGGGAGGCGGGCCGGGCTGGTGCTGGGCGCGGCCGTCGGCCTCGGCTTCGCCGCGCTGGAGAGCGCCGGGTACGCCTTCGACGCGGCTGTGACCGCCGGCGGCGTCGATCTGCGGGCCCTGCTGGAGACGGAGCTTCTGCGGGGGCTGCTCACACCCTTCGGACACGGCCTGTGGACGGCCGTCGCGGGCTGCGTCCTGCTGTCCTACCGCCGGCCGAGGGGGCGCTTCCGCTTCCCGCCGCCGGTGCTCGCCACCTTCGTCGGCGTTGCCCTGCTGCACGCCCTGTGGGACTCCACCCACGGCATCGCGCTGTGGCTGGTGGTCCGGCTGACCGACCCCGACACGGCACCGGAGCTGTTCGCGCAGGGGTACCTCGCCCGGCCCAGCGCGACGCAGGAGCATCTGTTCACGCTCTTCTCGGTCGGCGGCCTGATGCTCGTCGCCCTGCTCGGGGTCGGCTGGGTGCGGTCGCTGGCACACCGGGGCGCCTCCTGGCGCAATACCCCCTAGGGGTATAGTGTCGAAAATATCGGGTTCCACCTCGGAACCACCGGCCCCATGTGCCACGACGAGGAGAGCGACATGAGCACCCAGACCGAGACCCCGGGCTCCGTCACCGCCGTCTACCAGGTGAGCGGCATGAGCTGCGGCCACTGCGAGGGCTCCGTCAGCACCGAGATCTCGCGGATCCCCGGCGTCAGCTCGGTGAAGGCCGTGGCGTCGACCGGCGAGGTGACCGTCGTCTCCGCTTCCCCGCTCGACGAGGAGGCCGTCCGCGCCGCCGTCGACGAGGCGGGCTTCGAGCTGACCGGCAAGGCCTGAGCACAGGACCCGTACGACCGGACCCGCCCCGCGCGGGCACGGAAACCTTTCCCCGCCGGGCCGTGCCGACCAGCTCATACTGGATTCCGCAGGGCCCGGCCGATGTCTGGAGTCCGGACATGACCAGCACCACCACAGCGCCCGGGACACCCCCGACGACGGCAGCCGGGACGCAATCGGCGTCCGGCCCCATATCCGAGGTCGAGCTGCTCATCGGCGGCATGACCTGCGCCTCCTGCGCGGCCCGGGTGGAGAAGAAGCTCAACCGCATGGACGGTGTGAGTGCCACCGTGAACTACGCGACGGAGAAGGCGAAGGTCAGCTACCCCGAGGGCGTCGAGGTCGCCGACCTGATCGCCACCGTGGTGAAGACCGGCTACACCGCCGAGGAGCCCGCGCCGCCGGAGCCCGTGGCACCCGCCGAGGAGAGCGCGCAGGCCTCCGCGCCCGACCCGGAACTGTCCGTCCTGCGGCACCGCCTGCTCGTCTCGGCCCTGCTCTCCGCCCCCGTGGTGCTGCTGGCGATGGTCCCGGCGCTGCAGTTCGACAACTGGCAGTGGCTCTCACTGACGCTCGCCGCGCCGGTGGTCGTCTGGGGCGGCCTGCCCCTGCACCGTGCCGCCTGGACCAACGCCCGGCACGGCGCCGCCACCATGGACACGCTGGTGTCGGTCGGCACGCTGGCCGCGTTCGGCTGGTCGCTGTGGGCGCTGTTCTTCGGTGACGCGGGCATGCCCGGCATGCACGACGCGTTCCGGTTCACCGTCTCGCGCATGGACGGCGCCTCCACGATCTACCTGGAGGTCGCCGCCGGAGTCGTCACGCTGATCCTGCTGGGCCGCTACCTGGAGGCCCGCTCCAAGCGCCGCGCGGGCGCCGCCCTGCGGGCGCTGATGGAACTGGGCGCCAAGGACGTCACCGTGCTGCGGGCGGGGCGCGAGGTGCGGGTGCCGGTGGCCTCGCTGGCGGTCGGCGACCGGTTCGTCGTACGTCCCGGCGAGAAGGTCGCCACCGACGGGACCGTGGTCGAGGGCGCCTCCGCGGTGGACGCGTCCATGCTGACCGGCGAGTCGGTGCCGGTGGACGTCGGGCCCGGGGACCAGGTCACCGGCGCCACCGTGAACGCGGGCGGCCGGCTGCTGGTCGAGGCGACCCGGGTCGGCACCGACACCCAGCTCGCCCGCATGGCCAAACTCGTGGAGGACGCGCAGAACGGCAAGGCCGAGGTGCAGCGGCTCGCCGACCGCGTCTCCGCCGTCTTCGTGCCCGTCGTCATCCTCATCGCGGTCGCCACGTTCGGCACCTGGCTGGGCGTGACCGGCGACACCGTCGCCGCGTTCACCGCCGCCGTCGCCGTCCTGATCATCGCCTGCCCCTGCGCGCTGGGCCTCGCCACACCGACCGCGCTCATGGTCGGCACGGGACGCGGCGCCCAGCTCGGCATCCTGATCAAGGGCCCCGAGGTGCTGGAGTCCACGCGCCGCGTCGACACCGTCGTCCTGGACAAGACCGGCACCGTCACCACCGGCCGGATGACCCTCCTGGAGGTCCACGTCGCCGACGGCGAGGACGAGCAGGAGGTACTGCGTCTCGCCGGAGCCCTGGAGCACGCCTCCGAGCACCCGATCGCCCGCGCCATCGCCGCGGGGGCCGAGCGACGCGCCGGCGATCTGCCGCCCGTCGAGCACTTCGAGAACGTCCCCGGGCGGGGCGTACGCGGGCGCGTGGAGGGCCGCGAGGTGGCCGCGGGGCGGCTCTACGACACCCTGCCCGAGGAACTGGCCGCGGCCCGCTCCCGGGCCGAGCAGGAGGGCCGTACGGCGGTCGTGGCCGGCTGGGACGGCAAGGCCCGCGGGGTCCTCACGGTCGCCGACGCGGTCAAGGGGACCAGCGCCGAGGCCGTGCGCGAGCTGCGCGCGCTGGGGCTCACGCCGGTGCTGCTGACCGGGGACAACCGGACCGTCGCCGAGGCGGTCGCACGGGCCGTCGGCATCGACGAGGTGATCGCCGAGGTGCTCCCCGAGGACAAGGTGGACGTCGTACGACGGCTCCAGCGCGAGGGACGCGCCGTGGCGATGGTCGGCGACGGCGTGAACGACGCGGCCGCGCTCGCCACCGCCGATCTCGGCCTGGCCATGGGCACCGGCACCGACGCGGCGATCGAGGCCGGCGACCTGACGCTGGTGCGCGGCGACCTGCGGGTGGCCGCGGACGCCATCCGGCTCTCCCGGCGCACCCTCGCCACCATCAAGGGCAACCTGGTGTGGGCGTTCGGCTACAACGTGGCCGCGCTGCCGCTGGCCGCGGCGGGCCTGCTGAACCCGATGATCGCGGGCGCGGCGATGGCCTTCTCCTCGGTGTTCGTGGTGACCAACAGCCTGCGGCTGCGCCGCTTCCGCTGAAGTCGCCCGGGGTTACCGGGGGGTTCGCCCGCGACGAAGTAAGAGTCCCTCTAGAGTCCGGCGGGAGCCTCACATAAGCTCTTCACAAGGCTCGCGCATCTTCCTTACGCTTGGGTCTCGATCGTCGTATCGGGGCTCTTGCGTACTTAAAGGACATATGCAAGAGACGCAGATCACAGTGATGCGAACGTAACCATCGAAGGGCTTCGAAGGTCTAAGTTGACGATGTCAGCACAGCGTCTTGGGGGGCGCTGACTGGCGTCTGAGGATGTCTTGGGGGACTTCCTCAGAGATGCGTTGCCGGGGCACGTACACCGGGAAGCTTTGAGCGGCCCTCCCGTCGTGCGCTGTCCCGGCAGATCGCACCGCATCACTGGAGCACGGCGGGCTCTGCCCGTCGTGCTCAGACAGCGAATTCAGGCGCTGTCCTCTCCGAGCGCCCGGCCGGATCCCGTGGGGGGAATCCGATCCGGGACATGGGAAGGCGCCCTGGTCGTCGGCCCGTGGGGGGACCGGCGACCCAGGGCGCCTTCTTCTTCGCTCTTCGCTACCGGCTCAGGGCCCGCCCCCGGGGCAGGCCCTGACACTCAGTGCCTTCAGCGCTCCTCGACCGGGACGAAGTCGCGCTCCACGACACCCGTGTAGATCTGGCGCGGACGTCCGATGCGGGAACCGGGCTCCTTGATCATCTCGGTCCACTGGGCGATCCAGCCCGGCAGCCGGCCGAGGGCGAACAGGACCGTGAACATCTCGGTCGGGAAGCCCATGGCCCGGTAGATCAGACCGGTGTAGAAGTCGACGTTCGGGTAGAGGTTGCGCGAGACGAAGTACTCGTCGGAGAGCGCGTGCTCCTCCAGCTTCAGCGCGATGTCCAGCAGCTCGTCGGACTTGCCGAGCGCGGAGAGGACGTCGTGCGCGGCGGCCTTGATGATCTTGGCGCGCGGGTCGAAGCTCTTGTAGACCCGGTGGCCGAAGCCCATCAGACGGACGCCGTCCTCCTTGTTCTTCACCTTGCGGATGAAGGAGTCGACGTCGCCGCCGTCCGCCTGGATACCTTCCAGCATCTCCAGCACGGACTGGTTGGCGCCACCGTGCAGCGGACCCCACAGGGCGCTGATGCCGGCCGAGATCGAGGCGAACATGTTCGCCTGCGAGGAGCCGACCAGGCGGACCGTGGAGGTCGAGCAGTTCTGCTCGTGGTCGGCGTGCAGGATCAGCAGCTTGTCCAGCGCGGAGACCACGACCGGGTCCAGCTCGAACTCCTGCGCCGGGACCGAGAAGGTCATGCGCAGGAAGTTCTCGACGTAACCGAGGTCGTTACGCGGGTAGACGAACGGGTGACCGATCGACTTCTTGTAGGCGTACGCCGCGATCGTCGGAAGCTTGGCGAGCAGGCGGATCGTCGAGAGGTCGCGCTGGCGCTCGTCGAACGGGTTGTGGCTGTCCTGGTAGAAGGTGGACAGCGCCGAGACGACCGAGGACAGCATGGCCATCGGGTGGGCGTCGCGCGGGAAGCCCTTGTAGAAGTTCTTGACGTCCTCATGCAGCAGGGTGTGCCGCGTGATGTCGTTCTTGAACACCGTCAGCTCGTCGACGGTCGGCAGCTCGCCGTTGATCAGCAGGTAGGCCACCTCGAGGAAGGTGGAGCGCTCCGCCAGCTGCTCGATGGGGTAGCCGCGGTACCGAAGGATGCCCGCCTCGCCGTCGAGGTAGGTGATCGCGGATTTATAGGCGGCGGTGTTGCCGTACCCGCTGTCCAGCGTCACCAGACCGGTCTGGGAGCGGAGCTTGCCGATGTCCAAGCCCTTGTCACCGACGGTGCTGTCGACCACCGGGTAGGTGTACTCGCCGTCGCCGTACCGCAGTACTACAGAGTTGTCGCTCACGTCTTCCCTCACCGACGTAGTGCCTCATCTTCGAGGTGCCCTGACTGTCTCTACCATCCCCCATTTGGCTCAGGAGAGTGCACTCGGGGTCGACCATTGGGCCTATTGGCGGCACTCAGTGCCGCCAACCTGTTCATCCTGCCCCCTCGAAGGGGCAACTGGAAGAGCTCTGTGACCTTCCTGACTCATTTGATCGATCATTTTTTGCTACCCGAGGGCGGCGTCCGAGGTCAGCGGCCGGCGAGCCTGAAGTCCAGTGCCGTGCACCGCCGTCCGGCCGACACCGTGCGCACCGCCTGCCCGATCGCCTTGCGTGAACCGACGAGGACGACCAGTCGTTTCGCCCGTGTCACCGCCGTGTACAGGAGGTTGCGCTGGAGCATCATCCATGCACCGGTGGTGACGGGGATCACGACGGCGGGATATTCGCTTCCCTGCGACCGGTGGATCGTCACCGCGTAGGCATGGGCCAGTTCGTCCAGTTCGTCGAACTCGTAGGGAACCTCCTCGTCCTCGTCGGTCAGCACCGTCAGGCGCTGGTCGACCGGATCGAGAGAGGTGACAACGCCCACCGTGCCGTTGAAGACACCGTTCTCCCCCTTCTCGTAATTGTTGCGGATCTGGGTGACCTTGTCTCCGACGCGGAAGACCCGGCCGCCGAACCGCTTCTCCGGCAGATCGGGCCGGCCGGGCGTGATGGCCTGCTGGAGCAGCCCGTTGAGGGTGCCGGCGCCGGCCGGGCCCCGGTGCATGGGCGCGAGCACCTGCACGTCCCGGCGCGGGTCGAGCCCGAACTTGGCCGGAATGCGCCGAGCGGCCACGTCCACGGTGAGCCGGCCGGCCTCCTCGGTGTCGTCCTCCACGAAGAGGAAGAAGTCCTTCATGCCGTCGGTGAGCGGGTGCTGCCCGGCGTTGATGCGGTGCGCGTTGGTGACCACGCCGGACTGCTGGGCCTGCCGGAAGACCCGGGTGAGCCGCACGGCAGGCACCGGGCCGTCCTCGGCGAGCAGGTCCCGCAGCACCTCGCCGGCGCCGACGCTGGGCAGCTGGTCGACGTCTCCCACGAACAGCAGGTGGGCGCCCGGCGGCACCGCCTTGACCAGCTTGTTGGCGAGCAGCAGGTCCAGCATGGAGGCCTCGTCCACGACCACCAGGTCGGCGTCCAGCGGGCGGTCCCGGTCGTACGCCGCGTCGCCTCCCGGCTTCAGCTCCAGCAGCCGGTGCACGGTGGAGGCCTCGGCGCCGGTCAGCTCGGCCAGCCGCTTGGCGGCCCGCCCGGTGGGGGCGGCGAGCAGCACCTTGGCCTGCCTGGCGCGGGCCAGCTCCACGATCGAGCGGACCGTGAAGGACTTGCCGCAGCCGGGGCCGCCGGTGAGCACCGCGACCTTCTCGGTCAGCGCGAGGCGTACGGCGGCCTCCTGCTCGGGGGCGAGATCGGCGCCGGTGCGGGACTTCAGCCAGGCCAGCGCCTTGTCCCAGGCCACGTCCCGGAAGGCCGGCATGCGGTCCTCGCCGGTCCGCAGGAGGCGCAGCAGCTGGGCGGAGAGGGAGAGTTCGGCACGGTGGAAGGGCACGAGGTAGACGGCGGTGACGGGCTCCTTGTCGCCCTCGGGTCCGGGGACCTTCTCCCGTACGACACCCGGCTCCTCGCCCTCCTCCCCCGGCTCGGCCAGCTCGGCGAGGCACTCGATGACAAGCCCGGTGTCGACCTGGAGGAGCTTGACCGCGTCGGCGATCAGCCGCTCCTCGGGCAGGAAGCAGTTGCCCTGGTCGGCGGATTGCGACAGCGCGTACTGCAGCCCCGCCTTCACGCGCTCCGGGCTGTCGTGCGGGATGCCGACGGACTGGGCGATCTTGTCGGCGGTGAGGAAGCCGATGCCCCAGACGTCGGCGGCCAGGCGGTAGGGGTGGTTCTTGACGACGGAGATCGACGCGTCGCCGTACTTCTTGTAGATCCGGACGGCGATCGAGGTGGACACCTCGACGGTCTGGAGGAAGAGCATGACCTCCTTGATCGCCTTCTGCTCCTCCCAGGCGTCGGCGATCTTCTTCGTCCGCTTCGGACCGAGCCCCGGCACCTCGATGAGCCGCTTGGGCTCCTCCTCGATGATCCTGAGCGTGTCCGTACCGAAGTGCTGCGTGATGCGGTCGGCGAAGACCGGCCCGATGCCCTTGACCAGGCCGGAGCCGAGATAGCGCCGGATGCCCTGCACGGTGGCGGGCAGCACGGTCGTGTAGTTCTCGACGTGGAACTGCTTGCCGTACTGGGGGTGCGAGCCCCAGCGGCCCTCCATGCGCAGCGACTCCCCGGCCTGGGCACCGAGCAGCGCGCCGACGACGGTGAGGAGGTCACCGCCGCCTCGCCCGGTGTCGACGCGGGCGACCGTGTACCCGTTCTCCTCGTTGGCGTACGTGATGCGTTCCAGCACGCCTTCGAGGGTGGCGAGCCGTCGTTCGCCGGTCTGCGTCCCCGCCTCCTGAGCCATGATCCGACGGTACAGGTGAGGTGTGACAGTGGCTTACCGCCTCTTCACGGCTTCGAGGAAGGCGGTGAAGGCGGGGGCGGGGAAGGTGAGGGTGGCTCGGGCGGGGGCTTTGGAGTCGCGGACGGCTGTGCGGGTGGGGGTGGTGGCGATCTCCACGCAGTTATTGCCATCACCCTCGCCGGAGTAGGACGATTTGCGCCAGTTGTCCATAGAGTGCCTCACAGCTCCTTCGTCAGCCGGTGGATGAAGTCACGCGATCGGCCCGGTTCCAGTGCTACGGCTTCTACCCTACGGAAGCGCGTTCGATAAGTGTTGAGCTGGGCCTCAGAGTCGATCAAGAGCGAGCCATGGGGTGCGTCACGCGCCACCGTGTCCAGCTTGGGTACGCGCCCACCGACATACGTCATCGTGCTTGAGGCCCTGGCGAAGCCGTCCAGGTCGAACGGGATGACACGCAAGGTGATGCGATCCGCCTCGGACGCTTCAAGAAGCCGGGCGAGTTGAAACCGGGTGGCGGCGCGGTCGCCGACCCTGATGCGCAGTGCCGACTCATGGATCACGATCTCGTGCGGAAAGGTGGCCTTGCTCTGTCGCGTCAGTCGGTGACGCACACGCAACTCAAGTTCTTCGGGAGTGAGTTCGGGAATCCTGGCCGAGAAGACCGCGCGAGCGTAGTCCTCCGTCTGCAGGAGTCCAGGCACGTACAGGACGGCTACGTCCTGTTGGAACGTGGCGTGGTGATCAAGCTCCGCCAGATCCAGGAACGGGGTGGGCAACAGCCCTCTGTACTCCTCCCACCAACCACGTGTCCGGTCGGTCGCCATCGCCACCAGGGCGTCGACGAACTCCTCGTCCGTACAGGCGTAATGGGATGCGAGGCGTCGAAGCCGCTGCTCACTCACTCCCGACAGACCCGCCTCGATCTGACTGATCTGAACGTTGCTCACGCCGAGCAGGGTTGCCGCCTGCCGAGCGGTCAGGTCTGCCCCCTCACGGAGTCTGCGCAGTTCGACCGCCAGGCGCAGCTGCCGCGCCGTCGGTTCGCGCCTGGTGGGCATCGGCTGCTCCTTACTCCAACGCTTCTGTGGACGCGACTCGTTCGGGGGTCAGATTACGCGACGGACTTGCCTCGCCGAAACTTTCAGGTCTACCGTCGGTGACGTACCGCACACGCAACGGAAGCGCACCGCGGATGCGGAGATGCCACCGTGCGTGAAATCCACTTCCCCCCACCGGAGTCGATGCCCCATGCCCGAAACCTGGGACTACACCCTCCACATCCCCAACGACCTCAGAGCCGTCACCATCTGCCGCCGCACCCTGCGCCTGATCCTCACCATGCACGGGCTGATCGGGATGGTCGACACAGCGGAGCTGCTCGCCACGGAGTTGGTCTCCAACGCCGTACGGCACACCAAGGGGCCCGCCGCCCTCCGGGTGCGCCGCTCCCCGGAGGGCATGGTGTGGATCGGGGCGTGGGACACCGACCCGGAACCGCCTGATCCGCCAAGGCCGTTGGAGCAAGCGGGGGAACTGGAGGAGGGGCGGGGGCTGGGCCTCGTGATGGCCTGCGCGGAGTACTGGGGCTGGCAGCCCTCGGCCGGATTCGGCGACCCGGGCAAGTACGTATGGTGCGAACTGGTGGCGGTGTAGGGCTCGTCCACGAGGTCTCACCGCACGACGTGCGTCACGAACCTCTCCGCCGTCTCCGTCAGCACCTCCCGCCCGTCGCGGGCCCACAGCCCCTCGTTGAAGAGCTCGACCTCGATCGGCCCGCTGTAGCCGGCCGCCTCCACGTACCCCTTCCACTCGCGCATGTCGATCGAGCCGTCGCCGATCTGGCCGCGGCCGTCGAGGACGCCCGCGGGCAGGGGGGTGGTCCAGTCGGCCAGCTGGAAGGTGTGGATACGGCCGCCCGCGCCCGCGCGGGCGATCTGCGCCGGAGCCCGGTCGTCCCACCAGACGTGGTACGTGTCCACGGCCACCCCCACCTGGTGCGCGGGGAAGCGTTCGGCGAGGTCGAGGGCCTGGGCCAGGGTGGACACCACGCAGCGGTCCGAGGCGTACATGGGGTGGAGGGGCTCGATGGCCAGCTTCACCCCGTGCCGCTCGGCGTAGGGGCCGAGGACGGACAGGGCGTCGGCGATGCGTTCGCGGGCGCCGTGCAGGTCCTTGGAGCCGGCGGGCAGGCCGCCGGAGACCAGGACCAGCACCTCGGTGCCGAGCGTGGCGGCCTCTTCGATGGCCGCGTGGTTGTCGCCGAGCGCCTCGGCCCGCTCGACCGGGTCGCTCGCCGTGAGGAAGCCGCCCCGGCACAGGGTGCTCACCGTGAGACCGGCGTCGCGTACGAGCTTGGCGGCGGCCTCCACGCCGTACGCCTGTACGGGCTCCCGCCACAGGCCGACGTTGCCGACTCCCAACCGGCCGCAGGTGTCGACCAGTTCGGGCAGTGACAGTTGCCTGACCGTCATCTGGTTGATCGAGAAGCGTTCGAGACCGGTCACTGGACGACTCATTGGACGACTCCGTACAGGGCGAGCAGGTTCTTCATCCGTTCCTCGGCGAGTTTCGGGTCCGGGAACAGGCCCAGACCGTCGGCGAGTTCATAGGCGCGGGCGAGGTGGGGCAGGGAACGGGCGGACTGGAGGCCGCCGACCATCGTGAAGTGGGACTGGTGACCCGCGAGCCAGGCCAGGAAGACCACTCCCGTCTTGTAGAAGCGGGTCGGGGCCTGGAAGAGGTGGCGGGACAGTTCGACCGTCGGGTCCAGCAGCCGGCGGAAGCCGTCCGTGTCCCCCGTGTCCAGGGCCCGTACCGCCTCGGCGGCCAGCGGCCCCAGCGGGTCGAAGATGCCGAGCAGGGCGTGACTGAAGCCCTGTTCGTCGCCCGCGATCAGCTCGGGGTAGTTGAAGTCGTCGCCCGTGTAGCAGCGGACGCCCTTCGGGAGCCGGCGGCGCAGGGCGATCTCGCGCTCGGCGTCCAGGAGCGAGACCTTGATGCCGTCGACCTTGTCGGGGTGGGCGGCGATGACCTCCAGGAAGGTGTCCGTCGCCGCGTCCAGGTCGGACGAGCCCCAGTAGCCCGCGAGCGCCGGGTCGAACATCGGGCCCAGCCAGTGCAGGATCACCGGCTCGGAGGCCTGGCGCAGGAGGTGGCCGTAGACCTCCGCGTAGTCCTCGGGGCCGCGCGCGGCGGCGGCGAGCGCTCGCGACGCCATAAGGATCGCCTGGGCGCCCGCCTCCTCGACGACCGCCAGCTGCTCCTCGTACGCGGCCCGGATCCCGGCGAGGGTCCCGCCCGCGATCTGGTCGGTACCGACGCCGCAGGCGATACGGCCGCCCGCACTGCGCGCCTCCGCCGCCGACCGGCGGATCAGCTCGGCCGCGCCCGCCCAGTCCAGGCCCATCCCGCGCTGGGCGGTGTCCATCGCCTCGGCCACACCGAGCCCGTGCGACCACAGGTGACGGCGGAAGGCGAGGGTGGCGTCCCAGTCGACGGCGGCGGGCCCGTCGGGGTTCGTGTCCGCGCGGGGGTCGGCGACGACGTGCGCCGCCGAGAAGACCGTACGGGAGGTGAAAGGGGTGCCCGGCGCGAGGTCGAGCGGCTCGGTGCGGGGTTCGTAGGACCTCAGGTCACCCTGGGCGTCCGGCAGTCGGATGGTCACAGGGAGATCTCCGGCACGTCGATACGGCGGCCCTCGGCCGAGGACTTCAGGCCCAGTTCGGCGAGCTGGACGCCGCGGGCGCCGGCCAGCAGGTCCCAGCGGTACGGGGCGTCGGCGTACACGTGCTTGAGGAACAGCTCCCACTGGGCCTTGAAGCCGTTGTCGAACTCGGCGTTGTCCGGAACCTCCTGCCACTGGTCACGGAAGACCTCGGGGGCGGGGATGTCCGGGTTCCAGACGGGCTTGGGGGTCGCCGAGCGGTGCTGGGCGCGGCATCTGCGCAGCCCGGCGACGGCGGAGCCCTCGGTGCCGTCGACCTGGAACTCGACGAGTTCGTCGCGGTTGACCCGGACCGCCCAGGAGGAGTTGATCTGAGCGATGGCGCCGCCCTCGAGTTCGAAGATGCCGTAGGCGGCGTCGTCGGCCGTCGCGTCGTAGGGCTTGCCCCGCTCGTCCCAGCGCTGCGGGATGTGGGTGGTGGCCAGGGCCTGGACGGAGGTCACCCGGCCGAACAGCTCGTGGAGCACGTACTCCCAGTGCGGGAACATGTCGACGACGATGCCGCCGCCGTCCTCGGCGCGGTAGTTCCAGGAGGGGCGCTGGGCCTCCTGCCAGTCGCCCTCGAAGACCCAGTAGCCGAACTCGCCCCGCACCGAGAGGATCCGGCCGAAGAAGCCGCCGTCGACGAGCCGCTTCAGCTTGAGGAGGCCGGGGAGAAAGATCTTGTCCTGGACGACGCCGTGCTTGACGCCCTTCTCCCGGGCCAGGCGGGCGAGTTCGAGGGCGCCGTCGAGGCCGGTGGCGGTGGGCTTCTCGGTGTAGACGTGCTTTCCGGCGGCGATCGCCTTCTTGATCGCCTCCTCGCGGGCGGACGTCACCTGGGCGTCGAAGTAGATGTCGACACTGTCGTCGGCGAGGACGGCGTCCACGTCCGTCGACCAGTGCTCCAGGCCGTGCCGCCCGGCGATCTCCCGCAGGGCGTGCTCGCGGCGGCCGACCAGGACCGGCTCGGGCCACAGCACGGTGCCGTCGCCGAGGTCGAGACCGCCCTGCTCGCGCAGGGCGAGGATCGACCGGAGGAGGTGCTGGCGATACCCCATGCGCCCGGTCACACCGTTCATGGCGATACGCACCGTCTTGCGTGTCACGTCGTTCCTCTCCCGTGGCTCGTGTAGCAAGCACATACAGCAAGCGCTTTCTATCGCTTGAAGCTAGCCTCTTCCTCGTGGCCCCGACAAGGCCCGCGTGACTTCGAGCCGTACTTCGGATCACCGATCACGTTGTTCGAAGCGGGGAACAAACCGGTTGGTTGGCCCTTAAAGTCAGCTCGACACCGTAGGGAACCGAGGCCGCGCCCGCCCTGTCTTACGAGGGCGTACGGCGAGGTACGAGGACGTACGACACGAGAACGACACGCGCGGCCCGATGCGCGGCCCGACGCGCGACCGGAGGACGAAGAGATGACGGTGACCCTGGCGGACGTGGCGGCCCGCGCCCAGGTCTCCCCCGCGACGGTGTCGCGCGTGCTGAACGGCAACTACCCGGTGGCCGCCTCCACACGCGATCGGGTGCTGCGGGCGGTGGACGAGCTGGACTACGTCCTCAACGGCCCCGCCAGCTCCCTCGCCGCGGCCACCTCCGACCTCGTCGGCATCCTCGTCAACGACATCGCCGACCCCTTCTTCGGGATCATGGCCGGCGCGATCCAGTCCGAGATCGGGGGGCCGGGCGGCCGGGCGGGCGGAGAGCGCCTGGCCGTCGTCTGCAACACGGGCGGCTCCCCCGAGCGCGAGCTGACCTACCTCACCCTGCTCCAGCGGCAGCGGGCCGCGGCCGTGGTGCTGACCGGCGGGGCGGTGGACGACGCGCCGCACGCGGCGAAGGTCGCGGCGAAACTGCGCAAGCTGGCGGAGGCGGGGACGCGGGTCGTGCTGTGCGGGCGCCCGCCGGCGCCGGACACCGAGGCCGTCGCCCTGACCTTCGACAACCGGGGCGGGGCACGGGAGTTGACCGAGCACCTGACCGGCCTGGGGCACCGCCGGCTCGGCTATGTCGCCGGCCCGCGGGACCGCACGACCACCCGCCACCGGCTGGAGGGCCATCGCGCCGCGCTGGAGGCCGCCGGCATCACGGAGGACCCCCGCTGGACGGTCTACGGCCGCTACGACCGCCGCACCGGCTACGAGGCCACCCTGGAACTCCTGCGCCGCGATCCCGACCTGACCGCCGTCGTCGCCGCCAACGACACCATCGCCCTCGGCGCCTGCGCCGCCCTGCGCGACTCCGGCCTGCGCATCCCCGAGGACGTCTCGGTCGCCGGCTTCGACGACCTCCCCTTCAGCATCGACGCGGTCCCCGCCCTCACGACCGTACGGCTGCCGCTCGCCGAGGCCGGGGCACGGGCGGGCCGCGTCGCCACGGACCGCGAGGAGGCACCGCCCGGGGGGATCGCCGCGGTGCGCGGGGAGTTGATGGTGCGGGGGTCGACGGGAGCGCCTCGGCCGTCCTGAGCGGGTGGCCTGGGCGGGTGGCCTGGGCGGGGCACGGACCGCCGGCGGGTCTTCTGAGCGGGTGCCCTGAGCGGGTGCCCTGAGGGGCTGTCCTGGGCGACTGTCTTGCGCGGGGCGTGGGTGGACCGGGCGTGGGGCGGGTAGGGTCCGGGGCCATGAAGCTGGCGTTCTCCACTCTCGGTGTCCCCGGCCTGCCCGTCTCCGGGGTTCTCGCGCTCGCGAACGAGCACGGCTACCACGGCGTCGAACTCCGCGCGCATCCCGAGGAGCCGGTGCATCCCGGCCTCTCGCCCGCCGAGCGCGCCGAGACGGCCGCCCTGTTCAAGGCGGACGGGGTGGAATTGCTGGGCCTCGCCGGTTACACGCGGGTCGCCGCGCCCGGCGACGACGCCCCCGTCCTCGACGAGATCCGCGACCTCCTCCAACTGGCGCACGACCTGGGCGCCCCCTTCGTCCGGGTCTTCCCGGGCGCCGACCCGGACCGTCCCCGCAGGGAGTCCGACGCCCTCGCCGCCCGCAGGCTGGGGACCGCCGCCGAGGACGCCTCCGCGCTCGGCGTCCGGATCCTGCTGGAGACCCACGACTCGCACCCCACCGGCGCCGACGCGATCCGCATCCTCGGCCCCGTCGGCCATCGGCAGGTGGGCGCCCTGTGGGACGTGATGCACACCTGGCTGGGCGGCGAGCAGCCCGACGACAGCTACGCCGCCCTCGCCCCGCACCTCGGCTACGTCCAGGTCAAGGACATCGCCTCGGCCGGCGACACGACCCCGCTCCCGCTCGGCGCGGGCGTCCTCCCGCTCACCGAGTGCGTGGACGTGCTGTGCCGTCAGGGGTGGGACGGCTGGCTGTGCTGGGAGTACGAGAAGCGCTGGTACGACGCCGCCGCCCCGCTCCCGGACCTGCTGGACGCGGGCCGCGAGCATCTCGTACGGCTGCTCGGCGAGGCGGCGTAGCGGGGCGCTCCGCGGCGCGCTCCGCGAGGGGGGCGGTTTTGGGGTGCGGGTGCGCTGTGGCTGGTCGCTCCCCCACTCTCGGCTTCGCTCGAGCGGGGGGACCCCCATCGCGGCGGAGCCGCACATCGATACAGCCCCGCGCCCCTTGGGGGCGCTGCCGCGCCCCGTCGGGGTGCGTCCCGGCGCGGTGGCCCTGATGGTTATTCGCTGGCGCTGCCCCTGGGGGCCGGTTAGCCTCCCCCGGTGATTCAGCAGCCCGCGGTGTGCGTTCTCGCCCGTTTCCGTTCCCCCTCATGAGCCTCACCCGCTCGCTCATCGACGTACGGCCGCTGCGCACCTCGCCCGTCTTCCGGCGGTTGCTGATCGGGCGGACCGTGTCCGTGCTCGGCGGGTTCATGACCATGGTGACGGTCATGTACCAGGTGTGGGACATGACCCGCAGCACCGCCTGGACCGGTGCGGTCGGGCTCGCGCAGGCGCTGCCCCTGGTGGTGTTCGGGCTGTTCGCCGGGGCCTGGGTGGACCGGGCGGACCGGCGGCGGACGTTCCTGACGGCCACCGTGGGCCAGGCCGCCTGCTCCCTGTTGCTCGCCGTGCAGGGCTTCACCGGGCACGTCCCGGTCGGCGCGGTGCTCGCGCTGGTCGCCGCGCAGTCGGCCTTCGGTGCGCTCGGCGCCCCGGCCGCCGGGGTGTTCGTGCCGCGGCTGCTGCCCAAGGACCAGGTGGCGGCCGGGCTGGCCCTGAACCAGATCACCGGCCAGTCGATGATGCTGCTCGGGCCCGCGCTCGCCGGTGTGCTGCTGGGCTGGCTGGGGATCGGCACCTGTTATCTGCTGGACGCGCTCAGCTTCGGGCTCGCGTTCTACGGCGCCTTCGGGCTGCCCGCGCTGCTGCCGGAGGGCGAGCCGTCCCGGGCCGGGCTGCACGGGGTGCTGGACGGGCTGCGGTTCCTGGCCGGGCACCGGGTGGTGCGCGGCGCGCTGATCACCGACCTCGCGGCCACCGTGCTCTCGTTCCCGGTCAGCCTGTTCCCACTGGTCAACGCCGAGCGGTTCGGCGGGAACCCGCGCACTCTGGGACTGTTCCTGTCCGCCCTGGCGGTGGGCGGCATCACGGCCTCCACGCTGTCGGGGGCGCTGACCCGGCTCGGGCGGCCCGGCACGGTGATGCTCTGCGCCTCCGGCACGTGGGGGGTGGCGCTGCTGCTGTTCGGCCTGGCGTCCGAGCCCTGGGCCGGTCTCGCCCTGCTGGTGGTGGCCGGGGCGGCCGACGCCGTCTCGGTCGTCTCCCGTTCCACGATCGTGCAGACCCGGACCCCGGACGCACTGCTCGGCCGGGTCACGGCGGCCGAGGCGATCGTCGGCCAGGCCGGCCCCAGCCTCGGCAACGTGCGCGGCGGTCTGCTCGCCGGCTGGACCTCCGGCGCGACCTCTCTGATCACCGGGGGTCTGATGTGTGTCCTGGCGGTGGCGGCGGTGGCCGTGAGCACCCCCGAACTACGGGACGCGCCCACCACGACGCCCTGACGGAAGGGCACGACCTGAGGGAAGGCACGCCCTGAGGGAAGGCACGCCCTGACGGAGAGGTGCGTGGCCCGCCGTGGCGGGCCACGCGCCTTTCCTCGTACGTCGCGGGCCGTGCGCCTAGTACGTCAGGCCGTGCCCCACGGGATACAGCACCTGCGTGGGGTCGTCCGCACGCTGTACCGGTACCGGGAGCCTGCCGCGGGGGGACACCCGGCCGGCGATGACCCGGGCGGCGGCGCGCACCTCGACGTCGGTCCAGGAGTAGGTCGCCACGCAGGCCTTCACGGACGGGAGTTGGGCCACGTCGTAGGGGTTGCGCACGGCCACGGCGACCACGGGGCGGCCGGTGGCGAGCAGTTGCTCCACCAGGGTCCGCTGGGAGCTCGCGGCCGTCACGTTGTACGTCGCCACGACCACCACGTCCGCGTCCTTCGCGGCCGTCACCGCCTTGGCGATGGTCGCGTCGGAGGGGGTGATGCCGGTGGACAGCGCGCCCGCGGCGAAGCCCAGGTCGGAGAGGGCGGCGGCCAGGACACCGGTGGGCGGTCCGGTGGTGCCGGACGGGGAGGCGGGGTCGGCGCCGACGACGAGGACCCTGGGCGTCGTGCGGCGGTCGAGCGGGAGGGCGCCGCCCTCGTTGACCAGCAGGGTCGTGGTCCGCTCGGCGATCTGGTCGGCGGTGGCCAGATGGGCCGCGGTGCCCACCAGCCGGTCGACGCCGGCCTGGGTGACGTACGGCTTGTCGAAGAGTCCGAGCCGCGCCTTCATCCGCAGGATGCGCAGGATCGACTCGTCCAGCCGTGCCTCGGTCAGCTCGCCGCCCTGCACGGCCTTGAGGACCGCGTGCCACGCCACGTCGATGGACGGCGGGTTGAGCAGCTGGTCGACGCCGGCCTTCAGCGCGAGCACCGGAACCCGGTCGTCGCCGTACTTGGTGCGGACGCCCTCCATGCCGAGGGAGTCGGTGATGACGACGCCGTCGTAGCCGAGTTCGCCGCGCAGGATGCCGCTGAGGATCGGGGCGGAGAGGGTGGCGGGGTCGCCGGAGTCGTCGAGGGCCGGGAACTGGATGTGCGCGGTCATGATCGAGTCGATGCCCGCCCCGATCGCGGCCCGGAAGGGCACCGCGTCCAGCTTCTCCCACAGCTCCCTGCTGTGCGTGATGACCGGGAAGCCGAAGTGGC
This sequence comes from Streptomyces sp. NPDC002520, assembly GCF_053595235.1. NCBI lineage: Bacteria > Bacillati > Actinomycetota > Actinomycetes > Kitasatosporales > Streptomycetaceae > Streptomyces > Streptomyces sp. NPDC002520. The sequence continues at coordinate 283,084 of NZ_JBSFXG010000004.1, read as the reverse complement.
TGTCGACGGCGGTGTCGCCGTGGCCCGGGAAGTGCTTGGCGGTCGCCGCGACCCGAGCGGCCTGGTAGCCCTTCACCTCGGCCGCGACCAGTTCGGCCACCGCGTCCGGGTCGGCCCCGAAGGACCGTACGCCGATGACCGGGTTGGCCGGGTTGACGTTCACGTCGGCGTCGGGCGAGTAGTCCTGGTTGATGCCCATCGCGCGCAGCTCGGTGCCGGAGATCTTGCCGAGGGTGCGGGCGTCGAGCCAGGAGCCTCCCGCCCCGATCGCCATGGCGCCCGGGAACAGCGTGGCCGGCTTGCCCACCCTGCACACTATGCCGTGCTCCTGGTCGGTGGCGACGAGCAGCGGCAGGCCGCGCGGCTGCTCCAGGGACGCCTTCTGGATGCCGTTGGACAGGTCGGCGATCTGCCGCGGGTTGCGGGTGTTGTGCGCCCAGGTGAAGTAGATGATCCCGCCGACCCGGTACTTCGCGATCAGCTCGGCGGCGGTGCGGACGCCGATCTCGCCGAGGTTGGCGTCGATGTCGGCCTGGTCGGGTGCGGTGGCGGAGTGGCCGTAGGCCCGCATCACGAAGAGCTGGCCGACCTTCTCCTCCAGCGTCATCCCGGAGATGAGGGCCCGGAGCCTGCTGTCGGGGACGGCGGCGTGAGCGGTGGTGGATACGGTCAGCGCGGCGGCGACGCCCGCGGTCGCGGCGAGGACGGTCCGTCTGGACGGCCGTGCGGTGTTTCCCGTGCTTCCCGTGCTGGTGTCGTGCACGTGCGCCCCTTCCAGAGGAGAACCGCTGAAGGAAACTTCCGAGGAGCCACGAATATCCGGGAAGTTTCTTTCCGTCAAGGGAACGCACAGCAAGCCGCGGTGGGGCCGCCGATCGGCGTACGGGTGCGGGACGCGCCGGGGGCGGGGGCCGACGGGCGCGGTGCCGGCCCTCGTCGTGGAGGGCCGGCACCGGGCGGTCAGGGACGCAAGCCGGGCTCGCGCTCCGTGTTCCGGGCGTCGAGCCTGGCGTCGGGGCGGGCCAGCGGCTTCGCCGCGGACGGGTTCGCCCGGACGGCCGGGGAGGCCACGCCGGCCCATTCGAGGATCCGGGCCGTCGCGAGCGCCTTCTGGTCGGGGACCAGGCCGGCCACGTTGGCGCCGTGGTTCATGCCGGGAGCGGTGAACACGTAGGAGTCACGGGCGCCCACGCCGAGGCGGAAGCGCTCCGCGCCCCAGGGGTCGTTCTGCCCGTACACGTACAGCATGTGGTTCGCGTGCTGCCGCACCCAGGTGTCCACGTCCCGCATCGCGTCCGGCTGGAAGCGCATGGGGATGGAGCGGGGCACGAAGTTGCGCGGCGGCTGGTAGCCGTAGCGGATCAACTGCCGCTCGATGTACGGGAAGTGGATGGTGGGAGCGCCCAGCTGGGTGCCCGCCTGGTAGTAGTACGGCGTGTACGTCTGAAGGCCCTGGTCGGTGTAGGCGGAGAAGCCGGAGACGGTGTCGACCGAGTCCCAGATCGCGTCGTCGGTCGCGTTCGGGGCGTCCGCCGGGATCGTGTCGCAGTCGGGCAGGCCGCTGTACTGCCAGAAGCCCCAGACGTAGTCGAGGACGACCGCCTCGTAGGCCTTGTCCAGGCCGCCGATGGTGTCGAAGGTGTAGCTGTTGTCGGCGGCGTACTGCGCGTACTTCTTCTCCAGCGGCTCGCGGCGCACGAGCGCCTCGCGCTGGACGGCGTTCAGCCGGTCGCGGCACTCCTTGGTGCCGACGGTGGTGAAGAAGCGGTCGTACGCCGAATCCTCGTTGTTCACCACGTCGTTGGGGGCGACGTACGCGACGACGCCGTCCATGTCGCGCGGGTAGAAGCGCTCGTAGTAGGTGGCGGTCATGCCGCCCTTGGAGCCGCCGGTGGCGAGCCAGTTGGCCGAGTAGACCGGCTTCAGGGCCTCGAAGACGCGGTGCTGGTCGCTCGCCGCCTGCCAGATGTCCAGCTTGGACCAGTCGGCCGGGGCGGGGCGGGACGGCGTGAAGAAGCGGTACTCCAGGGAGACCTGGTTGCCGTCCACGATCTGGGTGGGCTCGCGGCGGGACGGGGTCGTGGAGACGTTGTACCCGCCGGTGTAGAAGACCGTCGGGCGGCTGGTGTCCTTGTGCAGCACGGTGATCCGCTGCTAGAAGGTGCCCTCTGACGGGTGCCGGTGGTCGACCGGCTGGGTGTAGTTGAGGACGAAGTACCGGTAGCCGGGGTACGGCTTCTCCTGGATCAGGCTCATGCCCGGTATCGCGAGGAGTCGGTCCTTGATGTCCGTGGGTCCTGACGGTTCAGACTGGGCGGCGGTGGCCGCGCCCGCTGTGCTCAGCGTTCCTACGAACACCATGAGCGCCAGCAGCCATCTGAGCGCCTTGCGCATGCGCACTCTCCCCTTCGAGACGGATGTTCGCCGGAAGCTATCCGAGCAACTGCCGTCACACCAGAGGGAGTCGAGCGGTTCTGGCGATCAGGGGCCGGCCGGGCTCAGCACAGGATCCAGCCGGAAGTGACCGAGCCCGCCCCCACGGAGCCCTTCACCCACACGCAGCGGTGGCCGGCGTGGACGGTCACCGGGCCCGCGAGTTGCTTGTACCGGCCCTTGTCGACGACCGGCCGGCCGCCGCGGGCCTGCACGCTGACCGACATGGCGCGCGGGGTGCCGGGGGTCCTGGTGACGGTGACGGCGCAGACGTAGCCGTCACTCTTGTAGACGTGGACGACGCCGGTGCTGAAGGGCAGGGTCCGCACCTCGCGCCCGGCGCAGGAAACGCCCCCGGCCGCCTGGGCGGTGCCGGGTACGGCGAGGGCCAGCGCACCGGACGCCGCCAGCACGGCCGCGCCGAGCGCCAGGCGCCGGCGTATCGCACCACTGTCCCCACTATCCACTTTTGTCCTCCCCGCACCCCGGTCGTGCCCCACCGATGAACGCACCGATGAACGTACTGACGAACGTACTGATGTACGGACGCACGACCTGTGTCGGATGGTTGCACGACCGTCAGCACGACGCGTGGGGAGGGGGGTCCCACGATCGGCCGTCCGGCCGGTCGGCGTCCGGCCGGACGCGCTCAGCGGGTCGCGCCCACCGGCTCCTCCGGCTCGGACTGGCCGACGAACGTCCGCCACAGTTCGGCGTACCGGCCGTCGAGGGCGAGGAGTTCGTCGTGGGTGCCGTCCTCGACGACCCGGCCGTGGTCCATCACCACGACCCGGTCCGCGCGGGCGGCCGTGGTGAGCCGGTGGGCGACCACCAGCGTCGTACGGCGGCCCGTCAGCCGGTCGGTGGCCTGATTGACCTGGGCCTCGGTGGCCAGATCCAGGGCGGCGGTGGCCTCGTCGAGCAGCAGGACGTCGGGGTCGACGAGTTCGGCGCGGGCGAGCGCGATCAGCTGGCGCTGGCCGGCCGAGAGGTTGCGGCCGCGCTCGGCGACCTCGTGGAGGTAGCCGCTGTCGAGCGTCGCGATCATCTCGTGCGCGCCGACCGCCCGCGCCGCCGCCTCCACCTCGGCGTCGGTGGCGTCCGGGCGGCCGTAGGCGATGGCGTCGCGGACCGTGCCCGGGAAGAGGTACGCCTCCTGCGGGACGACGCCGAGGCGGTGCCGGTACGACGTCAGGTCCAGGGTGCGCAGGTCCGCGCCGTCGGCCGTGACCCGGCCGCCTGTGGGGTCGTAGAACCGGGCCACCAGCTTGACCAGGGTCGACTTGCCCGCGCCGGTCTCGCCGACGAAGGCGACCGTCTGCCCGGCCGGTATCCGCAGGTCGATGCCGGTCAGCGCCTCTTCGGCCGCGTCGCCGACGCCGTACGCGAAGTGCACGTCCTCGAAGGCGATGTCACCGCGCAGGGAGGTGACCTCGAGGGGTTCGTCGGCGGACCGGGTGGAGGTCGGCTCGCGCAGCAGCTCCTGGATGCGGCGCAGCGAGACGGTGGCCTGCTGGTAGCCGTCGAAGACCTGGGAGAGCTGCTGGACCGGGGCGAAGAACAGGTCGATGTAGAGGAGGTACGCCACCAGCGCACCCGTGGTCAGCGTGGCCGCCTCCACCCGGCCCGCGCCCGCGACGAGGACGGCGGCGGCCGCGACCGAGGACAGCAGCTGGACGAACGGGAAGTAGACGGATATCAGCCACTGACCGCGGATCCGGGCCGTGCGGTAGCTCGCGCTGCGCTCGGTGAACCGCCGCCTGCCGTCCCGTTCGCGCCGGAACGCCTGCACGATCCGCAGTCCGGAGACCGACTCCTGGAGGTCGGCGTTGACCACCGACACCCGCTCACGAGCGAGCTCGTAGGCCTTCACGCTCGCCCGGCGGAAGAAGAAGGTGGCGATGATCAGCGGGGGCAGCGTGGCGAAGACGACGAGGGCGAGCTGCACGTCGATCACGAGCAGGACGATCATGATGCCGAAGAACGTGACGACCGAGACGAAGGCCGTGACCAGGCCGGTCTGCAGGAAGGTGGACAACGCGTCGACGTCGGTCGTCATCCGCGTCATGATCCGGCCGGTCAGTTCGCGCTCGTAGTAGTCGAGGCCGAGCCGCTGGAGCTGGGCGAAGATCTTCAGCCGCAGCGCGTACAGCACGCGTTCGCCGGTCCGGCCGGTCATCCGGGTCTCGCCGGTCTGCGCGGCCCACTGCACGAGCACGGTGAGCAGGCCCAGCAGGGACGCGGCCCACACCGCGCCGAGCGCCGTCCTGGTGACGCCCTGGTCGATGCCGTGCCGGATCAGCACGGGCAGCAGCAGGCCCGCGCCCGCGTCGACGGCGACCAGCAGCAGGCTGAGGAGCAGGGGCGGGCCGAAGCCGCGCAGGAGGCGGCGCAGGCCGTACGAGTCCTCGGGACGGACCGCGCGGGCCTCGTCGATGTCGGGGGTGTCGCCGGCCGGGGGCAGCGCCTCCACCTGGGCGAGGAGCTCGGGCGTCGCCGGGGTGCCGGACAGCGCCGGATCCCTGGGCTCGCGGTCGCCGGTCCACAGCCGCGGGGTCACCCCGCGCTCCGCGTCGAACTCGGCGTCCAGCTCCTCGCGGACGGAGCTCTCCGCGTCCTGCGGCTCGTCCGGCAGGGCGTGGCCCGGGGAGACCCCGCCCAGCTCGTCCGGGTCGGTGAGCAGCCTGCGGTACAGCGGCGAGCGTTCCTGGAGCTCCTCGTCGGTGCCGATGTCGGCGAGCCGGCCGCCGTCCAGGACGGCGATGCGGTCGGCGAGGTTGAGGGTGGAGCGGCGGTGCGCGATCAGGAGGGTCGTACGGCCCTCCATGACGTGCCCCAGGGCCTCGTGGATCTCGTGCTCCACGCGGGCGTCCACGGCCGAGGTCGCGTCGTCCAGGACCAGCAGGCGCGGGTCGGTGAGCAGGGCGCGGGCCAGCGCGATGCGCTGGCGCTGGCCGCCGGAGAGGGTCAGGCCGTGCTCGCCGACCTTGGTGTCGTAGCCCTCGGGCAGCTCGGCGATGAAACGGTCCGCCTGGGCGGCGCGGGCGGCGGCCTCGATCTCGTCCTGGGTGGCGTCCGGTCGGCCGTAGGCGACGTTGGCGCGGACGGTGTCCGAGAAGAGGAACGAGTCCTCGGGGACCAGTCCGATCGCGGCCCGCAGCGAGTCCAGGGTCAGCTCGCGCACGTCGTGGCCGCCGACCAGGACGGCGCCGTGGGTGACGTCGTAGAAGCGGGGCAGGAGGAGGGAGAGGGTGGACTTGCCGGAGCCGGAGGACCCGACGACGGCGAGGGTCTCGCCGGGGCGGATCTCGAAGCTGAGCCCTTCGAGGACCGGGCGGGCCGGGCCGGAGCCGTTCTCGTACCCGAAGGACACGTCGTCGAACTCGACGGTCGCGGGCGCGTCGGCGGGGAGGGTCCTGGTGCCCTCCTGGAGGGTCGGCTCGGTGTCGATCAGCTCCAGGACGCGCTCGGTGCTCGCGCGGGCCTGCTGGGCGACCGTGAGGACCACGGCGAGCATGCGGACGGGGCCGACCAGCTGGGCGAGGTAGGTGGAGAAGGCGACGAAGGTGCCGAGGGTGATGTGCCCGCGCACGGCCAGCCAGCCGCCGAGCGCCAGCATGGCGACCTGGCCGACGGCGGGGACGGCCTGCAGGGCCGGGGTGTACCTGCTGTTCAGGCGTATCGTCCGCAGCCGTCCCGCGAACAGCTTGCGGCCGACGCCCCGGAGCTTCCCGGTCTCCTGCTCCTCCTGCCCGAAGCCCTTGACCACGCGTACGCCGCTGACCGCTCCGTCGACCACGCCGGCGACGGCGGCGGCCTGGGCCTGCGCGTACCAGGTGGCGGGGTGGAGCTTGGAGCGGCTGCGCTTGGCGATCCACCACAGCGCGGGGGCGACGGCGAGGGCGACCGCGGTCAGCGGCAGCGACAGCCACGCCATGATCACCAGGGACATCAGGAAGAGCAGCAGGTTCCCGATGGTCATCGGGAGCATGAAGAGCAGACCCTGGATCAGCTGGAGGTCGCTGGTGGCACGGCCGACCACCTGCCCGGTGGACAGCTCGTCCTGACGGCGGCCGTCCAGGCGGGTGATCGTGCCGTACATCTCGGTCCGCAGGTCGTGCTGGACGTCGAGGGCGAGCCGGCCGCCGTAGTAGCGGCGGACGTAGGTGAACGCGTAGACGAGGACGGCGGCGCCTATGAGGGCGCCGGCCCAGGTGGCCATGGAGCGGGTGCGGTCGCTGATGACGTCGTCGATGATCACCTTGGTGATCAGCGGGACGAACGCCAGCACGGCCATGGCGGCCAGGGAGGAGCCGAGCGCGAGTACGACGTCCCTCGGATACCGCCAGGCGTAGCCCGCCAGCCGTCGTGCCCATCCCCGTTGCGGTGCCACGCGGGTGCCTTCCTGTCGACCTGCTCTACCGCAAGGCACAAACGCCGGGAGGGGCGGATTTCATCCCCCCGCAACAAACCGGGTGACAGGGCGTGCGACAGACCACGTGACGAACAGGGGGCGAGGCGGGCACGCTCTCGCCCCCTGGTCCCCGGCTCTCTCAGCCCTTCGGCGGCACCGGGACGGTCGCCTCACGGGGCGTTTCGGTCGGGACGTAGAGAGCGGTGGCGGAGGTCGTGGGCACCAGGTCCTTGTGGATGACCTTGGCGACGTTCTGGATGGTGGTCACGCCGTAGCTCATGGTGCTGTTGTCCTGCGTGAGCACGCTGATCATGTAGTCGTGGCCGGCTCCGTTGAAGGTGCCCAGGCTGTGCACGCGCCAGCCGTGCGTGGAGCGCTGCAGCCAGCCGTTCTTCACGTGCACGGAGACGGTGGACGGCGCGCCGGCCGGGGTGCCCCAGCGCTGCGAGCTGATGACCTGGCCCATCAGCTTCAGGATGTAGGCGCGGGAGTTGTCGCTCAGGACGCTGTTCTTGGCGGTGACGAGCTTGAGCAGCTTCTGCTCGTCGGTGACGTTCTCCTGGGTGAGACCCCAGTAGCCGTTCGCGCCGGGGACGGTGTTCGTCATCCCGGCGGCGGACAGGAAGCCCTTGATCTTCGTCAGGCCCAGCTGCCTCCAGAGGGTGCTGGTGGCATCGTTGTCCGACTTGGTGATCATCGCCTTGGCGAGCGTGGCCTCCCGGTCGGTCAGGTACCGGTTGTGCTTCTTGGCGTCCCACAGCAGCGTGGCGAGGACGGTGACCTTGACGGTGCTGGCCGAGTCGTAGGAACTGGTGGCACGCAGGGTGCAGGTGGTGCTGGTCGACCGGTCGTACAGGCCGAGGGCGACGCTGCCCCTGCGGGTGGCGAGCGCCGCGGTGATGTCCTTCTGCAGCTTGGTCGCGAGGCCCGCCTTGGCGGACGTGCAGCTCACGGCGGGCGTCGCCGCGGCGGCCGGGGTGGCGGCGGTGACGGCCGGCATGAGCACCGCGGCGCCGAGGGCGGCCGCGAGCATGCCGGCGCGACTGGATGTACGGGGAGTCATACCGGTGTTGACTCCCCGGTCTGTCCGAAAGTTGTACACCTGTTCCCGAGGTTGGGTTCGAGAGGGTGAACCGGGACAGACATCGGCTCACGCCTGAAGTGCCCGAAGCGGGGGAAAGCAGATAAGGCAGATAGAGCAGATACCCGCGGCCGGGGCGGCTGTTCGCGGCGCCGGCGGTGCCGGCGGTGCTGCGTCCTCTCGGGTCCTCTCGCGTCGTCCGCGCTACCGCGCCGACGGTGCCCTGTCCGCCTTCCGGAGCAGGGCAACCCCCGTCCCCGTCCCCCGTCCCCTGTCCCCTAGCTCAGGTGCGTCGGCGCGAACATCCGCAGCAGGGCCGGGAGGACGACCACCGACGGGCCCGGGGTCGCCAGCGCCTTCGCCAGGTCCGCCTCCAGGGTCTCGGGGGTCGTGCGGGTCCCGGGGACGCCGAAGGACTCGGCGAGGGCCGCGTAGTCCGGGCGGGCCAGTTCGGTGGCCGTCGCCTGGCCGAAGGCGTCCGTCATGTACTCGCGCAGGATGCCGTAGCCGCCGTCGTCGACGATCAGCCAGGTGACGGGCAGGTCGTACTGCTTGGCCGTGGCCAGTTCCGCGATCGAGTACAGGGCGCCGCCGTCGCCGGACACCGCCAGGACCGGGCGGGTCGGGTCGGCCGCCGCCGCGCCGAGGGCCGCCGGGAAGCCGTAGCCGAGGCCGCCCGCGCCCTGGGCGGAGTGCATGGTGTTGGTGCCCCGGGGGTCGAAGGCCGACCAGGCCCAGTACGCCAGGATCGTCATGTCCCAGAAGGACGGGGAGCCGGCGGGCAGGGCGCGCCGGACGGACGCCAGCACGTCCTGTTCCAGGGTGAGCTCCTGGGCGGCGATGCGGGTCCCGACCTTCGCCAGGAGCTCCCGCACCCGCTGCGGCGCCGACGCGTCCGTGCGCTCCTCCACCGTCTCCAGCAGGGCCTGGAGGGCGAGGCGTGCGTCCGCGTGGATGCCGAGGGCGGGGTGGTTGGACTCCAGCTTGCCGAGGTCGGCCTCGATCTGGACGACCCGGCCGCGGGGCTTGAACGTGTGGTAGTTCGAGGAGAGTTCACCGAGGCCGGAGCCGACGACCAGGAGGACGTCCGCGTCCTGGAGGAACTCCGTCGTGTGCTGGTCCTCCAGCCAGGACTGGAGCGAGAGCGGGTGTTCCCAGGGGAAGGCGCCCTTGCCGCCGAAGGTCGTCACCACGGGGGCGTCGAGCTTCTCGGCCAGTGCCAGCAGCTTTCCGGCGGCGTCGGAGCGGACGACACCGCCGCCCGCGATGATCGCCGGACGGTCGGCCTTGGACAGCAGGTCGGCCGCGACCGCGGTCAGTTCGGGGCGCGGGAGAAGGTGCTCCGGGGTCGCGTCCACCGCCGTCACTATCGGCAGGGCGGTCTCGGCGAGCAGCACGTCCTGCGGGATCTCCACCCACACCGGGCCGTGCGGAGCGGTCAGCGCGGACTTCCAGGCCGCCGCGAGGGCGGAGGGGATCTGGGACTGGGTGCGGACGGTGTGGACCGACTTCACCACACCCCTGAACGAGGCCGCCTGGTCCGGGAGTTCGTGCAGATAGCCGTGGCGGCCACCGCCCAGGCCGGCGGTCGGGATCTGGCTGCTGATCGCCAGCACGGGAGCCGAGGCCGACGCCGCCTCCTGGAGCGCGGCCAGGGACGTGAGGGCTCCCGGGCCCGTCGAGAGCAGCAGCGGGGCCGCCTCACCGGTGATCCGGCCGTACGCGTCCGCCGCGAAGCCCGCGTTGTTCTCCACCCGCAGGCCCACGTAGCGCAGCGAGGAGCGGCGCAGGGCGTCGAACATGCCGAGGGCGTGCTGGCCGGGCAGACCGAACACGGTGGTCGCGCCCAGCCCGGCCAGGGTCTCCACGACCATGTCTCCGCCGTTGCGGCCGGAGGGCGGGTTCAGCGCGGCCTCCGTCTGCGCGGGCGTCGGGCGGAGTACCAGGTCGTGGTCGTGAGTCACTGCTCTCGGTCCCCTAGGGAGAGTCGGGCGTCGGGGTGGGTCAGGCGTTACGCGCGGCCGCGATCTGGCGGCTCATGATGGTGGTCAGTTCGTACGCCGTGTGGGAGGCCGCCACCGAGGTGATCTCCGCGTGGTCGTACGCGGGAGCGACCTCGACGACGTCCGCCGAGACCAGGTTGCAGGAGGCCAGGCCGCGCAGGATCTCCAGCAGCTCGCGGGAGGTCATGCCGCCCGCCTCCGGGGTGCCGGTGCCGGGCGCGTGGGCCGGGTCGAGGCAGTCGATGTCGATGGAGATGTACAGCGGGCGGTCGCCGATGCGCTGGCGCAGCTGGTCGGCGACCTCGTCGGCGCCGCGGCGGTAGACGTCCGCGGAGGTGACGATGCCGAAGCCCATCTTCTCGTCGTCGGTGAGGTCCTGCTTGCCGTACAGCGGGCCGCGGGTACCGACGTGGGAGAGCGCCTCGGTGTCGAGGATGCCCTCCTCCACGGCGCGGCGGAACGGGGTGCCGTGGGTGTACTCGGCACCGAAGTAGGTGTCCCAGGTGTCCAGATGGGCGTCGAAGTGGAGCAGGGCGACGGGGCCGTGCTTCTTCGCGACCGAGCGCAGCAGCGGGAGCGCGATGGTGTGGTCGCCGCCCAGGGTCATCAGGCGGGCACCCGTGCCGAGCAGCTCGTCGGCGGCCGCCTCGATGGTCTCCACGGCCTCGTTGATGTTGAACGGGTTCACGGCGATGTCGCCGCCGTCCGCGACCTGGGCGAGCGCGAAGGGGGAGGCGTCCTGTGCCGGGTTGTAGGGGCGCAGCAGCCGGGACGCCTCGCGGATGGCGTTGCCGCCGAAGCGGGCGCCCGGCCGGTACGAGACGCCCGAGTCGAACGGCACACCGACGACGGCGACGTCGGTGGTGCCGACCTCGTCGAGGCGGGGCAGCCGGGCGAAGGTCGCGGGGCCGGCGTACCGCGGGACGCGGGAGGAGTCGACGGGGCCGCGGGGCGTCTCGTTGCCGCTCATGCTGATATGCCTTCTTTCTTACGCTCTGTCGCGTACGTACTGCTTATCTCTCGACTCTACTGGTGAGCCGGGACCGCTTCGGACACGAGTTCGGGGGACCGACCCGCCAGCCGCTCGCGCCAGTTGGCGAGGACGGCGGCGTCGGTGGGCCTGGTCGCCAGGGAGACGACCACGTAGGCGGCGAGGGAGGCGAGCAGGCCGTAGTAGACGGGCTCGTTGGCGAGGATGCCGAAGGCCGCCATCAGGCCGATCACGGCGAGGCCGCCGACGATCACGGAGGCCAGCGCGCCCTGCACGGTGCCGCGCTTCCACAGCAGACCGCCGAGGATCGGGACGAGCAGGCCGCCGACGAGGAGGTTGTAGGCGACGGTCAGGGCCTCGACGACGTTGTTCAGCGCGATCGCGGTGACGATCACCGCGACACCCATCACGAGGATGAAGGCGCGGTTGCCCTTGACCTCGTCGTGCTCCTCGCCCTCTCGGCCCTCTCGGCGCACCGCGCCCCGCAGCCGGGACCAGATGTCGTTGTTGGCGACGGTGGCGCAGGCGATCAGGGCGCCGGAGGAGGTCGACATCACGGCGGCGAGGGCGGCGGCCAGCACAAGTCCGCGGACGCCGATGGGCAGTTCGTCCTTGACGATGGTGGCGAACGCGTCGTCGGCGCTGCCCAGGTTCGGGTAGAGCACCTTGGCCGCCGTGCCGATGACGGCGCCGGCGAGGGCGTACACCAGGCAGTAGGTGCCGGCGACGGTACCGCCGTGCCGGGCGACCTTGTCGCTGCGCGCGGTGAACACACGCTGCCAGATGTCCTGGCCGATGAGCATGCCGAAGGTGTAGATCAGCACGTAGGTGAAGATCGTCTCGCCGCCGATGCCCAGCGGGTCGAAGTACGAGGTCGGCAGCTTGGCCTTCATGCCGGAGAAGCCGCCCGCCTTGACCACGGCGATGGGCAGGAGCAGCAGGAGCACGCCGATCGTCTTGACGACGAACTGCACCATGTCGGTGAGCGTGATGGACCACATGCCGCCGAGCGTGGAGTACGCGACGACGATCGAGCCGCCGAGGATGATCGCGATCGTGCGGTTCATGTCGAACAGGACGTCGAAGATCGTGGCGTAGGCGATGGTCGAGGTGACCGCGAGCATGAGGGTGTACGCCCACATGACCACGCCGGAGATGACGCCCGACTTGCCGCCGTAGCGCAGGTCCAGCATCTCGGAGACGGTGTAGACCTTCAGGCGCGCGATCCGGGCCGAGAAGAAGATCGACAGGGCGAGGATGCCGAGGCCGATGGTGAAGACCATCCAGGCGCCGGAGAGGCCGTACTTGTAGCCGAGGCCGACACCGCCGATGGTGGACGCGCCACCGAGGACGATCGCGGCCATCGTGCCGGAGTACATGGCGGGACCGAGGCGGCGGCCTGCCACCAGGAACTCGCTCTTGGACTTGGCGCGGCGCATGCCCCACCAGCCCATGGCCAGCATCCCGACGAGATACAGGACGATCACGGTGTAGTCGACGGCCATGTGGGGCCCTCCTTCGCGCACGGGTCGGTGGCGTGTCGTGCAGGTGAATGGGGAGTGGGGACGTCGGCAGCGGATCGCGGGGACATCCGCCCGTACCCGCGGCTGCCGGACTCACTTGACATTAGGTGGCCGGAAAGCGACTGCGAAGTGTACGTTCCATCCATATGGACGGGGCGGAATGGAGGGAGTGCACACCATGTCGGATTCGATCACCCCAGCCGTCCCACCGACCCCACCCGTACCGCTGTCGGCGCTGCTGGCCCGTGAGGACCTGGCGCTGCGGCAGATCGCGGGGCCCTCGGATCCGGACATCGTGATCCACTGGGCGCACACCACGGAGATGTCCGACCCCTACCCGTACCTGCTGGGCGGCGAGCTGCTGCTGACCGCCGGGGTGCACGTGCCGGGGGCGGCGGGAGGGGCCGAAGGCACGGGCCGGACAGGCAGGCTCAAGGGCCTGGGCAAGTACTTCGACGACTACGTCTCCCGGATCGTGGCCGCCGGCGGCGCCGCCCTCGGCTTCGGCCTGGCCCCCCTGCACGACACGGTCCCGCCCGCGCTGGTCGCCGCCTGCGAGGCGCACGCCCTCCCCCTCCTGGAGGTCCCGCCCCAGACGACGTTCTCCGGCGTGGCCCGCGCTGTCTGGCAGTTGATGGCCCAGGCCCGCCTGGCCGAACTGCGCCGGGTCACGGAGGCCCAGCAGAGCCTGGCCTCCGCCGCCTCCCGCCCCGACCCGGTCCCCTCGGTGGTGCGCCAGCTCGCCCAGCGCCTGGGCGGCCGCGCGGTCCTCTACGGCCCCGACGGCACCGAGATCGCGGCGGCGGGCCGACAGACGCCGGAGGCGGTCCGGCGGGCGCTGGCGGGACTCGCCGCCGTGGTACGGCCGGCGGGACGCACGGCCCAGGGCACGGACCGGGACCCGGAGGACGGCCCCCAGGCCGCCTCCCGCCCCACCCCCACGTCCGCCACCGACACCCACGGCGACACCCACCTCGCCGCCTACGCCCTCGGCGCCGGCGAGGGCTTCGTCCTCGGGGTGGCGACGGCGCAGCGCGAGCCCGGCGACCACACCATCGCCTCCGTCGCCTCCGTCCTGCTCTCGCTGCTCACCGGTGAGCACCAGAGCGGGACCGGTGCGAACCGATCCTCCGCGCTGGTGAGGCTGTTGCTCGGCGCGGCACCCGAGGAGGTCGCGCCGCTGCTGGGCGGGGGGCCGGCCGAAGTCGGCGAGGAGGGACGGTGGTTCGTCGTGCACGCGCGGCCCGAAGGCCACGCCCCGGACGCGGTGGCCGCGTCCGCGCTGGGCGCGGCGCTCGGGTCACCGCTGGTCGACCTCGACCGTGACGTCGTACGGGTGCTGGTGCCGGCCGGGCGGGAGCCCGCGGCGCAGCCCGGCTGGACGCTCGGGGTCAGCGCGCCCACCGGCCCGCGGGAGTGGCCGTCCGCGGACGCGCAGGCGGCGCGTGCGCTGACCCGCGCGCGGGCCACCCGCACCGCGCTGGTCCGGCGCGGCGCCCGGCCGGGCCTCGACGACCTGGTGCCCCGGGCGGACGCGGAGGCGCACGCGCGCGCGTTGCTCGCGCCGCTCGCGGCCGGTCCCGCGCTCGCCGACACCCTGCGCACCTGGCTTTCGCTGCACGGCAGTTGGGACCGTACGGCGGTGGCGCTCGGCGTGCACCGCAATACCGTGCGGCAGCGGATCGCGCGGTGCGCGGCCCTGCTGGACGCCGATCTGGACGACCCCGACGTACGCATGGAGCTGTGGTTCGCCCTGCGCGGACGGTGAGTGAGCCGTGTCCCAGCGTGCGATATGCCGAGGACGCGCACGGCACGCTGCCTCACAATGGGAGCCATGCCGATACCCGGGACACCCAGCCGCGCCCAGCTCGTCGACCACCTGGTGAGGACCCGTATCGCGGGGGACGTCGCCACGCCCCGCGAGAACAACCTCTCCCACTACCGCAAGCTGGCCAACGGCGACCGCCACTACTGGTTCGGTCTGGAGCTGGGCGAGCGCTGGGCGGACGAGCAGGACGTGCTCGCGGTCATGGCCGAGCGGGTGGGTGTCGACGACGATCCCGAGTACCGCTACGGGCAGGACACCATCGACCCCCAGCTGACCGTGGACGCGCTGGAGCGGCTCGCCACGAGGCTGCGCAAGGCGGCGGACGCCCAGCAGCGGGTGCTGTTCGCGACCGGTCACCCGGGCGGCCTGCTGGACGTGCACCGGGCCACGGCCGCCGCGTTGCGCGCCGCCGGCTGCGAGATCGTCGTCATCCCGGACGGACTGCAGACGGACGAGGGATACGTCATGCAGTTCGCGGACGTCGCCGTCCTCGAGCACGGGGCGACGCTGTGGCACACCCACTCCGGGGAGCCGATGCGGGCCGTCCTCACGGGACTTGAGCGCGAGGGGCGCCCGCTGCCGGATCTGGTGGTGGCCGACCACGGCTGGGCCGGCTACGCCGCACAGCACGGCGTCGACTCCGTCGGGTACGCCGACTGCAACGACCCGGCGCTGTTCCTCGCCGAGTCCGAGGGCACCCTCCAGGTCGCGGTGCCGCTCGACGACCACGTCGCGAGCCCCCGCTGCTACGACCCGATGACGGCGTACCTGCTCGCGGAGGCGAACCTCGCCTGACCCGGCGACAAGTGAGTGTGCGGCCCCGCTGAGGGAGCCGCACACCGTACTCAGGTTGTGGTGCGATCAGCGGCCTCCGCCGCCGCCGCCACCGTGGCCGCCACCGCCGTGACCGCCACCGCCGTGGCCGCCGCCACCGTGGCCGCCGCCACCGTGACCGCCACCGCCGTGACCGCCGCCACCGTGACCGCCGCCACCGTGACCGCCACCGCCGTGACCGCCGCCACCGTGACCGCCACCGCCGTGGCCGCCGCCACCGCCGTGGCCGCCGCCACCGCCGTGGCCGCCGCCACCGCCGCCGCCACCGCCGTGGTCACCGTAGCTCGTGCTGTACGAGCCGTAGTTGTGGGACGGGGCCGCCGAAGCGGTGCCTGCTGCGCCGATCGCGGCGCCGCCGGCCAGGAGCACGCCACTGGCGGACAACGCGATAAGGCGCCTCGTGCGCTGTGATCGCATGGGATTACCTTCCATCTCCATCGTCTCTCGCGACTCCGGGAAGGGTGCGAGGTGGATGGCCGTCGCCGCGACCAAAGGTGGACGAATGCGGCGCGGTCTTGAGGTGCCACCGCAGTTCCTTGAGGGCACGACACCTGTCACCGACGCCTGCAGACCACCCGTTCGTTGTTGCGCCACCGGGTGCTGCGGCTGAGGTCCGGGCGTCCGGAACCTCGTCGGCCGGGCATTTCGTGCGCTGCGGCTTTCACTCATAGAGCCTAGTACCCCATGCGTCACTCGCAACTCCGCGCGACCACCCATGGGGGCGGCGGGGCGCGCACGAGGGCCGCCCCGACGGATCGGGGCGGCCCTCGTGCGCGTGTGTCCGGTCGGTCGCGCCCTCACCAGGGAACGCGGACCACGCCCTCCTGGATGACGGAGACGGCGAGCCGCCCGTCCTGGGTGTAGATGCGGGCCTGGCCCAGGCCCCGGCCGCCGTGCGCGGACGGCGACTCCTGGTCGTAGAGCAACCACTCGTCGGCGCGGAAGGGCCGGTGGAACCACATCGCGTGGTCCAGGGACGCCCCGACGACGTCCCCGACGGCCCAGCCGCCGCGCCCGTGCGCGAGCAGCACGGAGTCGAGGAGGGTCATGTCGGAGACGTAGGTGGCGAGGACGACGTGCAGCAGCGGTTCGTCGACGGCGCCGTCGAGCTTGCCGTTGGTGCGGAACCACACCTGGCTGTGCGGCTCGCGCGCCTCGCCGAACTGCCCGTACGGCGGCTCCTCCACGTACCGCAGGTCGATCGCCTCGCGGGCCTCCAGGATCTTCTCGACCACCATCGGGTCCAGGTGGCCGTAGCGGCGCAGTCGCTCCGGGGAGGTGGGCAGGGTCTCCGGATCCGGGGCGGGCGGCATGGGCGCCTGGTGTTCGAGACCCTCCTCGTCCGCCTGGAACGACGCCGAGAGATGGAAGATCGGCTTGCCGTGCTGGACGGCGACCACCCGGCGGGTGGTGAAGGACCGGCCGTCGCGGATGCGGTCGACCTCGTAGACGATGGGCGCGCCGGGGTCGCCCGGGCGCAGGAAGTACGCGTGCAGGGAGTGGGCGGGGCGGTCGGCGGGGGCCGTCCGGCCGGCGGCGACCATCGCCTGCGCGGCGACCTGCCCGCCGAAGACGCGGGGGACGACGGCGGAACGGGACTGGCCGCGGAAGATGTTCTCCTCGATCCGCTCGAGGTCGAGCAGATCGAGGAGATCCTGTAGTGCCTGGCTCATGGCGACAGTTGTACCGGCCGGCGAGGCCGGCTCACAGCCCCATGTCCTTGGCGATGATCGTCTTCATGATCTCGCTGGTGCCGCCGTAGATGCGGTTGACGCGGTTGTCCGCGTAGAGGCGGGCGATCGGGTACTCGTTCATGAAGCCGTAGCCGCCGTGCAGTTGGAGGCAGCGGTCGATGACGCGGTGGGCGACCTCGGTGCAGAACAGCTTGGCGGAGGCGGCCTCGGCGGGGGTCAGCTCACCGGCGTCGAGAGCCTCGGTCGCGCGGTCCGCGACGGCCTCGGCGGCGTCGACCTCGGCCTGGCAGGCGGCCAGTTCGAACTTCGTGTTCTGGAAGTGGGCGACCGGCTTGCCGAAGACGGTGCGCTGCTGGACGTACTCCTTGGCGAACCGGACGGCGGCCTTGGCCTGCGCGTAGGCACCGAAGGCTATGCCCCAGCGCTCGGAGGCCAGGTTGTGGCCGAGGTAGGAGAAGCCCTTGTTCTCCTCGCCGAGCAGGTCCTCGACCGGCACCTTGACGTCGACGAACGCCAACTCGGCGGTGTCGGAGGTGCGCAGGCCGAGCTTGTCCAGCTTGCGGCCGATGGAGTAGCCCTCGGCCTTGGTGTCCACGACGAAGAGGGAGATGCCGAAGCGGCGGTCGTCCTCGCGGGGCGCGGAGGTGCGGGCGCAGACGATCATGCGGTCGGCGTGCACGCCACCGGTGATGAAGGTCTTGGCGCCGTTGAGGACGTAGTGCGTGCCGTCCTCGGAGAGCTTGGCGGTGGTCTTCATGCCCGCGAGGTCCGAGCCGGTGCCCGGCTCGGTCATCGCGATGGCCCACATCTCCTCGCCGGTGACGAACTTCGGCAGGTAGCGCTTCTTCTGCTCATCGGTGGCGAGCAGCTTGACGTACGGCAGGCCGAGCAGCACGTGCACACCGGAGCCGCCGAAGGAGACGCCGGCGCGGGCGGTCTCCTCGTACAGGACGGCCTCGAACTTGTGGGTGTCCAGGCCGGCGCCGCCGTACTCCTCCGCCACGTTGATACCGAAGACGCCCAGCTCACCGAGCTTGTAGTAGAAGTCGCGCGGCGCCTGGCCGGCGGCGAACCACTCGTCGTAGACCGGGACGACCTCGGCCTCGATGAAGGCGCGGAGGGTCTCCCGGAACGCCTCGTGATCTTCGTTGAACAGCGTGCGGCGCATGGTTCCCTCCACGGACCTCGGGCGTGTCTAAGCGCTTGCTCAGATTCGAAGATACCGGCGAGTACGTGAGGCGTCCAGAGACGCACATCACTCCGGGGAGGGGGATGCGGGCGTCATGCCGACAGGACGGCGGGCGTCACGCCCCGTCCGGGACGGCGGGCGTCACACCCCCGCCGCTCCCCCCGCCGCCGAGAACGCCCCCCGCGCCATCCGGTGCAGCAGGGCCGCGGTGGTCCCGCGTCCGGGCAGCGTGCCGGCGCGGCCCAGGTGCGGGGTGGAGTTCAGCAGGCCGAAGACCGAATGGACCGCCGAGCGGGCCGCCGGCTCCGACAGCCCCGGGTACACCTCGCGCACCACCTCGACCCACAGCTCGACGTACTGCCGCTGGAGCTGGCGGACCAGCTTGCGGTCGCTGTCGCGCAGCCGGTCCAGCTCGCGGTCGTGGAGGGTGATCAGGGGGCGGTCGTCCAGGGCGAAGTCGATGTGGCCCTCGATGAGGGAGTCCAGGACGTCGAAGGCGCCGGTGCCACCGTCGGTCTCCGCCAGGCGGCGCCTGGCGCCGGTCAGGAGCTGTCCGCTGATGCCGACCAGCAGCTCGGCGAGCATCGCGTCCTTGCCCGGGAAGTGCCGGTACAGACCGGGGCCGCTGATGCCCACGGCGGCCCCTATCTCGTCGACGCCGACGCCGTGGAAGCCGCGCTCGGCGAAGAGCCGGGCGGCTTCCCTGAGGATCTGCTGGCGACGGGTGGAGGCGTCGGTTCTGGTGGCCATGCCGGTAATTCTAGACAGCGAGGTTAGCGGTCGTTAACCTGAGGGAAATGGTTAACGCTCATTAACAGTACGACCACTGGGTGAGGGGACCGCAGGATGCAAGAGGCACCGGAGCTGACGAGCGGTGGGGGTCCCCCCGCGCGAGTCCTTTCGAGCGTGGGGGAGGACCCCGCGTCGGAGGCCTGGCGGGCCAATGAGGAAGCCCACCTCGCCCTCGCCGAGGAGCTGCGCGCCAAGCTGGCCGCGGCGGCCCTCGGCGGCGGCGAGAAGGCTCGCGCCCGGCACACCGCGCGCGGGAAGCTGCTGCCCAGGGATCGGGTGGACACCCTGCTCGACCCCGGGTCGCCGTTCCTGGAGCTGGCCCCGCTCGCGGCCGACGGGATGTACGAGGGCCAGGCGCCGGCCGCCGGTGTGATCGCCGGGATCGGGCGGGTCAGCGGGCGCGAGTGCGTGATCGTCGCCAACGACGCCACCGTCAAGGGCGGCACGTACTACCCGATGACGGTGAAGAAGCACCTGCGCGCGCAGGAGGTGGCCCTCGACAACCGGCTGCCGTGCGTCTACCTCGTGGACTCGGGCGGCGCCTTCCTGCCGATGCAGGACGAGGTCTTCCCCGACCGCGAGCACTTCGGGCGGATCTTCTACAACCAGGCCCGGATGTCGGGCGCGGGGATCCCGCAGATCGCGGCCGTCCTCGGCTCGTGCACGGCGGGCGGCGCGTACGTCCCGGCGATGAGCGACGAGGCCGTGATCGTCCGCAACCAGGGCACGATCTTCCTCGGCGGCCCGCCGCTGGTGAAGGCGGCCACGGGTGAGGTCGTCACCGCGGAGGAGCTGGGCGGCGGCGAGGTCCACTCCCGGATCTCCGGCGTCACCGACCACCTCGCCGAGGACGACGCGCACGCCCTGCGGATCGTGCGCGACATCGTGGCCACGCTCCCCGCCCGGCAGCCTCTCCCCTGGGAGGTCACACCCGTCGTGGAGCCCAAGGTCGACCCCTACGGGCTCTACGGCGCGGTCCCCGTCGACTCCCGTACCCCCTACGACGTACGCGAGATCATCGCGCGGGTGGTCGACGGCTCCCGGTTCGCCGAGTTCAAGAGCGAGTTCGGGCAGACCCTGATCACCGGGTTCGCCCGGATCCACGGCCACCCGGTCGGGATCGTCGCCAACAACGGCATCCTGTTCTCCGAGTCCGCCCAGAAGGGCGCCCACTTCATCGAGCTGTGCGACCAGCGCGGCATCCCGCTGGTGTTCCTGCAGAACATCTCGGGCTTCATGGTGGGCAAGGACTACGAGGCGGGCGGCATCGCCAAGCACGGCGCCAAGATGGTGACGGCCGTGGCCTGCACGCGCGTGCCGAAACTGACCGTCGTGGTCGGCGGTTCGTACGGCGCGGGCAACTACTCGATGTGCGGCCGGGCCTACTCCCCCCGCTTCCTGTGGATGTGGCCCAACGCCAAGATCTCGGTCATGGGCGGCGAGCAGGCCGCCTCCGTCCTCGCCACCGTCAAGCGCGACCAGCTGGAGGCGCGCGGCGAGGACTGGCCGGCCGAGGACGAAGAGGCCTTCAAGGCGCCGATCCGCGCGCAGTACGAGCACCAGGGCAACGCCTACTACGCCACCGCGCGCCTCTGGGACGACGGCGTGATCGACCCGCTTCAGACCCGTCAGGTGCTGGGACTCGCCCTGACGGCCTGCGCCAACGCGCCACTGGGAGACCCCCAGTTCGGCGTCTTCCGGATGTGAGGAGGGGACCTATGTTCGACACAGTGCTCGTGGCCAACCGGGGCGAGATCGCCGTACGCGTCATCCGTACGCTCCGCTCGCTGGGCGTGCGCTCGGTGGCGGTCTTCTCCGACGCCGACGCGGACGCGCGGCACGTCCGGGAGGCCGACACGGCGGTACGGATCGGCCCGGCCCCCGCGGCCGAGAGCTATCTGTCGGTGGAGCGGCTGCTGGAGGCCGCCGCCCGCACCGGCGCCCAGGCCGTCCACCCCGGCTACGGCTTCCTCGCCGAGAACGCGGGCTTCGCGCGCGCGTGCGAGGAGGCGGGGCTGGTGTTCATCGGCCCGCCGGCGGACGCGATCGCCCTCATGGGCGACAAGATCCGCGCCAAGGAGACGGTGAAGGCGGCCGGGGTGCCGGTCGTGCCGGGTTCCAGCGGCAGCGGGCTCACCGACGCCCAACTCGCCAAGGCCGCCCAGGAGATCGGGACCCCGGTCCTGCTCAAGCCCTCCGCCGGCGGTGGCGGCAAGGGCATGCGCCTGGTGCGGGACATCTCCGTCCTGGAGGAGGAGATCGCGGCCGCCCGCCGCGAGGCCCGCGCCTCCTTCGGCGACGACACCCTGCTGGTGGAGCGGTGGATCGACCGGCCCCGGCACATCGAGATCCAGGTGCTGGCCGACGGCCACGGGGGCGTCGTCCATCTCGGCGAGCGCGAGTGCTCGCTGCAGCGGCGGCACCAGAAGATCATCGAGGAGGCGCCGAGCGTGCTCCTCGACGAGGCGACCCGGGCGGCGATGGGCGAGGCGGCCGTGCAGGCGGCCCGCTCGTGCGGGTACCGGGGCGCGGGCACGGTGGAGTTCATCGTGCCGGGCGGGGACCCCTCGGCGTACTACTTCATGGAGATGAACACCCGTCTCCAGGTGGAGCACCCGGTCACCGAGCTGATCACGGGCCTGGACCTGGTGGAGTGGCAGCTGCGGGTCGCGGCCGGTGAGCGGCTGGGCTTCACGCAGGAGGACGTGCGGCTGACCGGGCACGCGGTCGAGGCCCGGATCTGCGCGGAGACCGTGTCCGTCAAAGAGGGCGCGCGCGGGTTCCTGCCCTCCGGCGGCACGGTCCTGCTGCTGAACGAGCCCCAGGGCGACGGCATCCGCACCGACTCCGGGCTCAGCACGGGCACCGAGGTCGGCAGTCTCTACGACCCGATGCTGTCCAAGGTGATCGCGTACGGCCCCGACCGGGCGACGGCGCTGCGCAGGCTCCGGGCCGCCCTCGCCGAGACCGTGACCCTGGGCGTGCCGACCAACGCGGGTTTCCTGCGCCGGCTGCTGGCCCATCCGGCCGTGGTGTCGGGCGAGATGGACACCGGTCTGGTGGAGCGGGTGGTGGACGAGCTGGTCCCCACCGACGTCCCGGAGGCGGTGTACGAGGCGGCGGCGGCCGTGCGACTGGACGCGCTGCGGCCGCCGGCCGGGCAGGAGTGGGTGGATCCCTTCTCGGTGCCGAGCGGCTGGCGGCTGGGCGGCCGGCCGAAACCGGTGGCCTTCCCCCTCCAGGTGCCGGGACTCGAACCCGTCGCCCACGCGGTCCGGGGCGAGTCCACGCTCGCCGACGACCGGGTGTCCGTCACCCTGGACGGCGTCCGGCACTCCTTCCGTCGGGCCGGTGACTGGATCGGACGCGACGGCGACGCCTGGCAGGTGCGGGACCACGACCCGGTGGCCGCCTCCCTCACCGGCGCGCGGCACGCGGGCGCCGACTCGCTGACCGCGCCCATGCCCGGCACGGTGACCGTGGTGAAGGTGGCCGTCGGCGACGACGTCACCGCGGGTCAGAGCCTGTTGGTGGTCGAGGCGATGAAGATGGAGCACGTCGTCTCCGCCCCGCACGCGGGCACGGTCGCCGAACTCGACGTGACCCCGGGCACGACGGTCGCCATGGACCAGGTGCTCGCCGTCATCGCACCGCACGACGAGGAAGGGGTGGTGGCGAAGTGAGCAGCGAGGGACTGCCCATGGTCGTACCGGCCCAGGACCTGCCCGCCCGGGTGCGCATCCACGAGGTCGGTGCGCGCGACGGGCTGCAGAACGAGAAGCGGACCGTGCCGACGGCGGTGAAGGCGGAGTTCATCCGCCGCCTGGCCGACGCGGGCCTGACCACGATCGAGGCGACCAGCTTCGTGCACCCCGACTGGGTGCCCCAGCTCGCCGACGCCGAGCAGTTGTATCCGCTGGTCGGCGACCTCGACGTGGAACTCCCCGTGCTGGTGCCCAACCGGCGCGGCCTGGAGCGTGCCCTGGCGCTCGGCGCCCGCCGGATCGCGGTGTTCGCCAGCGCCACCGAGTCCTTCGCGAAGGCCAACCTCAACCGTACGGTGGACGAGTCGCTGGCCGTGTTCGGCCCGGTGGTGCGGCAGGCGAAGGACGCGGGCGCGCACGTGCGCGGCTATGTCTCGATGTGCTTCGGCGACCCCTGGGAGGGGGCGGTCCCGCTCCATCAGGTGGCCCGCGTCTGCACGGCCCTGCGGGACATGGGCTGCGACGAGCTGAGCCTCGGCGACACCATCGGGGTGGCCACCCCGGGCCACGTCCTCGAACTGCTCTCCCTGCTGAACGAGGAGGGCGTGCCGACGAACACGATCGGCGTGCACTTCCACGACACCTACGGCCAGGCGCTCGCCAACACCTACGCGGCGCTGGAGCACGGCGTGACGACGATCGACGCGTCCGCCGGCGGCCTCGGGGGCTGTCCGTACGCCAAGTCCGCCACGGGCAACCTCGCCACCGAAGACCTCGTATGGATGCTGCACGGCCTCGGCATCGAGACGGGGGTCGACCTCGGCCGTCTGACCGCCACCAGCGTGTGGATGGCCGCCCATCTGGACCGGCCCAGCCCGTCCCGTACCGTCCGCGCTCTCTCCCACAAGGACCAGTGATCAGCATGGACCACCGTCTCAGCCCCGAACTGGAGGAACTCCGCCGTACGGTGGAGGAGTTCGCGCACGACGTCGTGGCGCCGAAGATCGGCGACTTCTACGAGCGGCACGAGTTCCCGTACGAGATCGTCCGCGAGATGGGCCGCATGGGCCTGTTCGGGCTGCCGTTCCCGGAGGAGTACGGCGGCATGGGCGGCGACTACCTGGCCCTCGGCATCGCGCTGGAGGAGCTGGCCCGGGTCGACTCGTCCGTCGCCATCACCCTGGAGGCGGGCGTCTCCCTGGGCGCCATGCCGATCCACCTCTTCGGCACCGAGGAGCAGAAGCGGGAGTGGCTCCCCCGCCTCTGCGCGGGCGAGATCCTGGGCGCGTTCGGGCTGACGGAACCGGACGGCGGCAGCGACGCCGGCGCGACGCGCACCACGGCCCGCCTCGACCCCGACACCGACGAGTGGGTGATCAACGGCACGAAGTGCTTCATCACCAACTCGGGTACGGACATCACGGGTCTGGTGACGGTCACCGCGGTGACGGGCCGGGGGCCGGACGGCAAGCCGCGGATCTCCTCGATCATCGTCCCGTCGGGCACGCCGGGCTTCACGGTGGCGGCCCCCTACTCCAAGGTCGGCTGGAACGCCTCCGACACCCGCGAACTCGCCTTCCAGGACGTCCGGGTGCCCGCCGCGAACCTGCTCGGTGAGGAGGGCCGCGGCTACGCCCAGTTCCTGCGCATCCTCGACGAGGGCCGCATCGCCATCGCGGCGCTCGGGACCGGCCTGGCCCAGGGCTGCGTCGACGAGTCGGTGAAGTACGCGAAGGAACGGCATGCCTTCGGCAAGCCCATCGGCGCGAACCAGGCCATCCAGTTCAAGCTGGCGGACATGGAGATGAAGGCCCACACCGCCCGCCTCGCCTGGCGCGACGCGGCCTCCCGCCTGGTCGCGGGCGAACCCTTCAAGAAGGAGGCCGCGATCGCCAAGCTCTACTCCTCCACCATCGCCGTCGACAACGCCCGTGACGCCACCCAGATCCACGGCGGCTACGGCTTCATGAACGAGTATCCGGTGGCCCGCATGTGGCGGGACTCCAAGATCCTGGAGATCGGCGAGGGCACGAGCGAGGTGCAGCGGATGCTGATCGCACGGGAGTTGGGGCTGGTGGGCTGAGGTGACGGCGGCGCAGGCGCCGCCGCCCACCGGTCCGGGTGCGAGGCGCCCCACCCGCTGGACATTTATTGAGGTTAGGCTAACCTAACTTCGAACTTGTCCGGCGGGCGCCTCGCCCCGTTCGAAAGCAGTCACAGCCATGCCCCATGCCCGTGCCACCCACCTCACCCGCCGCGGACTGCTGGCCGCGGGCGGCGCTCTCGGACTCGGCGCCGCGCTCGCCGCCTGCGGGGACGAGAAGGGCGGAAGCGGTGGCTCCTCGGAGGCTGCCAAGAACGGCGGATCTGGCCCCTGGAGCTTCAAGGACGACCGCGGCACGACCGTGAAGCTGGACAAGATACCGGCGGACATCGTCGCGTTCACCGGCGTCGGCGCCGCGCTGTACGACTACGGCATCCAGGTCAAGGGCGTGTTCGGCCCGACCACGACCACCGGCGGCAAGGCCGACGTCCAGGCCGGCGACATGGACGTCAGCAAGGTGACGGTCCTCGGCAACGCCTGGGGCCAGTTCAGCATCGAGAAGTACGCGGCCCTCGCGCCGGACGTGCTCATCACGACGATGTTCGACGACGCCGGCACGCTCTGGTACGTCCCGGACGAGTCGAAGAAGAAGATCGCCCAGCTGGCGCCGAGCGTCGGCATCTCCGTGTACGACCGTCAGCTCACCCGGCCGCTCCAGCGGATGTGGGAGCTGGCCGAGTCGCTCGGCGCGGACATGAGGGCCGCGAAGGTGACGGACGCCAAGAAGCGGTTCGAGCAGGCGGCGTCCCGGCTGCGGGCCGCGGCCAAGGCCAAGCCCGGCATCAAGGTGATGGCCGGCTCCGCGAGCGACCAGCTCTTCTACGTCTCCGGTACGGATCTCTCCATCGACCTGGAGTACTTCAAGGCCCTCGGCGTGAACTTCGTGGAGCCGCCTACGAGCGCGAAGAAGCAGGGCGGCGGCTGGTACGAGTCGCTGAGCTGGGAGAACGTCGACAAGTACCGGGCCGACATCATCATGATGGACGACCGGACCTCCGCGACCCAGCCCGCCGACATCACGAAGGCGACGTGGAAGAAGCTGCCGGCGGTGAAGGCGGGGCAGGTCATCGCGCGCTCGCCCGAGCCGATCCTGTCGTACGACAAGTGCGTGCCGCTGCTCACCGGACTGGCCGAGGCGCTGGAGAAGGCGAAGAAGGTCGGCTGACACCCCTTCGGGGTGCATCGCAGCCCCCTCACATCTGAACACCGACGCTCATTCAGGAGCCTTGATGACGACGGCCCTTGTCGCCCCGTTCCGTTTCTTCTCTCTTCAGGTTGTACGGACCCGGCGGCTGGGGCCGTCGCTGGTTCGTGTCACCTTCGGCGGTGACGAACTGCACGCCTTCCACTCCGACGGGTGCGATCAGTCCCTGTCGTTGTTCCTGCCGCACCCGGGGCAGAGCGAGCCCGTCGTGCCGCTGGAACTGGACGACAAGTGGGGGCAGGCGTGGCGGGACCTGCCGGAGGACGTCAGGGCCGTGATGCGCTCGTACACGCTGCGGGCGCTGCGGCGCGGTCCCGACGAGATCGACATCGACTTCGTGCTGCACACTCCCGCCGGGCCCGCCTCGGCCTGGGCCGCGCGCACCGCCCCCGGTGAGCGTGTGGTGGTGCTCGGGCCGGCGGTCGCGGACAACCGGTCCATCCGGTTCCGGCCGCCGGCGGACGCCGATCTCGTCGTCATGTGGGGTGACGAGAGTGCCGTACCCGCCGCCACCGCCGCCCTGGAGTCGCTGCCGGCCGGCACGCGGACCCGCGTCTGGCTGGAGGTGCCGGACGCCGGGGACATCCAGGACGTGGTGACCGACGCGGACGCGGAGATCACGTGGCTCGTGCGGCGCGAGGGGGTCCCCACGGGCGTCGACGCCGTACGGGCCGCCCGCCTGCCCGCCGCCGAGAGGCCGTACGTCTGGATCGCCGGGGAGTCGGGGCAGGTGAAGGCACTGCGGCGCCATTTCGTGGGCGAGTGCGGGATCGACCGGCGGCGTGTCACCTTCGTCGGTTACTGGCGCCGGGGGATGACGGAGGAGCAGGTACGGGCCGCCGGCGAGTAGCGGCCCGAACTCCCCTGCGAGGAACGGGTTTCACGGGAGGGGCATGGTCCCGCGCGCGAAACTTAGGTTAGGCTAACCTAAGTTAAGCTGCGGGACCTCGCCCCTTCTTCCGTTCCCGCACGGACAGTCCCCTCGGAGGACCCCCCATGCGCTCGCACCTGCTCAATGGCCTCACCGCGGAGCACTACCGCCGCTCCGTGACCGAAGGAGTCGAGCGGGTGGCGGCCAGACTCGCCACCACCGACCGTCCGTTCACCGGCGTCCAGGTCGACGCCCTCTCCCCCCGTATCGACGCGATCGACCTCGACCGGCCGCTCGGCAGCGCAGCCGCGGCCCTGGACGAGCTGGAGGACGTCTACCTCCGCGACGCCGTCTACTTCCACCACCCCCGCTACCTCGCCCACCTCAACTGCCCGGTCGTCATCCCGGCGGTGCTCGGCGAGGCCGTCCTGTCCGCGGTCAACTCCTCCCTCGACACCTGGGACCAGTCGGCCGGCGGCACCCTCATCGAGCGCAGGCTCGTCGACTGGACCGCCGAGCGCATCGGCCTCGGCCCCGCCGCCGACGGCGTGTTCACCTCCGGCGGCACCCAGTCCAACCTCCAGGCGCTGCTGCTGGCCCGGGAGGAGACCAAGCCGGGGAGGGCGGGACGGGAAGGGGGCGGCACCCTCGGCGAACTGCGCGTCCTCACCTCCGAGGTCAGCCACTTCAGTGTGCAGAAGTCGGCCGGACTGCTGGGGCTCGGCCAGGAGGCGGTCGTCTCCGTCCCGGTCGACCGCGACAAGCGCATGCGGACGGTCGCCCTCGCCCACGAGCTGGAGCGCTGCCGACGCGAGGGACAGGTCCCGATGGCGGTCGTCGCCACCGCCGGGACCACCGACTTCGGGTCCGTGGACCCGCTCGCGGAGATCGCCGAGCTGTGCGCGCAGTACGGCGTGTGGATGCACGTCGACGCGGCGTACGGCTGCGGGCTGCTCGCCTCCCTGAAGTACCGCGACCGCCTCGCCGGCATCGAACGCGCCGACTCGGTCACCGTCGACTACCACAAGTCCTTCTTCCAGCCCGTGAGTTCGTCCGCCGTGCTGGTCCGGGACGCGGCCACCCTGCGCCACGCCACCTACCACGCGGACTACCTCAACCCGCGCCGCACGGTGGCCGAGCGCATCCCCAACCAGGTCGACAAGTCCCTGCAGACCACCCGCCGCTTCGACGCCCTCAAGCTGTGGATGACGTTGCGCGTCATGGGCGCCGACGGGATCGGGGAGCTCTTCGACGAGGTGTGCGACCTGGCCCGGGAGGGATGGCGGATGCTCGCCGCCGACCCCCGCTTCGACGTCCTCGTGGAGCCCTCGCTCTCCACCCTCGTCTTCCGCTGCGTCCCGGCGGCCGTCACCGACCCGGCCGAGATCGACCGCGCCAACCTCCACGCCCGCAAGGCGCTGTTCGCCTCCGGTGACGCCGTGGTCGCGGGCACCACGGTCGGCGGCCGCCACTACCTCAAGTTCACCCTGCTCAACCCCGAGACGACACCGGCCGACATCGCCGCCGTCCTCGACCTGATCGCCGGCCACGCCGAGCAGTACCTGGGAGACTCCCTTGACCGCGCTTCCTGACGCCAGCCGCACCCATGACCTCGTGGGGATCGGACTCGGCCCCTTCAACCTCGGCCTGGCCTGCCTCACCGAGCCCATCGCCGAACTGGAGGCCGTCTTCCTGGAGTCCAAGCCCGGCTTCGAGTGGCACGTCGGGATGTTCCTGGACGGCGCCCACCTCCAGACCCCGTTCATGTCGGACCTGGTCACCCTGGCCGACCCGACGTCGCCGTACTCCTTCCTGAACTACCTGAAGGAGAAGGGCCGGCTGTACCCGTTCTACATCCGCGAGAACTTCTATCCCCTGCGGGTCGAGTACGACGACTACTGCCGCTGGGCGGCCGACAGGCTGAGCAGCGTGCGCTTCGGCAGGACGGTCACCGAGGTGACGTACGAGGACGAGGTGTACGTCGTCCGCACCGGCACCGGGGAGACGTTCCGCGCCCGCCACCTGGTCCTCGGCACCGGAACGGTCCCCCATGTGCCGCCGGTGTGCGAGGAGTTGGACGGCGACTTCCTGCACACCGCGCAGTACATGCACCGCAGGGCCGTGCTGCGGGAGAAGGAGTCGATCACGATCGTCGGCAGCGGGCAGAGCGCGGCCGAGATCTACCACGAGCTGCTCGCCGAGATCGACGTCCACGGCTACCGACTCAACTGGGTCACCCGCTCACCGCGGTTCTTCCCGCTGGAGTACACCAAGCTGACCCTGGAGATGACGTCCCCGGACTACATCGACTACTTCCGCGCGCTGCCCGAGGACACCCGCCACCGGCTGGAGAAACAGCAGAAGGGACTGTTCAAGGGCATCAACTCGGACCTGATCGACTCGATCTTCGATCTGCTCTACCAGAAGAACGTCGCGAGCGGCGACCGCCCGGTCCCGACCAGGCTGCTCACCAACTCCTCACTCACCCGCGCCACTCACCGGGACGGCACCTACACCCTCGGCTTCCACCAGGACGAGCAGGGCAAGGACTTCGAGATCCGCACCGAGGGCCTGGTGCTCGCCACCGGCTACCACTACGAGCCACCCGCCTTCCTCGGCCCGGTCCGCGACCGTCTCCGCTTCGACGGCCACGGGCGCTTCGACATCGCCCGCAACTACTCCATCGACACCACGGGCCGGGGCGTCTTCCTGCAGAACGCCGGCGTCCACACCCACAGCATCACCAGCCCCGACCTGGGCATGGGCGCGTACCGCAACAGCTACATCATCCGTGAGCTGCTCGGCACCGAGTACTACCCGGTCGAGAAGACCATCGCATTCCAGGAGTTCGCAGCATGACCTTCACCTTCCGCGCCGTCGACCCCTCGCAGGACGCCGGACTCCTGCACTCCTGGGTCACCCACCCCAAGGCCGCGTTCTGGATGATGCGGGACGCGACACCGCAGGACGTCGAGCGCGCCTACGGGGAGATCGCGGCCGACGAGCACCACCACGCCCTGATCGGACTGCGGGACGGCGAACCCGTCTTCCTGATGGAGAAGTACGACCCCGCGCACCGGGAGCTGGTGGGCCTCTACGAGCCGCGTCCGGGTGACGTCGGCATGCACTTCCTCACCCCGGCGACCGACACCCCCGTACCCGGCTTCACCAGGTCCGTCATCACCGCCGTGGTCGCGCACCTCTTCGAGGACCCGGCGGTGCGGCGCGTCGTCGTCGAACCGGACGTGCGCAACACGGCCGTGCACGCCCTGAACGAGGCCGTCGGGTTCGTGCCCGAGCGGGAGATCGAGAAGCCGGAGAAGAGGGCGCTCTTGAGCTTCTGCACCCGGGAGCGGTTCCTGGCCGCGACGGGGGTGACCGCATGAGCCTCACCGACGCCGTGGCCCACCTCTCCCCCGACCGCTGGGCGAGCGCCAACCGGCTGCTCATACGCAAGGCGCTCGCCGAGTTCGCGCACGAGCGCCTGATCACGCCCGAGGAGGACGGGGAGCGGTACGTCGTCCGCAGCGACGACGGGCTCACCTCGTACCGGTTCTCCGCCGTCCGCCGCGCCCTCGACCACTGGCAGGTCGATCCCGGATCCATCACCCGGCACCGCGAGGGCGTCGAACTCCCGCTCGCCGCCCTGGACTTCTTCATCGAGCTGCGCACGGCCCTGGGCCTGAGCGACGACGTCCTGCCCGTCTACCTGGAGGAGATCTCCTCCACCCTCTCCGGCACCTGCTACAAGCTCGCGAAGCCGAAGGTCACCTCCGCCGAACTGGCGGGGAGCGGCTTCCAGGCGATCGAGACCGGAATGGCCGAGGGGCATCCGTGTTTCGTCGCGAACAACGGGCGGCTCGGGTTCGGTGTCCACGAGTACCTCTCGTACGCCCCGGAGACCGCGAGCCCCGTCCGGCTGGTGTGGCTGGCCGCGCACCGTTCGCGGGCCGCGTTCACGGCGGGCGTCGGCATCGGGTACGAGGACTTCGTCCGGCAGGAGCTGGGGGCGGACACCGTCGAGCGGTTCCACGGCCGGCTGACCGCCCAGGGCCTCGACCCCGCCGACTACCTGCTCATCCCGGTCCACCCCTGGCAGTGGTGGAACAAGCTCGCGGTCACCTTCGCCGCCGAGGTGGCCCGCCGGCACCTGGTGTGCCTCGGCGAGGGCGACGACGAGTACCTGGCCCAGCAGTCCATCCGGACCTTCTTCAACACCTCGCACCCCGAGAAGCACTACGTGAAGACGGCCCTGTCCGTGCTCAACATGGGCTTCATGCGCGGGCTCTCGGCCGCCTACATGGAGGCGACGCCGGCCATCAACGACTGGCTGGCCCAGCTGATCGAGAACGACCCCGTGCTGAGGTCGACGGGGCTGACGATCATCCGGGAGCGGGCGGCCGTCGGCTACCGGCACCAGGAGTACGAGCAGGCCACAGACCACTACTCGCCCTACCGCAAGATGCTGGCCGCGCTGTGGCGGGAGAGCCCGGTGCGCTCGCTGCGAGGCGGCGAGTCGCTCGCGACGATGGCCTCCCTCCTCCATGTGGACCACGAGGGCGCGTCCTTCGCGGCCGCGCTGATCGACCGGAGCGGACTGCCCCCGCGGGAGTGGCTCCGCCGCTACCTCCAGGCCTACTACACCCCCCTCCTCCACAGCTTCTACGCCTACGACCTGGTGTTCATGCCGCACGGCGAGAACGTGATCCTGGTCCTGGAGGACGGGGCCGTCCGGCGCGCGGTCTTCAAGGACATCGCCGAGGAGATCGCGGTGATGGACCCGGACGCGGCACTGCCGCCCGAGGTGCGGCGCATCCGCGTCGAGGTCCCGGACGACAAGAAGCTCCTGTCCGTCTTCACGGACGTCTTCGACTGCTTCTTCCGTTTCCTCTCCGCCGACCTGGCCGCCGAGGGAGTCCTGGCCGAGGACGACTTCTGGCGGACGGTCGCCGAGGTCACCCGCGACTACCAGGAAGCGAACCCCGAACTGGCGGACAAGTTCCGGCAGTACGACATCTTCGCCCCCGAGTTCGCCCTGTCCTGCCTCAACCGCCTCCAACTGCGCGACAACAGGCAGATGGTCGACCTGGCGGATCCTGCGGGCGCCCTCCAGCTGATCGGAACCCTGAAGAACCCCATCGCCGGGTTCTGACCGAGCCCCGCCGGGCACCCCGGAGTACGGTCCTCCGGGGTGCCCGTCGGTCTGTGGTCAGGTCGTGGGCCAGGGCACCTGGGGCGACCTGTAGTAGTGGATGCCGAGGGCGTCCCAGCGGGGGCCCTGGGCGGCCAGGCGGACCTTGTAGGCGTCCCAGTCGTGGGTGGCCGCCGGGGACCAGCCGAGTTCGGCCGCGCCCGGAAGCCGGGGGAAGGCCATGTACTCGATGTCGGCGGACTCGGTGAGGGTCTCGGACCACATGGGTGCTTCCACACCCTTGACGGCGGAGGCCGGCGCGCCGGGGAGATAGGCGCCGGGATTCCAGTCGTAGGACCGCTTCACCTCCACCAGGCCCGCCCAGTCCAGGCCGAGCGGGGTGTCCTTGGTGTACTTCATGTCGAGGTAGACGCGGTCGGCCGGGGAGAGGATCAGGCCGGTGCCGTTCCGCGCGGCCTTGGCGACCTGTGCCTTCTCGTCGGCGCTGGTGCCGTCCAGGCCCCAGTACTGGGCGAGGGCGCCCTTGGCGGGGGTGGCGCCGGTCAGCTGGTGCCAGCCGATGACGGTCTTGCCGTACTTGGCGACGATCGGCTGGACGCGGTCCATGAAGGTCACGTAGTCGGCGTGGCTGGTGGAGTGCGCCTCGTCACCGCCTATGTGGAGGTAGCGGCCGGGGGTGAGGGCGGCCAGTTCGCGGATCACGTCGTCCACGAAGTCGTAGGTGACCTGCTTGGACACGCACAGCGAGCTGAAGCCGACGTCCGTGCCGGTGTACAGCGGGGGTGCCTCGCCGTCGCAGTTGAGCTGGGCGTAGGAGGCGAGGGCCGCGTTGGTGTGGCCCGGCATGTCGATCTCGGGGACGATCTCGAGGTAGCGGGAGGCGGCGTAGCGGACGATCTCGCGGTAGTCGGCCTTGGTGTAGTGGCCGCCCTCGCCGCCGCCGACCTCGGTGGAGCCGCCGTAGGTCGCCAGGCGCGGCCAGGAGTCGACGGCGATGCGCCAGCCCTGGTCGTCGCTGAGGTGCAGATGCAGGGTGTTGATCTTGTAGAGGGCCAGCTGGTCGATGTAGCGCTTGACCTGGGCGACGGTGAAGAAGTGCCGGGAGACGTCGAGCATCGCGCCGCGGTAGCCGTAGCGCGGCCGGTCCTCGATGGTGCCGCCCGCGATCTGCCAGGGGCCGGCCTGGACGGTCTTCTTCTCCACGGACGCGGGGAGCAGCTGACGCAGGGTCTGCACGCCGTGGAAGAGGCCGGCGGGTGCGCTCGCGGTGACGGTGACGCCGTCGGGGCCGCTGTGCAGCCGGTAGCCCTCGGCGCCGAACGAGCCCTTGGCCAGCCGGAGCCGGATGCCGCCCGTGCCCTGTTCGACCAGGGGCAGGGGGTAGCCGGTGGAGGGCCGCAGGATACGGGCGAGGTACTCGCCGATGTGCCGGGCGGCGTCCGGGCCGTCGACGCGGACGTTCGTCGTGCGGGTGATGCGGTACGGGGATCCGCCGGGCGTGACCGAGGCGGGCGCCGGGACCACGCGGTCCAGGGGCGTCGGTGTCGTCGCGCGGGGTGCGGGGCCGGCGGCCAGCGTGGCCGCTCCTGCCGCCGCGACCAGCAGGAACGAACCGAGTATTCGGGTCAGTCGGGGAGTTGTGCCGCGGTGCCGTCTCACATGCGCTCCCTTCAGGACTACAGGATTGGTAAAGACCACTCTCCCTCAGTTCCGGTGAAACAATCCCCGCATGGCGGAAATCATCCAGAAGGACGGCACGTGGGCCTTCGTCGGGGACCGTCTGCGGCTGACGCCGGGACGCGACAGGAACGTGAGCCCGATACGCCGTGCCCTGGGTGAACTCGAGGTTCCGCTGGACGCGTTGGCGGGCGTCTCCTTCGAACAGGGGAGGAGGTCCGGCCGCTTGCGGCTGCGGCTGCGCGACGGCGCCGACCCCCTGCTGCGGGCCACCGCCGGCCGGCTCGCCGAGTCCGACGACCCCTATCGGCTGACCGTGGACAGCGACCGGTACGGCGTGGCCGAGTACGTGGCGGAGGAGGTCCGTACCGCCCTGCTGCTGGAGGGCGTCCCCTCGGGGCCGGTCACCGGGTACCGGCTGCCGGGGCCGCCCCTGCCGGTGTCCGCGGCGGCCGGGGACGGCACGGCGGCCTTCGACGGGGAGCGGGTGCGGCTGGAGTGGAACTGGAAGACGGAGGACGCCAAGGCCGCCACCGGGCCCCGGACGATCCCCCTCGCGGAGATCACCGCCGTGCGGTGGCAGCCGGCGGCCGGGCTGGAGAACGGGCACCTGCGCTTCACCGTGCGCGGCGCGCCCGTCACCGCGCCGCCCAAGTTCGACCCGAACGCCGTCGAGTTGTGGGGCTTCAGGAAGGACCCGCTGATGGCGCTGGTCGCGGCGGCCGTACAGGTACGGCTGCCGCATCCCTCGGCGCCGGCCGCCGGAGCCCTCGCACCGGCCGGGGCACCCGCCCCCGTCGAGGCCCTCGTACCCCGCCAGGCCGAGGCGCCCACCGGGGCGCCCGCCGCCGAGGACGACCACGACGCGCTGCTTCGGCGGCTGCGGGAGCTGGGCGAGCTGCACCGCTCGGGCGTGCTGACCGACGAGGAGTTCACGCTGGCCAAGCGGGCGGTCCTCAGCCGTATGTAGCGGGCGGTCCTCAGCCGTGTGCGAGGACCGCCGCGCCCTGGCTCACTTCGCCGTGCGGGACACCGTGAAGTGGTCGATGCGGTCACCGGTCTCGGCGATGCCTGACACCGTCAGGGTGGTCTGCCGGCCCTTCGGCGCGGGGGTGACGTCCACGCGCAGGAAGGAGTAGTTGAGGTAGCGCACCCGGGACCAGGCGACGGTCTCGGGCTGCCGGGCGCCGTCCTTGAGGCAGATGAACGAGGACACGGAGTCGACCTCGTGCTCGTGGCCCTCGTAGGAGTCCGGGGCGGTGAAGGCGTAGAGGCTGCGGCCCGCCGCGCCCGCCGTGACGTAGACCACGCCCTCGGTCTCGGGGTAGGCCGTGCCGCCGATCGGCAGCTTCTTGGTGACCTCGTTGCCCTTGATGACGTCCGTGCGCTCGTACTGGTGGTTGTGGCCGTTGATGACCAGGTCCACCGTGTACTTGTCGAACAGCGGCACCCACTCCTGGCGCACGCCCCCCTCCGAGGCGTGCGCGGTGGAGGTGCAGTACGCGCAGTGGTGGAAGAACACGACGATGAAGTCGACGTCCTTCGAGGCGCGGAACTTCTTCAGCTGGCCCTCGAACCACGTCGTCTGCGTTCCGCCGGAGATACCCAGGTTCGCCGGGATCTCGAAGGAGACGTCGTTGGGGTCCAGCGAGATGATCGCGGTGTTGCCGTGGACGAAGGAGTAGACGCCCGGCAGGTTCTTCGGGTCCGGGCCGTTGTCCGGGAGGGTCCAGCGGGCCTCCTCGCCGCCGTAGCCGTTGGGCGAGTACCAGGCCTCCATGTCGTGGTTGCCGTACGAGACCATCCACGGGACCTGCTTGGCGACCGACTCGGTCTGGTACAGGAACTGGTCCCAGGTACGCGAGTCGAAGCCGGTGTCCGTGCTCTTGCCCTGGCCGGCCGGGTCGCCGTAGGCGATGTCACCGGCGTGCAGGTGGAAGGACGGGTTCTGGCCGAGGATCAGGCTGTCGTTGGCCAGGGCGTGGTAGCTGACGCCCTGGTCGCCGAAGGCGGTGAAGGTGAACGGCGCCTTGTGGGCGGGGGCGGTGGTGAAGGTGCCCACGGTGCCGGCGAGATGCGGCTGGGCCGGGTCGAAGCCCTGGTGGCCGACGCCGTAGTAGTAGGTCCGGCCCGGACGCAGGTGGGTGAGCCTGACGTGCAGGTAGTACTGCGTGTGGTCGCCGCTCGCGCCGACGCCGGCCGGCGTGTACAGGGTGCGGACCTCGGCCTCGATCTTGCGCGAGAGGTCCCAGGGCTGGGCGCCGATCCGGATGAAGGGCTTGTTCACCGCGACCGGGACCTGCCAGGAGACGGTCATCTCGGTGCGCGGGTCGTTGCCGTAGGCGAGGTGCCGGCCGAAGGGGGCGACGAGGGCGCCGTCGACCTTCTCGGCGGCCGGAACGGTGCGCGGCGTGGGGACGGCGGCCTGGGCGGTGGCGCCCGGCACGAACGCGCCGCCCGCGACGGCGCCCAGCGTGACGGCGCCGCCTCTGATCATGTTGCGCCGCGAGAACCTGGAGCGCAGATACTCATGCTGCTCGGCCATGCTCATGCGCTCGGCCAGCTTGTCGGGTACTCCCATACGAGGAATGTCCATGACGCCTGAAACTCGCCTGTTCGGGCGACGCGGCGCAAGACACAGGATGGCCGTCCTGCGAACAGCGGACCACAAGACATTCCTCGGCCCCCTGCCCGGAATCGGGCACAATTCTTGCGAAACTCTCGCCGGTACTCCAGGATCTACCGGGTGCACGAGGAACTTGTCGATCACCTGACGCGGTCCACGCCCCTGAACCGGGGCGAGGCCCTGCGGGTGATCCAGGACGTGCTCGCCTTCTTCGACGAGACGATCCAGGACTACGTCCGTCGCCGCCACCGGGAACTGCAGACCCAGGGCCTGCAGAACACGGAGATCTTCGAACGGATCGAGGCGGACCTGAAATACCGGGCGGTGGCGCCGCCGGAGCTGACGCTCAGGCAGCTGCGCCGCATGGTCTACGGCTGAGACGCCAGGCTGAGAGATACCTGCATATGTGCGGAATTGTCGGATACATCGGTAAGCGTGACGTGGCCCCGCTGCTGCTGGAGGGCCTGCAGCGGCTGGAGTACCGCGGCTACGACTCCGCGGGCATCGTCGTCTCCTCCCCGAAGTCGGCCGGCCTGAAGATGGTCAAGGCCAAGGGCCGGGTGCGCGACCTGGAGGCGAAGGTCCCGGCGCGCTTCAAGGGCACCACCGGCATCGCCCACACGCGCTGGGCCACCCACGGCGCCCCGTCCGACGTGAACGCCCACCCGCACATGTCGGCCGACCAGAAGGTCGCCGTCGTGCACAACGGCATCATCGACAACGCCGCCGACCTGCGCCGCAAGCTGGAGGCGGACGGCGTCGAGTTCCTCTCCGAGACCGACACCGAGGTCCTCGTCCACCTGATCGCCCGCTCGGAGGCCGAGAAGCTGGAGGACAGGGTCCGCGAGACCCTGCGCCTGATCGAGGGCACCTACGGCATCGCGGTCATGCACGCCGACTTCCCCGACCGCATCGTGGCGGCCCGCAACGGCTCCCCGGTCGTGCTCGGCATCGGCGAGAAGGAGATGTTCGTCGCCTCGGACATCGCCGCGCTGGTCGCCCACACCCGGCAGATAGTCACGCTGGACGACGGCGAGATGGCCACCCTCAAGGCCGACGACTTCCGCACCTACACCACCGAGGGCACGCGCACGACGGCCGAGCCGACCACCGTGGAGTGGGAGGCCGCCTCGTACGACATGGGCGGCCACGACACCTACATGCACAAGGAGATCCACGAGCAGGCCGACGCCGTGGACCGCGTGCTGCGCGGCCGCATCGACGACCGCTTCTCCACCGTGCACCTGGGCGGCCTGAACCTGGACGCCCGCGAGGCGCGCAAGATCCGCCGCGTGAAGATCCTCGGCTGCGGCACCTCGTATCACGCGGGCATGATCGGCGCCCAGATGATCGAGGAGCTGGCCCGCATCCCCGCCGACGCCGAGCCCGCCTCCGAGTTCCGCTACCGCAACGCGGTCGTCGACCCCGACACCCTGTACGTCGCGGTCTCCCAGTCCGGTGAGACGTACGACGTCCTCGCCGCCGTCCAGGAGCTGAAGCGCAAGGGCGCCCGCGTCCTCGGCGTCGTCAACGTGGTCGGCTCGGCGATCGCCCGCGAGGCGGACGGCGGCATCTACGTGCACGCGGGCCCGGAGGTCTGCGTGGTCTCCACCAAGTGCTTCACCAACACCACGGTGGCCTTCGCCCTGCTCGCCCTGCACCTCGGCCGCACCCGCGACCTCTCGGTGCGCGACGGCAAGCGGATCATCGAGGGCCTGCGCAGGCTGCCCGAGCAGATCTCCGAGATCCTCAAGCAGGAGGAGGAGGTCAAGGAGCTCGCCGAGCAGTACGCCGCCGCCCGCTCGATGCTCTTCATCGGCCGCGTCCGGGGCTACCCGGTCGCCCGCGAGGCCTCCCTGAAGCTCAAGGAGGTCTCCTACATCCACGCCGAGGCCTACCCCGCCTCCGAGCTGAAGCACGGCCCGCTGGCCCTGATCGAGCCCGCCCTCCCCACGGTCGCGATCGTCCCCGACGACGACCTCCTGGAGAAGAACCGCGCCGCCCTGGAGGAGATCAAGGCCCGCAGCGGCAAGATCCTCGCCGTGGCCCACCAGCACCAGGAGAAGGCCGACCAGACGATCGTCGTCCCGAAGAACGAGGACGAACTGGACCCGATCCTGATGGGCATCCCCCTCCAGCTCCTCGCCTACCACACGGCCAAGGCCCTGGGCCGCGACATCGACAAGCCGAGGAACCTGGCGAAGTCGGTGACGGTGGAGTGAGAAATCCCCACGAGGGCCGAAGCGACAATTGAGCAACCCCCGCGGCGAGCAACCACGTCCGCGAGAGCGGCGCCGGTTCAGGCGCAAAAGGGGGCGGATCCCCACGTGGGCCACCTGCCACGCGGGGATCCGCCATGTGCTGCACGTTTCAGCCGGCGGCCGTCACCCCCCGGCCCGCAGCACGCCGAGGCATCGCCGTCGGCCAGTGCGCCACCGCGGCCGTGGCCGCGTACCACGCCACCGCGCCGGAGACCGCGGCGACCCAGCCGCCGACCTTCGCGAGGGACGAGCTGTCGGCGAAGCTCGCGACGGCGAGCACCACCATGGCCAGGAACAGCAGGCCGTGCATGGCCTGGCCCAGGGTGTCCCCGCCGGCCAGGGTCAGCGTGAGGGCCACGAGGGCGAACAGAAGCAGGAAGAGACCGGCCGCGTCGGCCGATCCGTGGTCCGCGACGGCCCAGGTGAACCACAGGGCGCCGAGGACCGTGAAGCCCGTGCCGGAGGCGCTGTCGCCGCCCCGGAAGGCCAGCAGGCCGATCAGGAACAGGGCAACTCCGCCCACATAGTGGGCCACTGACATGGCGTCGGATGCCGCGACGCCGTCGATCACACCGGTCGTACCGAGTCCGAACGCCAACAGGGTGATTCCCAGGGCGAGTCGGCCTACGACTGTCGTGCTTCCGCTTCCCGCAGAGACGTCACTGTCCACGGCGGGCTCCCTTCGTGCTGTTCAGTTGCGCGGTGACCGATATATGCCCTTCACAAGGGCACAAACACCTCTGACGCGCGAGTAGTTTCGGTCTGCACAAAGGAAATTGACGCGGGGTGGAAACGCTCTGAGTCGCCGGTGAACTCAGGGGATGACGATCACGGGCCGCTTGGCCCGCTTGGCGAGCCGTCCGGCCACGGAGCCGAAGATCCGGCCGACGATCCCGTGCGTCGAGCCGACCACGATCGCGTCGGCCTCGTACTCCCGCCCGACCTCCTCGAGCTCGTGGCAGATGTCACCGCCGCGCTCGACGAGGATCCACGGCACCTCGGACAGATAGTCCGCGCACGCCAGCTCGAGGCCGAGCACCTCGGTGCGGTGGTCCGGCACGTCGACGAAGACGGGCGGCTCACAGCCGGCCCACACGGTGGTGGGCAGCCGGTTGGCCACATGGACGATGATCAGACCGGAGCTGGAGCGGTGGGCCATCCCGATCGCGTAGGCGAGGGCTCGCTCGCTGGAGGTGGAGCCGTCGAAGCCGACCACCACCCCGTGCCGGAAGGCTGGATCGCAGGAGGGGCGTGTCTCTTCCGCCGCCAGGGGCTCTGCCGCCGTGGGTTCGGCGACCGGCCGCTTGCGGTCCGCGTGTTCGAAGAATTCGTGACCGGCCATGGCTGTCTCGGCGTCGTGATCCTTTATGAGAGGGGGGTGATGTCGTGCGACGGAGGTGTGTGTCCGGGAAACGTCTTCCCAACCCCATACCCCCAAGGGTACGGCTGCACGCCTCCTTGAGCCCAGATCTCGCACACTCTCCGTGATCGGTTCCCGAGGGTGTCCCCGGGGGTTCCCCGGAGCATGCACGAGCGGCGCCCGTAACGCAATGGTTGCTGCCCCGTACAGGCGGTTTGCACACGATCCGCCAAGCCACGGCCAGTGACCGACCGATCCGACACGCGTTGATCATGACGACCGCCGCCCCAGGGAGCACGTGATGCCCGGACCCCGATCCACCTCCGACCCGCGGCCCGCCCCGGACACCACGAGTGACGTGATCCGCTGGGCGGTCTTCAGTTGCGTCCTCGTCCCCGCGGTCCTCCTCTGGTACGGCACCTCGCCGGCCTGTGCCGCCGCAACCGCGCTCGGTCTCGCCGCCGTCACCGTCGCGTGCCGCTTCCTGCTGCGCCGTTCGGAGCGTTTCGCCGCGCAAAGAGGAGGTGGACATCACACCCAGGGACGGACACCGGTCGACTGACCGGTTTCCGCACCTCCGAACGCTTCTTTTCGGCCAACTTCCTGATATCGCCGTGGAGGGGTCCGAAGCACCCCCCATCCCCCGTTCCACCTGCACGGACAGGGTCTGGACGACCTCACGCACCCTATGCGGTTCGGCCACCGCCACAAGGCGCACTTCCGCACACGGCCCGTGAGTGCAACCCTTCGTGATCGAATGCTTCACGCCAAGTTGTCATGTCGACAATCCACGGCGTGCGGAACTGGCCATCGGCAGACCGCGGAAGCCAGTAGATTCGATCTTGACTTTCTTTACGGCGGGGGACTCGTGCAGGACCGAGGGGAAACGTGCAGGAGCGACAGACCCGATCAGTTAGGGGCGCCGCGACCACCGAGGGGGGCTTAGCAGGATGAGCCACGACTCCACTGCCGCGCCGGAGACCGCGGCCCGGAAACTCGCCGGGCGACGCCGCAAGGAGATCGTCGCGGTGCTGCTGTTCAGCGGCGGCCCCATCTTCGAGAGTTCCATACCGCTGTCGGTGTTCGGCATCGATCGCCAGGACGCCGGGGTACCGCGCTACCGACTGCTGGTGTGCGCCGGCGAGGACGGTCCGCTGCGGACCACGGGAGGCCTGGAACTCACCGCACCACACGGCCTGGAGGCGATCTCCCGCGCGGGCACGGTCGTCGTGCCGGCCTGGCGCTCGATCACCTCGCCGCCACCGGAGGACGCGCTCGACGCGCTGCGCAGAGCGCACGAGGAGGGCGCCCGCATCGTCGGGCTGTGCACCGGGGCCTTCGTGCTCGCGGCGGCGGGCCTGCTGGACGGCCGCCCGGCGACCACGCACTGGATGTACGCACCGACACTGGCCAAGCGCTACCCGTCGGTCCACGTCGATCCGCGCGAACTGTTCGTCGACGACGGCGACGTCCTGACCTCGGCCGGTACGGCCGCGGGGATCGACCTGTGCCTGCACATCGTGCGGACGGACCACGGCAACGAGGCGGCCGGCGCGCTGGCCCGCCGCCTG
This sequence comes from Streptomyces sp. NPDC002520, assembly GCF_053595235.1. NCBI lineage: Bacteria > Bacillati > Actinomycetota > Actinomycetes > Kitasatosporales > Streptomycetaceae > Streptomyces > Streptomyces sp. NPDC002520. The sequence goes on along the minus strand of NZ_JBSFXG010000004.1, from coordinate 241,772 downwards.
GTGGTCCCGCCGCGCCGCAGCGGCGGTCAGGAGCGCTACCTCGACCGGTCTTTACCGGAGGAGATCGGCGCCGACCCGCTCGCCGAGGTCGTCGCCTGGGCGCTGGAACACCTCCACGAGCAGTTCGACGTGGAGACACTGGCGGCACGCGCCTACATGAGCCGCCGTACCTTCGACCGCCGATTCCGCTCGCTCACCGGCAGCGCGCCGCTGCAGTGGCTGATCACCCAGCGGGTGCTGCAGGCGCAGCGGCTGCTGGAGACCTCGGACTACTCCGTGGACGAGGTCGCGGGCCGCTGCGGCTTCCGTTCGCCGGTGGCGCTGCGCGGGCACTTCCGCCGCCAGCTCGGCTCGTCCCCCGCCGCCTACCGGGCCGCCTACCGCGCCCGTCGGCCGCAGGGTGACAAACCGGGTGAGCAGGAGGTCGCGTCCTCCCAGCACGGCCCGGCGGGCGCACCGTCCGCCGCCCCGTCCGGCCACGGGCCGATGGGCCCGGTGCCGGCCATGATGCACCCGGACCGGGAGAGCGGCGTGCCGATGCACATGAGCCGCCGCCAGGCCGCGGGCGCGGTGAGCCTGCTCCCGGCGCCACGCAGCGGCAGCTGAGCGAGGCTTGAGAGGCGCGAGAAGCGGGGCGTGAGAAAAGAGGGGGCGGACACCGGGTCCGCCCCCTCTTTTCCGGCTTTTCCGGTTCCTTCGGTTCGGCCCGTCCGGGGTGCGTCCCGGCTTCGGCGGGTCCCAGGGCGACAGGGGGCATCCGAAATGCACAGGCCCGCTTTAGGGTAGGTCGCATGAACGATCGCATGGTGTGGATCGACTGCGAGATGACCGGCCTCTCGCTGTCCGACGACGCTCTCATCGAGGTGGCCGCCCTCGTCACCGACTCCGAGCTGAACGTACTCGGCGAGGGGGTGGACATCGTGATCCGTCCACCGGACTCCGCGCTGGAGACGATGCCCGAGGTGGTGCGTCAGATGCACACCGCGTCCGGGCTGCTGGACGAGCTGGCCGGCGGCACCACGCTCGCCGACGCCGAGGAGCGGGTCCTCGCCTACATCCGCGAGCACGTGAAGGAGCCCGGCAAGGCCCCGCTGTGCGGCAACTCCGTCGGCACCGACCGCGGCTTCCTGCTGCGGGACATGCCGACCCTGGAGGAGTACCTCCACTACCGGATCGTCGACGTGTCCTCGATCAAGGAGCTGGCCCGCCGCTGGTACCCGCGCGCCTACTTCAACAGCCCGGAGAAGAACGGCAACCACCGGGCCCTCGCCGACATCCGCGAGTCGATCGCCGAGCTGCGCTACTACCGCGAGGCCGTCTTCGTGCCGCAGCCGGGCCCGGACAGCGACACCGCCAAGGCGATCGCCGCCAAGTACGTCCTGCCCGCGCCGTAGCGGCAGGAGCCGCGTCGCGCGCCCGGCGGACACCCGCGGGGCGCGCTCGGACACCCGAACGAAAACACGTGCGCGAGCACCCCTTGGGACCCTGTAGACTTCTTCTCGGCCGGTCGGGGAAACCACACGTTCCACCGCCGGTCGTGGTGGGTGTAGCTCAGCTGGCAGAGCACCTGGTTGTGGTCCAGGATGTCGCGGGTTCAAGTCCCGTCACTCACCCTGAGTGATCAGCCGGTGACTTCGTCGAAAGACGGGTCACCGGCTGATTCGTTTTCCGGCCTCGCCGCCGGCCGCGTCACGCGGTCCGGCCCGCCCGACACCGGCACCCGACTCATGACGACGGCCGCATCACGCCGACGCCCGTGCCACCAGCTCCGTGGGCAGCACCACGTGCCGCGGCGCCGGCCACCGGGAAGCCGCCGGACGGCGGTCGGCGATCTCCGTGAGCAGCAGGTCGATCATCGCGCGGCCCATCTCCTCGATGGGCTGGCGGACGCTGGTCAGCGGCGGGTCCATGTGGCGGGCTATGGCCGAGTCGTCGTACCCGACCAGGGCCACGTCCTGCGGGATACGGCGGCCCGCCTCGCGCAGCACCTGCCGGGCGCCCGCCGCCGTGACGTCGGAGCCGGCGAAGACCGCGTCCAGGTCGGGGCACCGCTCCAGCAGCGCGGTCATCGCGCGCCGGCCTCCCTCCTCGCTGAAGTCACCCGGTTCGACGAGGCGTTCGTCCCCCTCCAGACCCGCCTCTCGCAGGGCGTCGCGGTAGCCGTCGACGCGGCGCTGGGCGCCGTAGACGTCGAGGCGGCCAGTGATGTGCGCGATGCGGCGCCGGCCGCCGGCGAGCAGGTGCGCGACGGCCGAGCGGGCACCGCCGTAGTTGTCGGAGTCCACCGAGGTGAGCGTCTCCCCGGCCGACCGGGGGCCGCTGATCACGGCCGGGATCTCCAGCTGGGCCAGCAGGTCGGGCAGCGGATCGTCGGCATGGACGGAGACCAGGAGCACGCCGTCGACCCGGTGGGCCGCCAGGTACTGGGCGAGGCGCTGCCGCTCCCGGTCGCTGCCCGCGAAGATCAGCAGCAACTGCATCTCCGTGTCGGACAGTTCGGCTCCGACACCGCGCAGCATGTCCGAGAAGTAGGGCTCCGCGAAGAACCGGGTCTCCGGCTCGGGGACGACGAGGGCGATGGCGTCGGTGCGGTTGGCCGCGAGGGCGCGGGCCGCGGTGTTGGGGACGTAGCCGAGTTCCGCGACGGCCGCCTCGACCGCGGCGCGGGTCGCGTCACTGACCCGGGGCGAGCCGTTGATCACCCGCGAGACCGTGCCCCGGCCGACTCCCGCCCGGGCGGCAACCTCCTCGAGCGTGGGCCGCCCCGCGCTCCGGCCCCGCGCTCCGTGGCCTGCCATGGGCTCCGCCTTTCTCCGCCGCGTATCCGGTCGGCCTGGAATGTAACAGTGCCGCCGGCCGGGGCCGCCCGCCCCCGGGCCGTCCGACCGCCCGAGCAAGGGGGCGCGCGCCGCCGACCGGCGTTCGCTAACGGCCCGATAACACGCGGCCGCCCGCCCCGTCCGCTCCCTTGACACCCCGCCCGGGACCGACGACTCTTCAACCCATCACACGTGGGAGCGCTCCCACGCTACCTGACACCTACACAACCCGCACGTTCCCCGCCCGAGCCGCAGCGAGTACGAACGGGCCCAACCATGCAGTTGGCCGGGGGGTCGGCACGTCAGGCAACAGGAGGACGCAATGCGTACGAGCATCCGCCGGTCCCACAGGCTGGGGGCCCTCGTGGCCGTCGCCGCGCTGACCACGGGGCTGCTGGCCGGCTGCGCCAAGGACTCGGACGACGGCTCGTCGGTCACCTCGGACGGAGGCGGCAAGGGGAAGACCACTCTGACCATCGGTACCTTCGGTGTCTTCGGCTACAAGCAGGCCGGCCTCTACGACGAGTACATGAAGTTGCATCCGGACATCAGCATCAAGGAGAACGTCACCACACGGACAGACGTGTACTGGCCGAAGGTGCTCACGCGGCTGCAGGCCGGGTCCGGCACCGACGACATCGAGGCCATCGAGATCGGCAACGTCACCGAGGCCGTGCAGACCCAGGCCGACAAGTTCGTGGACCTCGGCAAGGACGTCGACAAGTCCCAGTGGCTGGACTGGAAGAACGCCCAGGCCACCACCAAGGACGGCAAGCTCATCGGGCTCGGGACCGACACCGGGCCGATGGCCATCTGCTACCGCAGGGATCTGTTCCAGAAGGCGGGACTGCCGACCGACCGCACCGAGCTCGCCCGGATGTGGAAGGGCGACTGGTCCAAGTACGTCGACCTGGGCAAGCAGTACATGCGGAAGGCGCCGAAGGGCACCAAGTTCGTGGACTCGGCCTCCTCCGTCTACAACGCGGCGGTGGGCGGCGCGAGCGAGCGGTACTACGACAAGGACGGCAACGTCGTCTGGGACAAGTCCGAAGGCGTGAAGAACGCCTGGGACGCCGCCATGGCCGTCGCCACCAGCACCATGTCGGCGAAGCTGAAGCAGTTCGACCCGACCTGGGACCAGGGCTTCGCCAACGGCACCTTCGCCAGCATCGCCTGCCCGGCCTGGATGATCGGCTACATCGAGCAGAAGTCGGGCGACTCCGGCAAGGGCAAGTGGGACGTGGCGGCGGCGCCGGCGGCGTCCAACTGGGGCGGCTCCTTCCTCGGCGTGCCGACCGCGACCAAGCACCGGAAGGAGGCCGTCGCGCTGGCGAAGTGGCTGACCGCGCCCGAGCAGCAGGCCAAGGTCTTCGCCAAGCAGGCCAGCTTCCCGTCCACCCCGTCGGCGTACGCGAGCCTGAAGCCGCAGGCCGACACCACGGCGTACTTCTCCGGCGCACCGCTCACCCAGATCTTCTCCGATGCGGCGAAGACCATCCCCGCGCAGCCCCTCGGCCCCAAGGACAAGCCGATCGACAGCGCGATCAGCGACATCGGCATCCTCCAGGTCGAGCAGAAGGGCAAGTCGCCCTCCGAGGGCTGGGACGCGGCGTCCAAGGAGATCAAGGACGTGCTCGGCCAGTGACCAGCCCCAAGCAGGCTCTCGCGCACCTCGCGAAGAGCGCCGACGCCGCGCCCGGCAGCCCGCCGGGCGCGGCCCGGGGCGGTCACGGTCGCGGTGCGCCGGCGGGCGCCGACTCCTGGCGCAGCCGGCTGTACCGCTGGGACATGAAGGCGTCGCCGTACGCGTTCGTGTCCCCGTTCTTCGTCCTGTTCGCGGCGTTCACACTCGTCCCGCTGCTCTACACCGCCTGGTACTCGCTGCACCATGTGCAGCTGTCCGCGCTGGACCACCAGAGCTGGGCGGGCCTGGACAACTACAAGAACCTGTGGACCTCGGACTTCTTCTGGAACGCGCTGCGGAACACGCTGACCATCGGCGTCATCTCGACCGTGCCCCAGCTGTTGGCCGCGCTCGGTCTCGCGCACCTGCTGAACTACAGGCTGCGCAGCTCTACCGTGTGGCGCGTGGTGATGCTGACCCCCTACGCCACCTCGGTGGCCGCGGCGACCCTGGTCTTCACGCTGTTGTATTCGTGGGACGGCGGCATGGTCAACTGGATCCTGCACTTCCTCGGGGTGGATCCGGTCAACTGGCGGGAGTCCGACTGGGGTTCACGCTTCGCGGTGTCGTCGATCGTGATCTGGCGGTGGACCGGCTACAACGCGCTGATCTACCTCGCCGCCATGCAGGCCATCCCGACCGACCTCTACGAGTCGGCGGCGATCGACGGCGCGAACCGCTGGCAGCAGTTCCGGCATGTGACGGTCCCGCAGCTGCGGCCCACGATCCTGTTCACGGTCGTCGTCTCCACGATCGGCGCGACGCAACTCTTCGGCGAACCACTGCTGTTCGGTGGGGTCAGCGGGTCCAAGGGCGGTTCCGAGCACCAGTACCAGACACTCGGTCTGTACATGTACGACCAGGGCTGGATCATCGGCAACCTCGGCAAGGCGTCCGCTATCGCCTGGTCGATGTTCCTGATCCTGCTGATCGTCGCCGCGGTCAATCTGCTGCTCACCCGACGGCTGAGGAAGTCCCAATGACGACCGGTGAAGTGACGCTGCCCGCGCGGAAAGCGGAGCCGACGGTGAAGCGGCGCAGGGGGACGGGCGCGGGCAGGCAGCTGCACGCGGGCCCGGTGACCTACGTCGTCCTGACCGTCTTCGCCCTCGTCTCCCTCGCCCCGCTGGTGTGGACGGCGATCGCCGCCTCCCGCACCGACCGGCGCCTGGCCGAGACGCCGCCGCCACTGTGGTTCGGCGGCAACCTTTTCAAGAACCTGCAGAGCGCCTGGGACCAGGCGGGGCTGGGCACCGCGATGCTCAACTCGGTGATCGTGGCGGGCACGATCACCGTGAGCACGGTGCTGTTCGCCACGCTGGCCGGATTCGCCTTCGCCAAACTGCGGTTCCGCTTCTCCGGCCTGCTGTTGCTGCTCACCGTCGGCACGATGATGATCCCGCCACAACTGGCCGTCGTACCGCTGTACTTGTGGATGGCGGACCTCGGCTGGTCGAACCAGCTGCAGACGGTGGTCCTGCCGAGTCTCGTCACCGCCTTCGGTACGTTCTTCATGCGGCAGTACCTGATGCAGGCGCTGCCGGCCGAACTGATCGAGGCGGCCCGGGTGGACGGAGCGAGCAGCCTGCGGATCGTCTGGCACGTGGTCTTCCCGGCCGCGCGTCCGGCCATGGCGGTGCTCGGCCTGCTCACGTTCGTGTTCGCCTGGAACGACTTCCTGTGGCCGATCATCGCCCTGAACCAGCAGAACCCGACCGTGCAGGTGGCCCTGAACTCGCTCGGCACCGGTTACGTCCCGGACCAGGCGGTGATCATGGCGGGCGCGCTGCTCGGCACGCTGCCGCTGCTGATCGCCTTCGTGCTGTTCGGCAAGCAGATCGTGGGCGGGATCATGCAGGGCGCGATCAAGGGCTGACCGTCCTGTGTCCCGCGGGGGCCGGGCACCGCGGTCCCGACCCCTCGCCGCCACCCGTCCGTGTCCCGGTCCGCCCGAGTCCCGGTCCGCCCGTGTCCCTGCTCGTCCGTCGGCCGCCTTCCGGCCCGTCCGGCCCGTCCGGCTCTTACGACCCTTCCTGGGAGCGCTTCCATGCCTGACTCCGTCTCCTCTTTTCCTTCCCCCTCGCCCGTGGCCTTCCCGCCCGCCTTCCTCTGGGGCTCCGCGACGTCCGCGTACCAGATCGAGGGGGCGGTGCGGGAGGACGGCCGCACCCCCTCGATCTGGGACACGTACAGCCATACGCCGGGCAGGACGGCCGGCGGTGACACGGGCGACGTCGCGGTCGACCACTACCACCGCTACCGCGACGACGTGGCGCTGATGGCGGAGCTGGGCCTCACCGCGTACCGCTTCTCCGTCTCCTGGCCCCGAGTGCAGCCGACGGGCCGGGGCCCGGCGGTCCAGGTGGGCCTGGACTTCTACCGTCGCCTCGTCGACGAGCTGCTCGCGCGCGGCATCAAACCGGCCGTCACCCTCTACCACTGGGATCTGCCGCAGGAACTGGAGGACGCGGGCGGGTGGCCGGAGCGTGACACGGCGTTCCGTTTCGCGGAGTACGCGCAGCTGGTCGGCGAGGCGCTGGGCGACCGGGTGGAGCAGTGGATCACCCTCAACGAGCCCTGGTGCAGCGCCTTCCTGGGCTACGGCTCCGGGGTGCACGCGCCCGGCCGTACCGACCCGGCGGCCGCACTCAGGGCCGCCCACCACCTCAACCTGGCGCACGGTCTGGGCGCTTCGGCCCTGCGCGCCGCGATGCCGTCCCGCAACCAGATCGCGGTCAGCCTCAACTCGGCGGTGGTACGGCCCCTTTCCCAGGACCCCGCCGACCTGGCGGCGGCCCGCCGCATCGACGACCTGGCCAACGGGATCTTCCACGGCCCGATGCTGCACGGGGCGTACCCGGCGTCCCTGTTCGAGGCGACGCGCTCGGTGACCGACTGGTCGTACGTCCTGGGCGGCGACGAGCGCACGATCAACGCCCCGCTGGACTCGCTGGGCCTGAACTACTACACCCCGGCGCTGGTCTCGGCCGCGTCCGACGCGGTCGGGGGCCCCCGGGCGGACGGCCACGGCGCCAGCGCCCACTCCCCCTGGCCCGGCGCCGACGACGTCCTCTTCCACCAGACCCCGGGCGACCGTACGGAGATGGGCTGGACGATCGATCCGACAGGCCTGTACGACCTGCTCATGCGCTATGCGCGCGAGGCACGGGGCCTGCCGCTGTACGTGACGGAGAACGGCGCCGCCTACGACGACAAGCCCGACGCCGACGGCCGCGTCCACGACCCCGAGCGCATCGCCTATCTGCACAGCCACCTGTCGGAGGTGCACCGGGCCATCGCCGACGGCGCCGACGTGCGTGGCTACTACCTCTGGTCCCTCATGGACAACTTCGAGTGGGCCCACGGCTACGGGAAGCGGTTCGGCGCGGTGTACGTGGACTACGGGACGCTGGAGCGGACGCCGAAGTCGAGCGCGCGGTGGTACGCCGAGGCGGCCCGGTCGGGGGCGCTGCCGCCGGTCGCGTAGTCGGGGGAGGTCAGCCCGCGCGGGCGGCCCACGAGGTGGCAACGCCACGCGCCCCGGCCGGAGGTGGGGGGATGTCCGGCCGGGGCGCTCCCCGTTGATGAGAGTGGCTCAGTGCGCGCCGTCGATACGGCAGGCGGTGGGGTCTCCGCTGCCGTTGACGACGAAGCCGACGGTGACCGACTTGCCCGCCGCGAGGCCCCCCGCGTCCCACGAGGCGGGCTTCACGGTGACGTGCTGACCGCTCACGTTCGACTCGCCGTTCCACAGCGAGCTGAGCTTGGCACCGGCGGGCAGGTCGAACTCCAGCGTCCAGGTCTTCTCCGTCTGGCCGCTGTTGTTCGTGACGACGTACTGCGCGGTGTACCCCGTCGACCAGTCGCTGGTCTTCGTGTAGGCGGCGCCGACACCGGCGGCGTGCGCGGTGCCGGTCAGCAGGGCCGCGCCGCCGCCGACCACGGCCGCGGCCACCAGGCCGCCGATCGCCTTGTTCCTGCCACTGAACCTGCGCCGGTGCGTGCTCATGCGCCTGCCTGCCTTCACTGCTTGCGGGGGGTGGGGGTGCGGCAGCACGCTAGCGATCCGGAATCGGACAAACGGCTTTATAGGGACGGCCGTTGGAGACCTTAGGGTGCGCTTAAGGAAGGGATCGGGGACGGTTAAAGGTAGAGACCAATGGGGCGGTTCCGGGAGACTCGGGGCCGGGCCGGGCCGGGCCGGGGCGGGCCGGGGTCAGCGGTCAGCGGTCAGCGGGGCCAGGGGGCTGGCGGTCGACGAGGCCGGGGCCGGTGGCCGGGGCCGGTGGCCGGGGCCGGTCAGCGGGGCCGGGCGGGGCGGCCGGGTTGCCCCCAGCGGGCGGCGGCTGTGTGCCGGCGTCTGCGTACCCTTCCCCGGTGTCCCCGGCTCTCGGGGCTTCGGACGTCCAGCTGGAACCAGATCCGCACCTCGGCGCCGCCCAGCACCGAGGAGCCGATGCGGACGTCTCCGCCGGTGGACTCGGCGAGCCGGCGCACGATGTCCAGGCCGAGGCCGGTCGAGCCCGCGCTGCCCGAGCCGCGGCCGCGGGCCATCGCCGCGTCGGGGTCGGGTATACCGGGGCCCGCGTCGGAGACCAGTACGATCACCGCGTCCTCGCCGTTGTGCACGTCGACCGCGAAGGCGGTGCCCTCGGCGGTGTGCCGGAACACGTTGCCGAGCAGCGCGTCCAGTGATGCGGCCAGGTCGGCACGGGCCACGGGTACGCGCACCGGGCGCCCGACCCCGGCCACCCGCCACTTGCGGCCCTCGTCCTCGGCGAGCGCCGACCAGAACTCCATGCGTTCGCGGACCACTTCGGCCGCGTCGCACCCGGCGCCGGGGCCGGCCGCGGCGGTCTGCGGCTTGGCCTCCCGGGCCGTGCGGATGATGGTGTCGACCTCCCGCTCCAACTGGGCGACGGCGGTCCGGGTCTGCTCGGCGGCGGGTCCGGCGCCGAGCGAGGCCGCGTTGAGCCGGAGCACGGTGAGCGGGGTGCGCAGCCGGTGCGACAGATCGGCGGCCAGTTCCCGTTCGTTCGCGAGGAGTTGGACGACCTGGTCGGCCATGGAGTTGAAGGCGACGGCGGCCAGTCGGAGTTCGGTCGGACCGTCCTCGGGGACCCGGGCGCCCAGCTTGCCCTCGCCCAGCTCGTGCGCCCCCTCCACCAGCCTCTGCGCCGGCCGCACCATGCGCACTCCGAGCCGGTCGGCGACCGCCACCGAGCCGACGACCAGCGCGAGACCGACGGCGGCCAGGACCGCCCAGGCCGTGCCGACACCGTTGCTCACCTCGGATTCGGGCACGTACACCTCGACCACCGCGATCGCCCCGGAGCCGAGGGCGACCGGCTGGAGCAGCGTGAAGCCGCCGGCGACCGAGGTGGTGGAGGCGCGCCCCAGACGGCGGACGGCCTCGATGTCGCGGTGGGCGGCGCGGGGCCGGCCGAGGTCGAGCGCGGCCCGGCCGCCGTCGGCGGGCAGGTGCACGGCCATCCCGGAGTTCGCGCCGGCGGAGGCCACCACCCGCTCCAGCTCGTCCCGGTCGGTGGTGATGGACAGGGCGGGGGCGACGGCGGCGGCCTCCCGCTCGGCGTTCGAGAAGGCGCGGTCGCGGGCCATCTCCTTGACGACCAGGCCGAGCGGGACGGCGAAGGCGACCACGACCATCGTGGTGACCGCCAGGCAGACTTTGACCAGGGCCCATCTCATCGCACCGGCTCCCCTCCCCCGTCGGCGATCGCGGGTGGCTCCAGCTTCACGCCGACCCCTCGGAGGGTGTGCAGATAGCGAGGCCGGGCCGCGGTCTCCCCCAGTTTGCGGCGCAGCCAGGACAGGTGGACGTCGATGGTCTGGTCGTCGCCGTAGGACTGCTGCCAGACCTCGGCGAGCAGTTCCCTGCGCGGGACGACGACACCGGGGCGGCCGGCGAGGAAGGCGAGCAGGTCGAACTCGCGGCGGGTCAGGTCCAGGCGGGCCCCGTCCAGCTCGGCCTGGCGGCGCAGCGGGTCGACGCTCAGACCGCCGACGCGGAGCACGGGGGACGGCGGGGCCTCCGGTCCGGCGGAGCGGGTCCGGCGCAGGACCGCCGCGATGCGGGCGGACAGGTGCTCGACCGAGAACGGCTTGGTCAGGTAGTCGTCCGCCCCGGCGTTGAGCAGCCGGACGATCTCCGTCTCGTCGTCGCGGGCGGTGGCGATGATGACGGGCACGTCGGTGATGCCGCGCAGCATCTTCAGGGCCTCGGAGCCGTCCAGGTCCGGCAGTCCGAGGTCCAGGATGACCACGTCGAAGCGGATGTGGGCGACCTCGCGCAGCGCCTCCAGTGCCGTACCGACGCTGCGCACGGTGTGCGAGGCGTCGGTCAGATGCCGGATGAGCGCCGAGCGTACGAACTGGTCGTCCTCGACCACGAGCACACTTGCCATGCGCCGCACCGTACGCCATGCGCGGAACACCGCTTCCGTGCCTGTGGACAACTCAGGGCAGGTGCGCACGGCGTTGCCCCTGAGGCAGTATGGCCCGCGATGCGCAGAGGACTCGTACACGTACTGGCGTGGCTGCTCTCGACGGGAGCGGCGGTCACGCTGTCGTGGTGGGGTGTGCACACGGTGATGACGCACACGGTGTACGACCCGCCGCGCGCGCTGCCGGTCGCCGCGCAGGACACGACCCCGCAGGGAGAGAAGGCGTCGGCGCCGCCGGCCACGCGCCCGTCCCCGTCCCCGTCGCCGAAGAGTCCGTCGGCGACGAGCCCGTCGTCTCCGGCCCCGTCCCGCACCCCCTCCCGGCCCGCCACCGGGTCCCCCACCGCTTCCCCCACCGCTTCCGCCACCGCCTCCGGCCGGATCAAGTCCTACGACACCGCCGGTGGCCGGGCGGTCTTCGACCTGGGCTCCGCCGACGCGACCCTCGTCTCGGCGGCTCCGGGGCCCGGCTGGTCGATGCAGGTGTGGAAGACGCAGACGTGGATCCGGATCGAGTTCGCCAGGGACACGGACCGGGTCTCGGTGTTCTGCGCCTGGCACGACGGACCACCGCACGTGGAGGTCAACACGTACTGACCGGACGTCCACCGGGACCGGCGGGCTTCCCGGGGCGGCGGCTCAGCGGAACACCGAGGGCGGTGGGGCCGGGGAGGCCACCGCGGCCCTGTCGGTGACGGGGGCGGCGCCGCCGGTGAAGTCGGTGAGCGCCCTGCCGTGTTCGACCCGGCCGGGGTGCGGGTCGGAGGCGGCGCGGCGGGTGAGTTCGGCGAGCGGCAGCGGGCCGTCGGAGGCGACCAGGATGGCGTTGCCGAAGCGCTTGCCGCGCAGGACGGCCGCGTCGGCGATCAGGGCGAGTTCGGCGAAACGGGCGGCCGCGGTGGCGATCTGACCGCGCAGATGGGCGAGCGGCGGCCCGTCGGCGAGGTTGGCGACGTAGACCCCGCCGGGCCCGAGGGCCCGGCGCACCTCGTCCAGGAACTCGGTGGAGGTGAGGTGGGCGGGGGTCCGGGCACCGCTGAAGACATCGGCGACGACCAGGTCGGCCCAGCCGTCCGGCACCTTGGCCAGCCCGTCCCGGGCGTCGGCCGAACGCACCCGTATCCGGGCGTTCGGGTCCAACGGAAGCGCGCGGCGGACGAGTTGGACGAGGGCCGCGTCGCGCTCGACGACCTGCTGGGTGGAGCGGGGTCGGGTGGCGGCGACGTACCGGGCCAGGGTGAGCGCGCCACCGCCGAGGTGCACGGCCTGGACCGGCTTCCCGGGCGGGGCGGCGAGGTCGAGGACATGGCCGATGCGGCGCTGGTACTCGAAGGAGAGGTACGCCGGGTCGTCCAGGTCGACGTGCGACTGGGGCGCGCCGTCGATCAGGAGCGTCCAGGCCCGGGAGCGGTCCGGGTCGGGTATGAGCTGCGCGAGCCCGCCGTCGACCGTTTCCTCCACGGCTTCGGCGGTGGCCGACCTGCGCCGGTTGTTCCTGGACCTGCCCATCGGTCCATTCTCGCAGGTGGCGCGGACACCCGCCGTACGACGGCCGCGGGCCGGCTCAGCTGCAGCTGTCGGCGGCCTCGATCAGCCGGGCCGCCTCCCCGAGGGCCCGGCGCAGCACCGCCGGGTCGGTGGCGAGGTCGGCGTCGCCGGGCGGCAGGAGCCAGTCCAAGCCCTCCACCGGCGGCTGCGGATTCAGTCGCAGCCCCCGCCCTTCGGTCTCCGTGCAGGTGCTGCCCGGGACGTCCCAGCAGGCGGCGGTGCCGGCCGGGACGAGGAAGCCGAGGGTGCCGCCACCGTCGTCGTGCAGCACGGGCCCCACCGCCTCCCGGGCTCCGCGGCGCAGGATGTCGACGGCCTCCAGGCCCTGCCGGGCCGGCACCGTCACCAGGTCGCATGCCGCGTCCCCCGTCGTCGGCGACGACGACGGCGCGGCACAAGGATCGTTGCTCTGGCTGGTCTCCATGCCGGCCTCCACCACGTGCCCTGTTGCAGTCCATGACCTACAACGCGCGATCGCGTCAACGGCTACGGCACAAGTACGCCGCAAAGGATGGCAGTTCATGGCAGATCGTGGATGAGATATCCGGTTTGTAGCTAAACAGTGCGTGGCGAGTCCGATACAGCGGGTACCTTCTTGCCCGCCGGACCCGGAGTGTCACACGGACAACTCACCCCGAACCCATCCCGGTTCCGGCATGGTTCGACGGTTCGCACGAGAGGACCGGCCATGGCGTCGTCAACCGAGACCGCGTCACAGCCCGAACGGCCACCACGGCCGAACCTCGCCTTCCGGCAGCTGCGCGGCCGGCGCTCACCGGCCGAGTTCGCCGCGCTGGTACGGCGTGCCGCACGCGAGATCGGCGAGCGGGTGAGCTGTGACGCGCGTTATGTCGGCAGGGTCGAGGCGGGTGAGATCCGCTGCCCGAACTACGCGTACGAGCGGGTGTTCCTGCACATGTTCCCCGGTCGCACGCTCGCCGATCTCGGCTTCGCGCCGCGCGCGTCCGTACGCGGACGCGGGGCGCGCATAGCCGCGGACGCGCCCCTGGTGCTCGCCGTCGGTGAACCGCGGGGTGCGGACGGGCCGTGTGACACACCGGGCCGCCCCTACGACCCACAGAACCCGTGCGACTCGGACGAGCCGCACACGAACGACCACCTGAACCACGAGGAGAGCGACGTGCTGCGTCGCGCATTCATGACCGGCGGCGGGGTCACGATGGCCGCCGCCACACTGGGCCCGCTGAGGCTCACCACGGACGCCGCGTCGGCGGCCCGGCCGGCGCGGCGCGCCGGAACGCCCGAGGCCGCCGCCCTGGAGGAGGCCGTGCGCCGTATCCGGCTGCTCGACGACCGGCACGGCGCGGACGGCCTGTACCAGCGCGCGGCGGCGCCGCTGCGCGCCGCCTTCGCGCTTCTGGACGCGGGCGCGACTCGGCAGACGACCGCCGAGCGGTTGCACTCGGGCGCCGGTGAACTGGCCATCTCCGTGGGCTGGCTGGCCCATGACTCCGGGCGTTTCGACGACGCCCGTTCGCACTACGCGGAGGCGTTGGCCACCGCCCGTATGACCGGCGATGCGGCTCTTGAGGCGCATGCCTTCTGCAACATGGCGTTCCTCGCGCGCGATGCGGGCCGGCCGCGGGAAGCGGTGCGGGCGGCGCAGGCCGCGCAGCGGGTCGGGCACACGCTCGGCTCCGCCCGGCTGATGTCGCTGCTCGCGCTGCGCGAGGCGGGCGGTTGGGCGGGGCTCGCCGACCGCACCGGGTGCGAGCAGGCGCTGGCCCGTGCGCAGACCCTCTTCGAGCGGGGGCGGTCGGACGCCGATCCCGAGTGGATGAGCTTCTACGGGGAGGCCGAGCTGCAGGGGCTGGAGGCGCAGTGCTGGTCGACGCTGGGCGACTGGCGTCGTGCGTCGCGGCACGCGGGGCGCGCGGCTCATCTCCAGGACCCGCACTTCTCCCGGAACATCGCGCTCTACACCGCGGAACTCGCCGACGACCTCGCGCGCGACGGCCGCCCCGACGAGGCGGCGGCCGCCGGTCTGGTCGTTCTCGAACTCCTGACGCAGGTGCAGTCCTCGCGCATCCAGACGATGCTGTCCGGGACGGCCCGGGTACTGCTGCCGCACCGGCGGGCGTCGGGGGTCTCGGACTTCCTCGACCGTCATGCGTCGCTGCCAAGGGCTGCGCGGACCTAGCGGGGGGGCTGAGGGTCGGTAGGGTCGGTTCTTCGGCCGCGGGTGCGTGGGGGCTTGTCGCGCCCACGCGGCGGAGCCGCACATCGATACAGCCCCGCGCCCCTGGGGAGTTGGTGGTGCCCGGCGGTCAGCAGGTCAGGTGGCCCAGGTCGTTCCAGGATTCGATCGCCGGGTCGCCGTAGGCCCAGCCCAGGACGGACAGGGAGGTCGGGTTCAGGCGGATCCGGGCGGCGAAGTCCAGCGGCAGGCCCAGCCAGCGCGCGCCGATGGAGCGCAGGATGTGGCCGTGGGCGAAGACGAGGACATCGCGGTCGGCGGAGCGGGCCCAGGTGACGACCTCGTCCGCGCGGGCGGTGACTTCGGCGAGGGTCTCGCCCTCGGGGACGCCGTCGCGCCAGATGAGCCAACCCGGCCGGAGGGCCTGTATCTCGGCGGGGGTCATGCCTTCGTAGGCGCCGTAGTCCCACTCCATGAGCGTGTCCCAGGACTCCGCCCGCTCACCGAACCCGGCCAGTTCGCACGTCTCACGCGCGCGTGCCAGCGGGCTGGTCCGCACCTCCACCCCGGGCAGCCCGTCCAGCGGGGCGTGGTGCAGGCGTTCGCCGAGCAGCTTGGCCCCGCGCCGGCCCTCCTCCAGGAGCGGTATGTCGGTCCTGCCGGTGTGCTTGCCGGACAGCGACCACTCCGTCTGTCCGTGCCGGGCCAGCAGGATGCGCGGTGCCATGAGGGACCTTCCAGGAGAGGGGTGTCGGACGAGCGCCGGGAAATCGCCGGGAAATGACGAGGCGCCGCCCGTCCATCATCGCTCACCCTGGACCGGGGCAACCCGCCGGGCGATCTCGGCGTCTTTGAGGGCCGGAGCGCCGGCACGGGCTGGACACGGACACCGTAAAGTGTCACGGTCGCCCGCCAGGGCGCACCGCACAGCAGAAGGGGGAGGGCGATCGGATGCCGCAGACCGAGACACCGGGCACCGAGGTGACCCCGCGAACCCGGCTGCGCTGGTGGACCGAGCTGCCCCTGATCCTGCTGGTCTACGGCTGCTACACGGCAGGCCGCCTCCTCGCACGAGGTGACGTTTCCTCCGCCGTCGACCACGGTCTGGCGATCCTCCGCTTCGAGAAGGCCTTCCGCCTCAACGCCGAGCACCCCCTCAACCGCCTGTTCACCCGCGAGCCCTGGCTCGGCATACCGGCCGACTTCTGGTACGCCTCACTGCACTACGTGGTCACGCCCATCATCCTCGTCTGGCTGTTCCGGGCCCGTGCCGAGCACTACCGGGCGGCCCGCACCTGGCTGATGTCGTCCACCTTCATCGGTCTGATCGGCTTCACCCTGCTGCCCACCTGCCCGCCCCGCCTGCTCTCCCCGGAGCACGGCTTCGTGGACACGATGGCCCAGTACAGCTCGTACGGCTGGTGGGGCGGCGAGGCCAGCGCCCCGCGCGGCATGGGCGCGATGACCAACCAGTACGCGGCGATGCCGAGCCTGCACGTCGGCTGGGCCCTGTGGTGCGGGGTCATGCTGTGGCGCCACGGCGGCACCCGTGCCGCGAAGGTCCTCGGCGTCGCCTACCCGCTGCTGACGGCGCTCGTCGTCATGGGCACCGCCAACCACTACTTCCTGGACGCGGTCGCGGGTGTGGCCGCGATGGGCGTCGGGCTGCTGATCGCGCCGCGCGTGATGCGGGCGACGGACCTGCTGCGGGCCCGCCTGACCACTCCCGCCACCCCGGTCACGGGTGGCTCGGACGGCGCGGTCTCCCCGATTGTCAGTGCCGAATGCCAGACTTCCGCGGGTGAGCACATTCCCAGGCAGCGCCAGTCGCGGCACGATGCCGCAGCCGAGCCGGACACCTCCCCCAGCGACGCGGGCGAGGACGCTCCGGCACCGGCTCGCTGAGCTGCGCGGTCCCGAGGTACCGGCCAAGGCCCTCGACGCACGTGCCCTCGCGGCGCTCGCCGCGAACCCGGGGTGCCGCAGGCGGGCGATCCTGGACGGCGCGGGGGTGGACAAGGCGGCGCTGGCGAACGCGCTGGGCACCCCGTCCGGCTTCGGCCAGTCCCAGTTCGCGCTGACCCGGGGCAACGCGTTCGAGGCGAAGGTGAAGGCCGACGGCGGCGCGGAGCTGCTGCGGCTGGTGCACGCCCGGCTGGACCCGGGCGCCGAGCCGCCCGCCGGGGCCGCTCTGCCCGACCTGAGCGCACAGGGCCCCGAGGGGCGTACGGCGCGTACGGCGCTGGCGCTGCGCGAGGCCGTGCGGGCGGGCGGCTGGACGCTGCTGGACCACCCGATGCTGGCGCTGGACGTGGCCGGCTCGTCGGCGTTCCTGGAGCCGGACGCGGTGGTGGTGCACCCGGACGGCAGCTGGACGGTCGTGGAGATCAAGTCGTTCCCGATGCTGGACGGTTCGGCGGACCCCGCGAAGGTCGGCGCGGCCGCCCGGCAGGCGGCGGTGTACGTGCTGGCCCTTGAGGACGTGGCCGCACGCCTCGATCCGCCCCCGCGAGTACGTCACCGGGTGCTGCTGGTGTGCCCGAAGGACTTCTCCAACCTGCCCACGGCCTCCGCCGTCGACGTGCGCAAGCAGCGCGCGGTCACCGCCCGGCAACTGGCCCGGCTCACCCGGGTCGAGGAGATCGCCGACACCCTGCCCGAGGGCACCTGCTTCGCGCCCGACCGGCCGGCCGAGGAGCTGACGGCGGCCGTCGAGGCGGTCCCGGCGGCCTACGCGCCGGAGTGCCTGTCCGCCTGTGAACTGGCCTTCCACTGCCGGGAACGCGCCCGCGCGGCCGGCGCGGTGACCCGGCTCGGCCGCCCGCTCCGGGCCGAACTGGGCGGCCTGAGCACGGTCGAGGACGTCCTGGCCGCGGCCCGGGGCGAGACCGGCGACCCGAACGACCCGACAGTGGCCGCACTGCGCCGCGCGGCGATCCTGCGCACCGAGGCACTGACGAAAGCGGCCCTGCCCGCACAGGCACGCCCGGACGGCGCCCGGCACACCGACGTGCTCGCGGCGGAGGTGGCCTCGTGACCGCGGCCCTCCCCCGCTGTGAAGCCACCGGCACCGGCCGCCGCCGGCCCGCCCGACCGCCGGCCACCGCCCCGCGCACCCTCCGCCTGCCGACCGCCCCGCGCACCCCCGCCGCCGCATCACGCGCCCCTCTCGGCGCCCCCGGGACGTCCGCCCTCCGCGCCGCGGCCCCCGTGCAGGAGGCCCCGTGTCCCTGATCGCCACGCTCGCCCGTCTGGAGGCCGTCAGCACCGGTCGGGCCCAGCCCGCCGCGACCGTCCGTCATCGCCGGCTGTCCGAGCGCCCGCTGGTGTTCGTGCCGCTCACCACGGCGGGTGAGGCCGGTGCGCCGCTGGGCGCGCTGGTGGGCACCGACCGGGACGCCCCGCGCCTGCTGGTCGTACCGCAGCCCCGCGACCGCGACCTGCGTTTCGCGTTCCTCGCCGACCTGGCCGACGTCGTCCTGCCGTACCTCGACTCCTACGCGCAGGACATCGAGGCGGCCGAGCGCACCGAGACCGACCCGGAGACCGGCAAGCGGGTGAAGGTCGAGGTCGAACTGTGCGCGGACGCGCCCCAGCTGATCGTGCCGAGCCGCGCGGGCATCGACCACGTGCGGCTGCTCGGCCGTTCGACGCGGTTCCGGCGCACCGCCGAGCAGGACCCCGAGACGCCGTACCCGGCACCGCCCCGGGTGCCGCTGCTGGGTCGCTGGCTGACCCACTACGGCGAGCGCGCCCGGGTCCCCGGCTCGTCCCTGCTCCTGGCGCTCACCGAGGTGCTGTCCCGGCACTGGGCGACCGGCCAGTCCGGCCTGGAGGACCAGCACCTGGGCGCGCTGCTGGCCTGGATCGCACCTCCCGGGGACAGCACCGGCGCCGAGGCCGCCCAGCGGGCCGAGCTCGCGCGGGACGCCGACGGCCAGCTGCTGTGCCCGCCGGCCGGCCCGGCCACCGACCCGGCGTTCGACAACAAGCTGCTGGCCCCGGCGATCGAGCGCTACGACCGCGCGCGCGGCGCCCTGGCCGCCGCCGAGGACGCCCTGGAGGCGGACGACCGGCTGGCCACGCTCACCGCCGCCGAGCGGGACATCCGCGACCTGGTCGAGAGCCGTACCCGGCCCACCTGGGACGCGGTGTGGCGGGGCCTGGACCTGCTGCGGGCACTGCCCGAGGGCGCGCACGTCGAGGAGCGCTGGACCCGGGACCGCTGGTCGTTCACGGGCCACCGGGACCGGGTCGTGGCCGGCGAGCCCCCGCAGCCGCGCCGCGACGACGCGGTGACGGCGGCGAACAAGCTGGCCACGCGCGAGCGTGAGCAGGCCCGGCTGGAGGCGCAGGAGGCGCTGGACGACCCGCTGGTGATGGCGGGGCGGCGGCTGTCCGGTGAGGCGTTCGCGGGCGAGGTGACCGAGGTCGTCATGGCGTACAGCGAGGGCAAGCGGCCGAGCCCCCGCCCGCTGGTGACGGTCCGCACCGAGGACCGGCCGCATCTGGCGGAGCGGGCGAAGGTGTACCGCTCGCTGGGCGGCAAACCGCAGGCGGCGGAGTTCGTGGGCCACGAGGGCTCCCCGGACGAGGGCGTTCTGGTCCTGCGGATCGTGGACAAGATGGGCCGGGGCAAGGAGCCCGAGCCCGGTTCGGTGCCGGAGAAGGGCGACGCTATCTGCTTCACCCTCTTCGAGCACGAGCAGCGCGGCGGCGCGAAGCTGCCCGACCCGGAGGACACCCCGTGGACGCACGGCGGCCCGCCCGGCGAGGCCGCGCCGGAAGCCCCCGACACCGTGACCGAGGAGGACCTGCTGTGACGACGGTCGACTTCGACCCCGGAGCCGCTGCCGGCCGCGCCACGGACGCGATCCTCCACGACACCCTGCACGGCACCGAGCGGGGCGTGGTGGTCGACTCCCCGCCCGGCGCCGGCAAGTCCACCCTGGTGGTCCGCGCGGCCCTCGAACTGGCCGAGGCCGGGCGCCCGTTGATGGTGGTGGCGCAGACCAACGCCCAGGTGGACGACCTGGTGCTGCGGCTCGCCGCGAAGAACCCCGAGCTGCCGGTGGGCCGGCTGCACAGCAGCGACTCCGACGCGTACGACAAGGCGCTGGACGATCTGCCGCAGGTGCGCACGTCGGCCAGGGCGGCCGACCTGAGCGGGCTGCCCGTCGTGCTCTCCACCGCCGCGAAGTGGGCGCACGTGTCGGTGGACGAGCCGTGGCGGCACGCGATCGTGGACGAGGCGTACCAGATGCGCTCGGACTCCCTGCTGGCCGTGGCAGGTCTGTTCGAGCGGGCGCTGTTCGTGGGCGACCCGGGCCAGCTGGACCCGTTCGCGATCGTGGGCAGCGAGCAGTGGGCGGGCCTGTCGTACGACCCCTCGGCCTCGGCGGTCTCGACGCTGCTGGCGCACAACCCGGGCCTTCCCCAGCACCGTCTCCCGGTCTCCTGGCGCCTCCCGGCCTCGGCGGCGCCACTGGTCTCGGACGCGTTCTACCCGTACACACCGTTCCGCAGCGGCACCGGCCACGGCGACCGCCGGCTGACCTTCGCCGTCCCGTCGGACGGTACGGGCCCCGACCGGGTGATCGACGAGGCGGCGGAGTCCGGCTGGGGCCTGCTGGAGCTGCCCGCCCGGCACACCCCGCGCACGGACCCGGAGGCGGTGCGGGCGGTGGCGGCGGTCGTACGACGCCTGCTGGACCGGGGCGGCGCGACCGTCTCCGAACTCCCTCAGGCCCCAGCCGGGGGGACCCCCGTCCCGGCCCCGCTCACCGCCGACCGCGTCGCCGTCGGCACGGCGCACCGCGACCAGGCGGCCGCGGTCCGCTCGGCACTCGCGGAACTCGGTGTCACGGACGTCACGGTCGACACCGCGAACCGCCTCCAGGGCCGTGAGTACGACGTCACGGTCGTCCTGCACCCGCTCTCCGGCCGCCCCGACGCCACCGCGTTCCACCTGGAGACCGGCCGCCTCTGCGTGCTTGCCTCCCGGCACCGTCACGCCTGCATCGTGGTGTGCCGCGCGGGCGTCGGTGACCTGCTGGACGACTACCCGTCCACGGAGCCGGTCCAGCTGGGCACCCTGGTGAAGTTCCCGGACGGCTGGGAGGCGAACCACGCGGTCCTGGCCCACCTGGCCGAGCACCGGGTGGCCTGGCGGCCATGACCGACGCCGCCGCCCTTGCCGACGGACGTCGACTGCCGCACCCAGCCGCCGGACGGAGTCCGGCACGCCGCCGGAGGCGGCCGAAGGTCGCAGCCCGGACGGCTGGGAGGCGAACCACGCGGTCCTGGCCCACCTGGCCGAGCACCGGGTGGCCTGGCGGCCGTGACCGGACCTGCGCGCGACTCGGTGATCCCGGCGGTCCGAGGTCCCCTTGCGCACGCGCGAGACAATGGACGGTGGCCCACCTGAGGGGGGTCCACCGGACCCTACGAGGAACCGGACCGTACGAGGAGGAGATGAAGACATGGCGGAGCCCACGCCGCGTCAGAGCCAACCGCGGCTACGCCCCGCGCCCCTGATCTTCGAGCCCGCCGCGGCGGCCGGCGATCCGGAGCATTTCTTCGACCTGGATTCGATCGAGGACCCCCGGGTGCTGCTGTCGCGGGCCACGGAGCTGACTCAGGCGTTCCGCGCGGCGGCGGACCGTGCCGTGGAGTTCCAGGCCATGGCGGCGGCCCAGCTCGCCGACCCCCGCCGGTTCGACCGGCTGACCCCGGCGGACATCGCCGAGCGGGCGGAGTGGACCGAGGACTACGCGAAGCGGATGGTCGAGTTCGGGCGGGACCTGCTGCGGGGGGCGGACACGGAGGGCCGCACGCCGGTCGATCCGGTCTAGGACAGGTCCAGGACCTGATCCGGAAGACGGGAAGAAGGGTCACGGGCCCGCGGGCCCGCGCACCCGGCATATGCCAGGCGGGCAAGGTACTCCTGCCCGCCCGCTCCTGTCCCGGTTTTCCGCAACCCAGCGGAGTCGCGCACGCACCGCCGGTAGACGTAGACGGCATGAGGAGCGCACCGAACGTCACGTCCGCCACCGCCGACGGAGCCGCCTGGCTCGCCTCCGCCGCACCGTATCCGCGCAGCACGTCCGCCCTGTGGGAGGAGCGGCCCGGCGCCCCGGTCGTGCTGCCCTGCGGCGCCGTCTTCGACGTGGTGAGCGCCCCGGCCGTCTTCGGGCGCCGGATGCTGGACCGCTTGTGGGAAGAGGGGCCGGGCTCGGGGCCCGTCGCGGCGCACCGGGGCCGGACGCTGCTGTTCGCCGCTCCGGGCACGGCCCAGCGGCTGCCCTCGCTGCTGACCTGGGAGGAGTGGGGAGGCGCCCACGGCAGCCGTACGGACGCCGTACCGCCGCTGCTGTGCCACGGCACGGGGGACGCGGTGACCCTCCCGGCGCCCGTCGGCGGCGACTCCCGCGCGCC
The DNA here is from genome assembly GCF_053595235.1 of Streptomyces sp. NPDC002520. NCBI lineage: Bacteria > Bacillati > Actinomycetota > Actinomycetes > Kitasatosporales > Streptomycetaceae > Streptomyces > Streptomyces sp. NPDC002520. The sequence continues at coordinate 219,662 of NZ_JBSFXG010000004.1, read as the reverse complement.
TGGCGACTCCCGCTGGCTGGTCGCCCCGGACACCCGTCACCCCTGGCTGCCGGGCCCCGAGGTGGTGCTCTGGGCGGCCGTACGGGCGGCCCGGGCAGCGGTGCGGATATCGATTTTTCCTCCCGCCGATCAGGATGCTAAGGTCTACGACGTCAGCAGGCGCCGCTAGCTCAGTTGGTTAGAGCAGCTGACTCTTAATCAGCGGGTCCGGGGTTCGAGTCCCTGGCGGCGCACGCGAATGAAAGCGGTGGGCCGGTTTCGAGAGAAGTCGGCCCACCGCTTTCGTATGCCCGGACCGCGCCTCCACGGGCCGCTTCCCGACCGGTGTCGCGGCCCCGTTCACCCGGTCGCCCCCGGCGTGATCTTCACCGTCCACGCCCCGGACGCCGTCCGCCCCTCCACCTCCACCCTGACTCCCTCGCCGGGCACCGTGAAGCTCTCCCCCTGGCCGACCGGGGCGTCGGCCAGGGGCGGGTAGACGGAGTTCTCCCAGCAGGCCTCGGAGTGCGGATGGGCGTCCACCACCTCGACGGGACCGCCGCCGGACTCGGCGCCGCCGCGGACCCGGTAGACGAGGATGCCCTGCCGGCAGGCGGCCCGGTCGTTCCCGGCCGGGCCGCGCGCCTCGAAGGCCAGCACGCTGTCCGGGCCGGTGCGCACGACTGCCAGTTTGGTGCCGTGACCGAGGCCGAAGGCGGGTTCGCCGGCGGTGCCCTGCACCGGGACCCCCGGTCCGGCGGCCAGCGGCTCCAGCGTCAGCCGCGTCGACCCCTCCCCCCGGACGCACACCACCTGGCGCGGATCCAGCCAGCCCAGCTTCCACTTGTGCCACGCGAACAGGTCGGGGGCGAGTCCGAACTGGCTGCCCATCAGGTCCCAGTCACCGACGTAGGTGTCCCAGTCGCCCTTGCCGTCGACCGGGCGGTGGTAGAGGTCCGGGAGGTCGAAGACATGGCCGGTCTCATGGGCGAGAACCAGCCGGTCGGGCGGGTGCTTCTCGAAGACCGTGACGACCCGGCGCACGTCCGTGCCGTCCACGCGCATGGGGGTGTCGAGGTTGACGACCTTCGTGGCGTCCGAGTCCACCCCGGGCGCGTCCGGGTCGGCGACGAAGTAGACGACGGGGTAGCGCGAGAAGTCGACCTCCTTGTCGGCGACGGCGAACGCGTCGCTCAGGTAGTCGGCGCGGTCGGCGGCGCTCCAGTCCCGCTTCATGGAGTACGAGGACGAGGAGTGCGGCATGCGCAGCCAGTGGTTCAGCGGGTGCGGGCGCAGGGTGAACCGGCCGTAGGAAGCCTGTGCGAAGAAGCGGCTGGTGGCGGGGAAGTGATCGGCGGTCAGCTCGGCCGGTGTGGTGTGCGGGGTGGCGTCCGGGAACGACAGGAAGATCATGACGGCGTCGAGCGAGCCGACCGGACGGGTGTAGGCGGGGTTCCAGTTGTCCACGCCCTCCGAGTGGTGGGCCTCGGTGCGGTGCAGCGCGCACGGGGTCGTCGAGAAGGGCTCGGCGGCCGACGGGCCGGAGAGGATCGAGGTCGCGGCGAGCGCCGACATCGTGGTGACCACGGCGGCGGTGCTGCGCAGCTTGGGCACGGAAGGACCTCCGGATGCGGTTCGCGGGACACCACCTCCAGGTTGTGGTTGCTTGACGCGCTTTGCCCTGTTTGTCTGAACCAGAAGGGTGAGTACGGCCGTTTGTGCTCCGGCGCGCATCGGCGAACGACACCCCGAACCACTTACGGAACGTCACAACTGGTCGGGGGCTCGTGGAGCCCGTCCAGGTGTGGGCAGAAACGGTCTGTCAGAACCGTGGGCCGGTCGGGGACACTGGTTGGTGGCTGGAAGGGCCGGGGGCCACCCTCTATGATCGGCACACTTTCCGGCACGGACAGAGATCGAGTGCACTGCGGGAGCGAGCGGTGAGCGCAACGTCCGAAGGACCGACGCCCGTGGCAGACCTCGACCGGTCAACCGTCACAGACGGTGACCGGTCTCCCTATCACCATGTCTTCACAGCCGCCCCGCTCGCCATGGCCGTCGTGGACCGCGAGGGGCTCGTCGTCAGCGCCAACCCCGCCTTCGCGGAACTGCTCGGCACCGGCGTCGAGGCGCTGACCGGCCGGGTCGCCGCCGACCTGGTCGACCTGGCCTCCGACGCCCGTACCTGGCACGCCTACCGGGAGGTGCTGCGCGGCCGGCAGGCGAAGCTGCGCTGCACCCGGCGGCTCAAGCACCCCGACGGGAACTCGCTGTGGGCGCAGGTCACCGTCGCCCCGCTGGCCGAGGGCGAGCCGGGTGTCCTGCTCTCGGTCGCCGACATCAGCGCCCGCCGTGAACTCCAGGCGCGGCTGCGGCACTTGCAGATGCACGACCCGGTGACCCGGCTGCCCAACCGCACCCTGTTCTTCGAACGCCTGTCGGCCGCGCTGGAGGCCGATTCGTACGAGCGGAGCGGCACCGGGCGGATCGGTCTGTGCTATCTGGACCTCGACGGATTCAAGGCCGTCAACGACACCCTCGGCCATCGCGTCGGCGACCGGTTGCTGGCCGCCGTGGCCGAGCGCCTCACCCGGGTGGCCGACGAGGCCGGGTACGCCCGCACCGGCACTCCTTTGGTGGCCCGGCTCGGCGGTGACGAGTTCGCCCTGCTCGTGGAGGACTCCACCGGCACCGAACAGGTCGCCGACCTCGCGGAGTCCGCGCTGAGGGCCCTGGAGGAGCCCTTCGACCTGGCCGGGCAGCGGCTGTCGCTGACCGCGTCCATCGGGGTGGTGGAGCGGCACGCGGCCGGCACCACCGCCACCGGCCTGATGCAGGCGGCGGACACGACGCTGTACTGGGCGAAGGCGGACGGCAAGGGCCGCTGGACCCTGTTCGACCCGGAGCGCAACGCGCATCTGGTGACCCGCCAGGCACTCGCCTCCACCCTGCGCCCCGCCATCGAGCGCGGTGAGTTCACCCTGGAGTACCAGCCGTTGGTGGGCATGGAGGACGGCCGGCTGAGCGGGGTCGAGGCGTTGATCCGCTGGAATCATCCTCAGTTCGGCACACTGACGCCGAATCGGTTCATCGGACTGGCCGAGGAGGACGGTTCGATCGTCCAGCTCGGCCGCTGGGCGCTGATGACCGCCTGCCGGCAGGCCCGGCGCTGGCAGCTGGACCGCCCCGCCGAGCCGCCCATCTTCGTCAGCGTGAACGTGGCCGTACGGCAGGTGTGGGACTCCGACCTGGTGGCGGACGTGGCGAAGACCCTGGCCGAGACCGGGCTCGCTGCGCACCTGCTCCAGCTGGAGCTGACCGAGTCGGCCGTGATGGGGTCGGCGGGCGGCCCGCTGCAGGCCCTCCAGGCCCTCAGCGACATGGGCGTGCGGATCGCCATCGACGACTTCGGCACCGGCTACTCGAACCTGGCGTACCTGAGCCGGCTGCCGGTGAAGGTCCTGAAGCTGGACGGTTCCTTCGTGCGCGGCTTCCAGTACGAGGAGACAGCGGCGCCCAAGGGGGTGCCGCCCAATCCGGCCGACGAGGTGATCGTGGAGGCGATGATCCAGCTGGCCCACCGGCTCGGCCTCACGGTCACCGCGGAGTGCGTGGAGACCTCGGCGCAGGCCTCGCGGCTGCGCCGGATCGGCTGCGACACCGGGCAGGGCTGGCTGTACTCCCGTCCGGTGCCGCCGGACCGTATCTCCGAGCTGCTGGGCGTGCGGACCTACGCGGCCGGCAAACCGTAGGCGTCCGCGACCAGGGTGTAGGAGCGCAGCCGCACGTCGCCGCGGTGCGCGTGCGAGGTGAGCATCAGCTCGTCGGCGCCGGTGCGCTTGTGCAGGTCGTCCAGGCCGGAGCGGACCTCGTCCGCCGTGCCGTGCACGACGTTCGCGGACCAGGAGGCCACGAACTCCTCCTCCATCGGGCTGAACTCGTGGGTCTCCACCTCCGCCGGGTCGGGGAAGAGACCGGGGCGGCCCATGCGCAGCCGCAGCATGTTCAGCGCGGCCGCCCGCACCTGCCGGCGGGCCTCGCGCTCGTCGTCCGTGGCGAGCGCGGAGACACCGATGAGGGCGTACGGCTCGGCCAGCGCCGCGGAGGCCCGGAAGGTCTGCCGGTACAGGTCGAGGGCCGGGATGGTGTTCTGCGCGGAGAAGTGGTGCGCGAAGGCGAAGGGCAGCCCGAGCAGACCGGCGAGGCGGGCGCTGAAGCCGGAGGAGCCGAGCAGCCAGACCGGCGGCCGGTGCGTGGACTGGACGCCGCCCGGGGCGGTGCCCTGGACCGGGCCCGGGATCGCGTGGATGCGGGCGTAGGGGTGGCCGTCGGGGAAGTCGTCGTCGAGGAAGCGGGTGAGTTCGGCCAGCTGCTGCGGGAAGTCGTCGGCGCCCTCGTTCAGGGTGTCGGTGCGGCGCAGGGCGGCGGCGGTGGCCCCGTCGGTGCCCGGCGCGCGGCCGAGGCCCAGGTCGATCCGCCCCGGTGCCATCGCCTCCAGCGTGCCGAACTGCTCGGCGATCACCAGGGGGGCGTGGTTGGGCAGCATGACGCCGCCCGAGCCGAGCCGGATGCGGTCGGTGTGGGCGGCGAGGTGGGCGAGGATCACGGCCGGGGAGGAGGAGGCGACCCCGGGCATGGAGTGGTGCTCGGCCACCCAGTACCGGTGGAAGCCGCGCCCCTCGGCGAGCCGCGCCAGCTCCACGCCGGTGCGCAGGGCGTCGGTGGCCGTGCTCCCCGCCCCCACGGTCACCAGATCCAGCACGGAGAGGGGGACGGGCGCGGTTCCGTGCGTCGTCCCCCGGATCTCGTCTGCCGCCACGGTCTGTGCCTCCTGTTTTCGGCGCGGGCTGTCCTTCGAGGTGCTAACAGGAGGCTGCCTCCGGTTATTCCGGTGAAGGGCCCAGCGCTGTTCCGCCCGGCCGCGACTACATCTGCACCAGCGGTTCCCTGGTGAACAGAGTCCCCAGGGAGGGCGCGTTCACGCGCCGGTCGGCCAGCCTCAGGCCCTCCCAGACGGAGACCTGGTTGGCGGTGAGCACCGGCTTGGACAGCGCCTTCTCCAGCAGCCGCAGATGCGCGACCGTGTGCAGCGCGGTGTCCGGCAGCAGCACGGCCTGCGCCCCGGACACGTCCGCCGCCCTGGCGAGCGTCAGCACCTCCTCCTCGCCCCACGTGCCCACCTCGGCGGCCGTGACGATGCCGGACGACCGCACCGCCATCACCTCCAGTCCCCCGGCCCGCAGGAAGTCCGCGAAGAGCGCGGCCACGTCCTGCGGGTACGTCGCCCCCACGGCGACCCGCCGCACCCCCAGCTCCCGGGCCGCGTGCACGAAGGCGAAGGACGTGGAGGAGGCCGGCATCCCCGCCAGCCGGGCCAGCGCCCGCACCTGCTCCTGCGCGCCCTCCCAGCCGTACACGAAGCTGCCGCTGGTGCACGCCCACACCACCGTCTCGGCCCCGGACAGCCGCAGCTGCTCCATGCCCGCGGCCAGCCGCCGGGTGGAGCCCATCTCCAGCAGCGCGTCCACCCGGTGCGCGTCCTCGCCGATGTCGGTGTGGACCAGGTCCACCCGGATGTCGCTGCCCAGGAGCTGTTCGATGCGCGGATAGTCGTCCTCGCCGGAGTGGCCCGGGTAGAGGAATCCGAGTGCTGTCATGGCGGCCCTTCTCAGTGGTCCTGCGTCTCTTCCGGTTCCTGCGTCTGTGCCTGCGCCGGCAGGGCAGGCCAGTCACGCGCCGATTCGTCGAGCAGCGCCTGGTACGGCCCCACAGCCTGGGTACCCAGGCGGCGCAGGGCGGCCCACATCGTGACCTGGTTGGCCGAGAGGACGGGTATGCGCAGCTCGGCCTCCAGCTGCGGGATGACGTCGTAGGTGGGCAGGTTGGTGCAGGAGATGAACAGCGCGTCGGCGCTCCCGGGCCGCACGGCGTGCCGGGCCATCCGGACCACGTCCCGGTACGGCACCTGCCAGATGTGCCGGGTCAGCCCCATGTAGGCGCGGCCGGTGACCCGTACGCCGGCCTGGGCGATGTACTTCTCCAGCGCCCGGGTCACGGACACGGTGTACGGCGTGACCAGCGCGACCCGCTCGCACCCCAGCTCCGCCAGGGCCTCCAGGAGCGCCCCCGAGGTGGTGACCGCGGGCAGCGTGCCCCCGGCCCGGCTCATCTGCTCGCACATCGCCCGCTCGCCGGCGATCCCGCCGACGAAGCTGCCGGAGGTGCAGGCGTAGGCGACGACCTCGGGGGCGACGGCGCTCAGTGCCCGCACGGCCTCCCCCAGCGTCTGGTGCTCGCTGACCAGCCGGGCCAGGTCCAGGCTCACCTCGACCGGCACGAACGGGGTCCGGGTCAGATGCAGCGAGACGTCGTCGGGCACCCAGCGCCACAGCTCACGGTCGAGGGCGAAGTCAAAAGGGGCGACGACACCGACACCGCGCTGGGGGCGGGGGCCACCGAGAAAGGAAACGTCCATGGCAGGCACCGGCCTCTTGCTGAAAAGGAACCGAAGACGAACGGAAAAGGAGTTGGCAACGGATCGTGTGTACGCCCGTGTTGACGAAGGTAGGTTCGGGTGCGAGCGTGGTCAATCCGTGCATGTCAGACACCCTGCCCGCGCCCGTGTATCCGGGAGGAACGACCTGCCGATGCCCATCCCGACCCGCCCCACCCTGCTCGTGCTGGACGCCGACCCGCCGCCCCGGCTCGGCCGTCTCACCGGGCGTGCCCGGATCCTGCACACCGACGCGGCAGGCCTTGCCGAGCGGCTGCCGGAGGCGGACGTGCTGCTCGTGTGGGACTTCACCTCGCACGCCGTCCGCGAGGCCTGGCCGGGCGACGGGCCGCGGCCGCGCTGGGTGCACACGGCGAGCGCCGGTGTCGATCACCTGATGGGACCTGAGCTGGCCGCGTCCGACACGGTGGTGACCAACGCGCGCGGGATCTTCGACCAGCCGATCGCCGAGTACGTGGCCGCGCTGGTTCTGGCCGTCGCCAAGGATCTGCCGCGCACCCTGGAGTTCCAGCGGGAGCGCACCTGGCGGCACCGGGAGACACGCAGGGTGGCGGGCACGCGCGCGTGCGTGGTCGGGTCCGGGCCGATCGGCCGGGCGATCGCGCGCACGCTGAAGGCCCTGGGTGTGACGACGGCACTCGTGGGCCGGGCGCCGCGCACCGGCATCCACGGCCCGGCCGACCTGGACCGGCTGATCTCCCGCGCGGACTGGGTGATCGCCGCCGCGCCGCTGACCGAGCAGACGCACGGCATGTTCGACGCCCGCCGGTTCGGTGTGATGCAGCCCTCGGCGGTCTTCGTGAACGTCGGGCGCGGTCAGCTGGTCGACGAGGACGCCCTGGCCGAGGCGCTGCGGCGGCGCTGGATCGCGGGTGCGGCCCTGGACGTGTTCACCGCCGAACCCCTGCCCTCGGACAGCCCGTTGTGGGGGCTTCCGGGGCTGATCGTCTCCCCGCACATGAGCGGCGACACGGTCGGCTGGCGGGACGAACTGGGCAAGCAGTTCGTGGAGTTGTACGAGCGCTGGGCGGCGGGCAGATCTCTGGTGAACGTGGTCGACAAGAAGCGTGGATACGTACCGGGCCATTGACCCACCAGGAGGGTGCATGCAGCTCACCGACCTGACCGCCGTACAACTCCTCGACGGCTACCGCAAGGGCGAGTTCAGCCCCGTGGAGGCCACCGCCCAGGTACTGGAGCGGGCACGACGGGTACAGCCGGAGGTCAACGCGTTCACACGGTTCCTCGAGGAGGACGCCGCGGCGCGGGCGCGGGAGTCGGAGGAACGGTGGCGGCGCGGCGAGCCGGCCGGGCTGCTGGACGGCGTACCGGTGACGGTGAAGGACCTTCTGCTGCTGCGTGGCCACCCGACCCCGCGCGGCTCGAAGGCCGTCTCCGAGCAGGGCAGTTGGGACGAGGACGCGCCGTCCGTGGCCCGGCTGCGCGAGCACGGCGCGGTGTTCGTCGCCAAGACCACGACACCGGAGTTCGGCTGGAAGGGGGTCACGGACTCCCCGCTGTGGGGGGTGACCCGCAACCCGCACGACCCGTCCCGTACCGCGGGGGGTTCCAGTGGCGGCAGCGCGGTGGCGGTGGCCGTCGGCGCGGGTCCGCTGTCACTGGGCACGGACGGCGGGGGCAGTGTCCGTATCCCGGCCGCGTTCTGCGGGATCTTCGGGCTGAAGCCGACCCACGGCAGGGTGCCCGTGTATCCGGCGAGTCCGTTCGGCACGCTGTCGCACGTCGGGCCGATGACCCGGGACGCGGCGGACGCGGCGCTGATGCTGGACGTCATCGGCGTGCCCGACGCCCGCGACTGGTCGGCGCTGCCCCCGGCGCCGGGGTCGTTCGCGGGGGCGCTCGGGGGTGGTGTGCGCGGGCTGCGGGTGGCGTACTCACCGTCGTTCGGGGGGCAGGTCGCGGTCCGGCCGGCGGTCGCTGCGGCCGTGCGGCGGGCCGTTGCGGGGCTCGCGGACCTCGGCGCGTACGTCGAGGAGGCCGACCCGGACTTCAGTGATCCGCTGGAGGCGTTCCACACCCTGTGGTTCAGCGGTGCGGCCCGGCTGACCCAGCGGCTCTCCCCGCAGCTGCGGCAGCTGCTGGACCCCGGCCTGCGGGAGATCCGCGCCCAGGGTTCCCGCATGAGCGCGCTGGAGTATCTGGCCGCGCTGGACGTCCGCATGGACCTCGGCCGGCGGATGGGCCGCTTCCACGAGCGGTACGACCTTCTGGTGACACCGACCCTGCCACTGACCGCGTTCGAGGCGGGTGAGGAGGTGCCGAAGGGGTCGGGCCTGCGGCGCTGGTCGGGCTGGACGCCGTTCACGTACCCGTTCAACCTGACGCAGCAGCCCGCGGCGACGGTCCCCGTGGGCGCCGATGGCGACGGGCTGCCGGTCGGGATGCAGATCGTCGCGGCCCGGCACCGGGACGATCTGGTGCTGCGGGCCGCGCACGCGCTGTACGGGGCGGACCTCACCCTCCCGCTCGCCGGAAGCTGAGCGTCTCCCCCGCCGCCCCGGTGCGCCAGAGGTCGTTACAGGCCTCGGCCATGCGGTCGAGGCCGTCGACCACCTCGCCCCAGACGATGCCGGGCACCCAGCCCATGTCGCCGTTGAGCAGGAGGTTGTTGCGCTCGTAGAAGAGGGCGAGGTCGACGACGGTGGTGCCGGGGCGGACCTCGCGGTCGTAGCCGTAGGCCTTCGTGCCCAGTTCGGAGCCGGCGAAGGAGAAGTAACAGAGGTCGCCGGGGATCGGGGTGACGGTCGGGTTCTCCAGTGGGGGTTCGGCGGGGGCGAACGGCGGGAAGAGGGCGTAGATCTCGTTGCGCGCGTACTTCGCGTGGTAGACGTCGCCGCTCAGGGGCAGCGCGTCCCACACCGCGGCGCAGGTGAGCGGTGCCCGGTCGTCCAGCAGGCGTGCCGTGCAGCGGACTCCACGCGCGTCGAGCGCGACGTCGACGAAGCGGTCTGCCATTGCCTCTCCTCCCGTTCCTCCCGTCTGCGCGGGTGCGCCTGCCCGTTCCGCCGCGTCTCAACCGCCCCGCGCACCGCCGGGAATTGGACACGGAGCAGGCTCGCGTAGATCACGGTTGCGTTACGCCCCTCAGTCTCACCGCATAGTTCACGGAGATCGGGCAGGCGCCACCACTGGTTTACGGCCAGACCTGGCAAGGCTCTCCCTGGAGGTTGCGCGTCCATGTCCGAGTTCCCGAACCTGTCCCGCCGGGGCTTCCTCACCAGGAGCGCGGCCGTCGGAGGTCTGCTCACCGTCCCCGGTCTCCTGACCGCCTGCAGCAAGACCGACACCGGCGCCGACGGGGCCTCGAAGCTGGACCAGCTCAAGAAGCAGGGCTATGTGCGGGTGGCCTACGCGAACGAGGCCCCCTACGGCTACGAGGAGAACGGGAAGCTGAAGGGCGAGGCGCCCACCCTGCACCAGGAGATCTTCAAGGCGCTGGGCGTCGGCGAACTGCGCCCGACCTTCTCGGAGTGGGACGGCCTGATCCCCGGTCTGCAGGCCGGCAAGTACGACGTCATCAGCGCCGGCATGGCCATCATCCCGGACCGCTGCGCGAAGGCGCTGTTCTCCGAGCCCGAGTTCATCTCCCCCACCGCGATGATGGTCAAGAAGGGCAACCCGAAGAAGCTGACCGGCCTGGCATCGCTGAAGAAGGCCGGGGCAAGCGTCGGCGTGATGTCGGGCGCGGTCGAGAAGAGCTACGTCACCGCCGCGGGGATCTCCGAGGGCGGCATCAGAACCCTGCAGAAGCCGCAGGACGGGGCGGACGCGGTCAAGAGCGGCCGGATCGACGCCTTCGTGCTGACCGGCATCTCGCTGCGCTGGCTCGCCAAGACCAACCCTCAGGTCGAGGTCACCGACTCGTTCGTGCCGGTGGTCGGCGGTGTGAAGCAGTACAGTCCGGGCGGCGCGGTATTCCGCAAGGGCAGCGAGGAACTGCGGGACGCCTTCAACGCCCAGCTGAAGAAGATCACTTCGGACCCGGCGCAGTACGTGAAGCTCATCGGCCAGTACGGCTTCGGCCAGGACACCATCCCGCCGGCGAGCCTGAAGACCGCCGACCTGTGCAAGGCCTGACGGGGCCCCGCGCATGAGCGGTTTCTACTCCTATTTCTTCGGCCACATCTCCCAGGTGTGGTCCGGTCTCGCCGTCACGGTCGAGGCCACGGTCCTCGGTTCGGTCCTCGCCCTGGCCCTGTCCTTCGTGTTCGGCTTCATGGCGAACAGCAGGCCGGTGCTCGTACGGGGCACGTCCCGGGTCGTCGTGGAGTTCTTCCGCGGCACCTCGCTGTACGTCCAGCTGTTCTGGCTGTATTACGCGTTCCCGCTGCTGGCCGGGTACCAGCTCACCCCGCTGCTGTGCGGCGTGGTGGCGTTCGGCATGAACTACGGCGCCTACGGCTCCGAAGTGGTGCGCGGCGCGCTGAACGCCGTACCGCGGGCGCAGTGGGAGGCGGCGGTCGCGCTGAACATGACGCCGGCGCAGCGCATGCGCCGGGTGATCCTGCCCCAGGCCTGGGCGCAGATGATCCCGCCGTTCACCAACCTGCTGATCCAGCTGCTGAAGAGCACCCCGCTGCTGTGGCTGATCTCCGCGGCGGACCTGACGACGGTGGTCCAGCAGATGCGTGACCGCACGGGCGCGACCACCTGGGCCTATCTGACCCTGCTGGTGATGTACTTCGCGCTCGCCTACGCGCTGACCCTGGCGATGAACGCGCTGGAGCGGCACGCCAGGGCCAGGCTCGGACAGCGCACGGGCGCCCGCAGCCTGCTGCGCGGCCGCAGCGCCCAGTCGGCGGAGCGGCCCGAGATGACCGCCGGAGGTGCCCTGTGAACTACGACTGGGACTGGGGTGCCGTCCGGGACTCGTTCCCTCTGCTGTGGGACGGGTTCCTCACCACCCTGCTGGCCACCGTGCTCGGCACGCTGGTGGCCGCCGTGCTCGGGCTGGTCGTCGCCGTCGCGGGCCGGGCGCCGACCCGGCTGGTGACCGTTCCGGTCCGGGTGGTCACCGAGTTCGTCCGGTCGACCCCGCTGCTGGTGCAACTGGTCGGCGCCTACGCCGTCTTCAACACGGTGCGGCCGCTGACCATCGGGATCGCCGTGCTCGGCATCCACTACGCCGCCTACCTGTCGGAGGTGTACCGGGCGGGGATCGACGGGGTACCGAGGGGCCAGTGGGAGGCCTGCCGGGCGCTGTCGCTGTCACCGCGCCGCACCTGGCAGGCGGTGGTCCTGCCGCAGGCCGTGCGCGGCGTGCTGCCGGCGCTGGGCAACTACGCCATCTCCATGTTCAAGGAGACCCCGTTCCTGGCCGTCATCACGGTCACGGAGATGGTCGCCCAGGCCCGGGAGTACGGCGCGGACCACTTCACGTACGCCGAGACGTTCACGCTCGCGGGCCTGATCTTCCTGGCGGCCAGTTATCCGACCTCGCTTCTGATGAGAAAGCTGGAACAGCGCCTTGGCCATTGACCCTCTGCAGAAGCCGACCCCCCAGGACGGCACCCCGGGCCCGCCCACCGACCTGGTGCGCTTCGACCACGTGGTCAAGCGCTTCGGCGACCATGTCGTCCTGGACCGGCTGGACTTCGCTGTACAGCGCGGCAAGCACGTGACCCTGATCGGGCCGAGCGGCTCCGGCAAGACGACCATCCTGCGGCTGCTGATGACCCTGGAGCGGGTCAGCGACGGCGTGATCTGGGTGGACGGCGAGCCGTTCTCCCACATGCGCGGCCCGGACGGCGAGCTGAAGCCGGCGAGCGAGAAGTACCTGCGCGGGGCCCGCCGGAAGATCGGCATGGTCTTCCAGCAGTTCAACCTGTTCCCGAACATGAAGGTGTTGCAGAACATCACGGAGGCGCCGGTCAGCGTCCTCGGGCTCGACAAGGAGGAGGCCGAGCAGCGGGCGCGCGAGCTGCTCGACCTGGTCGGGCTGTCCGACAAGGTCGACGCGCACCCCTCGCAGCTCTCCGGGGGCCAGCAGCAGCGGGTGGCGATCGCGCGGGCGCTGGCCATGCGCCCGGAGATCCTGCTGCTGGACGAGGTGACCTCCGCGCTCGACCCGGAGCTGGTCGCGGGCGTCCTCGATCTGCTCAGGGACATCGCCCGCTCCACGGACATCACCATGCTGTTCGTGACCCACGAGATGGGTTTCGCCCGGGACGTCTCCGACACGGTGATGATGTTCGACTCGGGCCGGGTCATCGAGGCGGGCCCGCCGGAGAAGATCTTCAGCGATCCGGAGCAGGAGCGCACCCGGGAATTCCTGAGCGCGGTGCTGTGACTACGAGGCGTGAAGGCCGAAAGAGCCGAGGTCCGAACACTGGATGATGACTCTGGCATATGCCGGAAGGTCTCCGTCCCAGATGGGAGGGGGCGGCGCCGGCACAATCTCGCCAACCCCCTCTCCCCGGAGGGCCTTTGCCCGTTATCGTGGTACCGATCCGCAGACCGGATCTCGCGGCCACAGACAGGCGAGCGCAGGGGGAAACCGTGGCGCTGATGCACGAGCCGACCGCCCCGTACCACTCGGCCCAGGACGCCCTGCGCATACTGGAGACCGTGGCCCGTCACTCCGCCGGCATCACGGACACCGAGCTGGCGCGTGACACCGGCCTGAGCGCCGAGCGGCTGACCGCGCTGCTGCGGATGCTGCGCCGCGAGGGCTACGTCGAGCAGATCACCGACGGGGCGTACGTCACCGGTGACACCCTGCGCCGGCTCACCTCGGCGCACGACCGCGAGCGGGCCCTGCGCGAGAAGCTCCAGCACACCCTGGACCGGTTGCGGGACTCCGTCGGCGCGGCCGTCTACATCAGCCGGTACGTGGACGGCGAGGTCCGGGTCACCCAGTACGCCGCCGGTCCGGCCACCCCGGCGGTCAACGAGTGGGTCGACTTCCGCTGCTCCGCGCACGCCACCGCCGCCGGCAAGAGCCTGCTGACCCAGCTGGACCACAACGCCCGCCGCGACCACCTCTCCCGGCACAAGATGCCACGCCTCACCTCGCGCACCATCACCAGTGACAAGCTGCTGCTCTCCCGTCTGGAGGCCCAGCCGCCGACGGTGCCCGTCCTGGACCTCCAGGAGTACGCGGTCGGCACGGTCTGCGCGGCCGTCCCGATCACGGCCGGCTCCTCGGTCGGCTGCCTGGCCCTGTCCCTGCCGGTGGAGCACGCGCACCGGCTGAAGCGGGCCGCGGACACGCTCAACCGCAGCGCGGCGCCGCTGCTGCTGTCCCTGACCCTCTAGCCGGGCGTCCGGTGGTCACGAGCACCCTCTCGGACCGGGTATTATTTTTCTCGTCGCCGACCGCGGAACGAAATAACCGCGGAAGGCGGGAGTCATGCGCCGCTAGCTCAGTTGGTTAGAGCAGCTGACTCTTAATCAGCGGGTCCGGGGTTCGAGTCCCTGGCGGCGCACAGAAGAAGGGCCCTTCGCGCGAGCGAGGGGCCCTTCGGCATTCCCCGCACCCTCGGCACCCTCCGCGTCCTCCGCGTCCTCCGCGTCCTTCGCGGTCAGCCTCCGGTAGGCGTCCTCGCCCGGCGGCCTCCACCACACCGGATCGGTACACCGGACCCCCTCCCGCCGCGGCAACGCCCGGTGGATCTTGTCCGTGGCCGTCACCGGCATCCGCTCCACCACCCGCACGAACCGGGGCGCCGTCTTCGTCCCGAGGCCCGGCTGGGCCGCAGGAACCGCGCGAAGGGATTCGGGCCCCGGCCCACCGGCTCGCCCGGCCCCGGCATCACGCCGTCGCCGCTCGCGGCGAGCGGGCCCCTCAGAACCGGGACAGCGACGCCCACTCGTAGATCAGGAAGATCCCGGCGGCCACGAGGAGGACCAGCCAGACGGCCGTGCTCGCCGCGTCCTTGCCGGCCTGGGGCTCGCCTGCGGTGGCCCGGTCCGGCTCGTGCGGGGAGTAGTAGACGAGGACCAGTTCGCCCTCGGCGCGGTCGCGGGGGCCGCCGGCCTCCTTGAAGCGGACGGCCCGGCCGTCCTGGGTGGTGTAGTCGTACTCGTGCCACTGCACCCGGCGGGCCACGTTGTCGACGAACTGGGTGGTGACCCACGCCCGCACCACCCGGGCCTGCGCGGTCAGACCGCTCTCCCAGGCGGCCCGCCGCTGCCGCGTGCGGCGGACCAGTCCCACCGCGGTCGCGACGATGACGCCGAGCAGGAAGAGCATGCATATGTTGAAGAAGGCGCCCATGGCGCGCGTACCCCCGTACGTCGGTTGTCAGGACTCGCGTGCGCCGGGGATCAGACCGGAACCGGCCGTACCGGCGCACGCGGACCCTACCCGAGGGGGGATCAGAAGGTGACGTCGGAGCAGGCGTAGAACGCGTTGCCCGTGTCGGCGATCGTCCACACCGCGAGGATGACGTGGTGACCGCTCAGCCCGGACGGCAGGGTGCCGCTGTGGCTGAGGGTGGCCGGCGGGCGCTGGCCGTTGTACGGCACCGTCAGGAACGGGGTGAGGTTGAGGTCCGAGCGGGACAGGCCGTGGTTCTGGTTCCAGCCCGGCTTGGTGACGTAGTACTTGAAGTCCGTCGTGGCGTGCATGGCGGTGAACTGCCAGCGGAAGGTGTACGACTGACCGCCGGTCACCCTCGTGGTGGGCCAGGCCCCGCCGGACGGCGTCCGATCCGAGCTGAGCTGGGCGAAGCGGCTCAGGCCGCCGTTGCAGATCTGGCCGTCGGCGGGGCCGGCGGCCGGGAAGCCCTTGGGGCCCTCGACGCTCTGCGGCTCCCACTGGATGTCGCCGCAGTTCGTCACGGTGCCGTTCTGGCAGAGCTTCTGCCTGCTGATGGGGAGGTCGGTGTAGCCGTGCCCGCTGGCGCCGCCGGTGGAGAGCACGAAGGCTCCGGCGGTCACCACGCCCAGCACGGCCGCGGATAACGCGGACAATCTGGTCTTGGTGCGCATGCTGTCGCTCCTGGAGAACGTGGGGGATGTTCACTGAGCTGAGCTGTGCGGTAGGTCTAGACCAAGTCTCAGATTATTACCGTCAATTGAACACGTCCATACCGATTGCGGAATCGGTCGCGTGCCCGGTCCCGGCCGTCGACTGCCCGGTTCCGGCCGCCGGCCCGGTCACGTCGGCTCCCCGCGACCCGAGCAGAACGCCACCGTCAGATCCCGGACCAGGAGCTTGCGTTCGTAGTCGTCGAGTTGGACGAGCCCGCGCACGGTCAGCCGGGTCACCGTGTCCTCCACCGAGTCCACGACCGAGTTGAGCATGACGGACCGCTGCTGCGCGTCCAGCGCGGCGATCCGGCGCCGGTGCATCGCGGCGGCGACCTCGGGGTCGTACTCGGCCCGCAGCGGCTGCACCGAGAACACCTGAAGACCGGCCGGCGCCGCGTCCGCCGCCACCAGCCGGGTCAGCGCCTCCCCCGCCACGTCCCGCACGCCCCGCACCCCGCCCGGCGGCTCCACCGGCACCCGGGCCAGGACCGCCTCCACGCACTCGCGCAGATACCGCTCGTGCTCCTCGACCCCGAGCAGCGCCCGCGCGGTGTCCCGCACCCGCCACACCACCAGCACGACCACCCGCAGCGCGACCCCGTTCGCGTCCGCCGCCGGCATCGACTCGCTGCGCCAGTGCCGCAGCCGTACGTCCGCCCGGCGGCGGCGCAGCAACGGGTTCACCCAGAGCAGGCCGGTACGGCGGACCGTGCCCTGGTAGCGGCCGAACAGACCGAGCACCCAGGCCCGTCCGGTCCTGCCCCGGGCCAGCCCGCCGAAGCCGGCCAGCCCGAGCGCCCCGGCCCCGGCGTACGCCGCCCACTGCGCGGGGCCGAGCCCCGAGCCGGTGGAGGCCGGCAGGCGCAGCGCCTCGACCGCGAGCGGCGGCAGCACCCCCGCCCACCAGGAGGTGGCCAGGCAGCCGGCGATGCCGCTCATCCCGGCGAACACCCCGGCCGCGCCGGGCAGCACCCGGGCCGGCCGCTCCACCAGCTCCGGGTCGACCTGGGGCACCGGGCGGCCGCGCACCGGGGCCACCCGGTGCCCCAGGCGCGGCTGCTCACCGGTGCCCTGCCGGCGGCCCACCACGGCGGGCTTCAACGGCACGGACGCGGGGGCGGGTTCGTCACGGAAGAGCAGATGGACGGGGATCTCGGTGGTGATCTCGTTCTGGATGAGCCGGGGTGGACGGGTGGTCGTGCCCGTGGCGAGCGGCATACCGTCCGGAAGTTCCTCGGGCTCGGGCGTGTGTGACGTGGTCGTACTCGTACTCATGCGTGCCTCCAGCCTCCGCGCCAGATGCTTCATGACAAGGGATTGAGAACGGGGGTCGGGATGCGCCGCCCGCGCGAGGGTGCCCCTGGGGACGGACCACGCGGACGGCGTGCCGGACCGCCCGCGTGAGTGACCGCCCGGCGGAGGCGGCCTACGCGAACAGCCGGCGCCAGGTCTCGGGCCCCGGGTAGCCGTCCGCCGCGCCGCCGCGCCAGCCCTGGCCGCGCTGGAAGGCCTCCACGGCCCGCCGGTCCGCCTCGCCCCAGACCGGACCGGGCCCTGTCTCGTAGAACCTGCCGAACCCTTTCTTCACCAACTGCCGCCCCAGCTGGGTGACGTAACTGTTCTCCACGCCCGGCCGGAAGTAGTTCCGGCCGGGATAACCGGGCACACCGTGCGAGGCGGGCTGCCCGGGGGAGCCCGTGCGGGCTGCGATGCCCTTGCCCCGGCCGGCCACCAGGAGTTCCCAGGTGCCAGGGCCCGGCAGTCCGTCGGCGTCCGCGCCGGTCCAGCCCTGGGCCTTCTGGAACGCCTGTGTCGCCTGCCGGTCGGCCTCGCTCCAGGCCGGGCCGGGGCCCTTCTTGTAGTAGGAGCCGGCGCCCCGGGCCACGAGCATCTCACCGAGCATGGTCACGTACTTGTTGTCGGCACCGGGGCCGAAGTACGACGCACCCGGATAGGGGACCGCGGTGGTGCCGGTGCCCGACTGTGCGCCCGCCGTGCCCTTCGTGAGCCCCTTGTAGCGGTAGGGGACGTACTTGGTGGCATTGGTCCAGTACTGGTACGGGGTGGGCTGGGAGCGGGTGCGCGGCGGCGTCTGCTCGTACACCTTGTAGTAGGTGTGCGTGTAGTCCGTCCAGCCGCCGAAGATCACGACGTGGGATCCCTTCTGGGGGTTGTTCTTGTTGTGGAAGAGCAGCATGTCGCCGGGTTGCAGCTCATCCTTGGTGATCTTCACGCCGAACTGGGCCAGGCTGCCCGTCCACTCGTTCGCCCCCAGCCCCCAGGCCATGGACACATAGCCCGAGCAGTCCTGCCGGTACCCGTCCGGCCAGTAGTCGGTCGTCTTGTACGGCACCTTCGCGGCGACCCAGATCTTGGCCCGGTTGATGATCGCGGTGCGGGTGGTGGCAGGGGTCTTGGTGGTCGAGGGCCTGGCCGGCCTGCCGGCCTGGCCGTGCAGCGGGGCCTTGGGGCCCTGCGGGGTGTCGGACTCTCCGTCCGTCCTGGTGACGCCGGGGCGGGGCGGGGAGTGGGGAGCGGTCTGGGCGGCGGCCGGGGACACCGCGCCGAGGGCGGCGGACGCGGCGGCGGCCACGACCATGGCGCCCCGGACCGCGGGGGGAGCGCCAGGGCGGCCGGGCAGCGGGCGAGGGGCCGTCCGTCGGACGTGGGCGCAGCCGGGGCAGACACAGTCGCTCGCGGGATCGAATTCCTCGAAGACCGGAGCGCCCATGCGATCTGCCTCACATTCGGGGTGGATATGTCCGCGAGTGTGCACGTTGATCAGTTTCACAACTGTCCGCGGGGCGCGCATGTTGACGGTCCGAATGATGTACGGCCACCCGGGGGCGCACACCGCGGGAACAGCGGGAGGCCGTCCGCCGGTCGGGAGCACCCTCCCTGGTCATGTAGAGTTTTCCTGTCAGCAGGCGCCGCTAGCTCAGTTGGTTAGAGCAGCTGACTCTTAATCAGCGGGTCCGGGGTTCGAGTCCCTGGCGGCGCACGATGACGATGGCGAGCCACGTCCGCGGAAAACGCGGACCTGGCTCGCCATCTCTGTTGTCGGCGCGGCTGCGCCGCGCGCGGTGGGGGCTCCGCCCCCCCCACACCCCCACACACCCCCGAACCCTTCCACCGGGTCCGGCGACTCCGTACGAGCGGAGCGGGCCATAAGGGACCACTTCGGCGACATCCGCGCACGGCTGTCCCCCGTCGCCACCTCCGATCGCTGAGCACCGCATGTCGCGTCCCGCGGTCACGCCGGGACGGCGCGGCACCCTGACCGTCCAACGTGCCGATGGCGTACGGCAGTTGAGAGGGAGAGCCGGACACGAGGGCGCGCGGGTGACTCAGGAGGTGGCGCCGGTGAGGTACGCCGAGACGACCACGTTGGCCGTGTAGCTGTGGCTCGCACGGTCGAAGGTGCCGCCGCAGGTGATCAGCCGCAGCTCGGCGCGGCCGGGGACGCGGGGGCCGTAGGCGAGCTGGGCGTCGAAGTGGTCGACGGGCAGGACCCGTACGTCGTCGATGGTGAACTCGGCGACCTTGCCGTCGGAGCGGACCACCCGGACCGTCTCGCCGGGCTTGAGGGTGCTGAGCTGGTAGAAGACGGCGCGTCGGGTCTCGGTGTCGACGTGTCCGACCAGGAGCGCGGGGCCGGCCTCGCCCGGTGTGACCCCGTCGCGGTACCAGCCGACGACGCCGGGCTGGTCGAAGGGCGGCGGGTCGACGGCGCCCCGGGAGTCGAGGCCGCGGGCCACCACCGGGGCCTGGATGCCCAGTTCCGGGATGTCCACGCGTTGCGGGAGCGCGGTGCCCATCGGCTCGGCCGGGGAGGGCAGCTGGAGGGACCCGAGGCCGGCCACGTCGCCGCGGGCGGGGCCGGCCGGAAGGCCGGTCAGGTCACGGCCCCACAGCCACAGCCCGCACAGCAGGACGGCCCAGGCGAGGACCGTGATCAGACGCCCGGTACCGGTGGCGCGGCCCTGGTCGTCGGACATGGCAGCGCGGGCCCCCTCAGTCCGTGCCGCGGCTCCGGCGGGCCCTGAGCACCCCGACGGCGGCCGCGGCACATCCGGCGAGCGCCAGGCCCGTCACGCCCTGGGCGGTGTCGGGCCCGGACCCGGTGGTGGCCACCGTGGCGAACTGGGCGGCGCCGCGCTCGGCGGCGTCGTCCTGCGCCGCGGGACCGCCCGGGGCGGTGCCGCCGCCGCCCGCGTGGACGGGGGCGGCGGGTGAGGACAGCGCGTCCGGCTCGTCGGCCGACGACTGGCCCGGGGTCCGCCCGGACTGGCCGTCGGCACGGTTCGCGACCGTCATCCGCTCGGTGAAGGAGGAGCCGCCGCAGCTGACTCGGACGTCGTACGCGCCGGGCTCCAGCGAGGAGCGGACCCGGGTGTCGCCGCCCAGCGCGCCCTGGGCGCCGGTCAGCCGGGCGTCGGAGACGAACGCGTCCGAGACGGCGGTGCCCTGTGATCCCGGGCAGCCGCGCACCCGTAGTGACACGTCGGTGCCCGGGGCGGGGGAGGCCGGGGACACGGTGACTCCCCCTTCGTTCGTGCCCCCGTCCGCCGCATGGGCCGCCGGGGTGAGTGCGGCGACGGCGAGAATTCCGGTACTGAGAGTGAGGCGAAGTGAGCCCATCGTGAAACCTCCAGATATTGGGAGGCTCCCCCGTACCGTGCGCCTCCGCATCCTCGGGAGGCGCACGTTTGCTCCATACGGGTGGCTCGATGTCCGGCGGGCCCTGCTCCCCGCCCCTCTCCGCTCCCCGCTCAGACCATGTCGACCAGGTCCGCGATGGAGTCGACGATCCGGGAGGGACGGAACGGGTAGCGGTCGATGTCCTCGGGCTGGGTGACACCGGTCAGCACCAGGAAGGTGCGCATGCCGACCTCCAGGCCCGCGAGGACGTCGGTGTCCATGCGGTCGCCGATCATCGCGGAGGTCTCCGAGTGGCCGCCGATCACATTGAGTCCGGCCCGCATCATCAGCGGGTTGGGCTTGCCGACGAAGTACGGCTTCTTGCCGGTCGCGGCGGTGATCAGGGCGGCGACCGAGCCGGTGGCGGGCAGGTCGCCCTCGGTGGAGGGGCCGACGTTGTCCGGGTTGGTGGCGATGAACCGGGCGCCGTCGTTGATGAGGCGCACGGCCTTGGTCAGGGACTCGAACGAGTAGGTGCGGGTCTCGCCGAGGATCACGAAGTCGGGGTCGTGGTCGGTGAGGATGTAGCCGACGTCGTGCAGGGCGGTGGTCAGGCCGGCCTCGCCGATGACGTAGGCGGTGCCGCCGGGCCGCTGGTCGTCCACGAACTGGGCGGTGGCGAGCGCCGAGGTCCAGATGTTCTCGACCGGCACCTCCAGGCCCATCCGCTGGAGCCGGGCGTGCAGGTCGCGGGCGGTGTAGATGGAGTTGTTGGTGAGCACCAGGAAGGGCCGGCCGGACTCGCGCAGCTTCTTCACGAAGGCGTCGGCGCCGGGGATCGGGACGCCCTCGTGGATCAGGACACCGTCCATGTCGGTGAGCCACGACTCGATGGGCTTGCGGTCTGCCATGTGTGCGTCTCCTGGCGTGCGTAAGGTCGAGAAAGTTGGGGGCGCCGGAACCACGGCGTACCGACGCCCACAGCCTAATCAGGAGGTCCGGGTCCTGACCCCGGTGCGGACATGGCGACGCCCCCGGTGGTCCCGGGGGCGTCGCGCGTCGGACGGGCTGTCGGCGCGGATCAGCTGCCGGTGGCGGACTTCCAGTCCTCGACGTAGGTGGTGAGGTTGCCGGAGACGTCGGTCCAGTCCGGCGTGAAGATGTCCACGCCGTCCATCACCTTGGCGAGCGCGACGGCGTTGGCGTCGGTGGCCTTGACGTCCTGGCGGGCGCTGAAGCCGCCGCCGATCTCGCTGACCTCCTGCTGCTGCTTCTGGTCGAGCATGAAGTCGAGCAGCTTCTTGCCGTTCTCGCTGTGCGGGGCCTTGGTGACCAGGCCGGCCGCGTAGGGCAGGGCGAACGTGGTGGGCTTGCCGCCCTTCGTGGCCGGGAACCAGATGCCGAGGCCCGGCATGTCCTTGGACTGGGCGTAGTTCATCTGCACATCGCCGTTGGCGACGAGCAGTTCGCCCTTGTCCACCTTGGGGGCGAGCTTGCCGGTGGAGGCGGACGGGCCGACGTTGTTGGCCTGGAGCTTCTTCAGGTAGGCGAGGGCCGCGTCCTTGCCGCCGAAGTCGTGCATCGCCTTGATCAGGACGGCCGTGCCGTCACCGGCGACACCCGGGGTGGAGTACTGGAGCTTGTTCTTGAACTTGCCGTCGAGCAGCTGCTCCCAGGTGGTGGGGGCCTGCTTCAGCTCCTTCTTGTTGTAGATGAAGCCGAAGTAGTTGTTGACGATCGAGGTCCAGGTGCCGTCGGGCGCCTTGTCGGCGCCGCTGACCTGCACGGAGCCCTTCGGCTCGTACTTCTCCAGCAGGCCCTTGCCGCCGGCCTGCTGGATGAACGGCGGCAGGGTGACCAGCACGTCTGCCTGCGGGTTGTTCTTCTCGCGGACGGCGCGCTGCACCATCTCGCCGGAGCCGCCCTCCACGTACTTGACCTTGATGCCGGTCTTCTTCTCGAAGTCGGCGAAGACCTTGTCGTACCAGCCGTCGCCGTTCTCGCCCTTGAGGCCGTCGGCGCTGTAGACGGTGACGACCTTCTCGTCGGAGGCGGCGGAGGAGGAGCCACCGCAGGCGGACAGCAGCGGGGTGGCGACGAGGGAGACGGCTATGGCGAGCTTGAGGGTGTTCCTGGGCATGACGGGGTGAACTCCTTGCGGCGAAAGGGGTGGTGAGGAGCGGAGCGGCAGGGTCAGCGGTAGGAGGCGCGGGTGCGGATGCGGGAGACGGCGAACAGGACGAGGAGGGTCGCCGCCATGAGGACCACGGCGACGGCGGAGCCCGCGAACAGGGCGCCGCGGTCGGTGGCCGCGTAGATGAGGACGGGGAGGGGGGTCCAGTCGGGCGGGTAGAGCATCATCGTGGCGCTCAGCTCGCCCATGGAGAGGGCGAAGCAGAGGCCGGCTGCGGCGGTGAGCGACGGCAGCAGGAGCGGCAGCCGCACCCGCCACAGGACGTACGCGGGCCGGGCGCCGAGGGAGGCGGCGGCCTGCTCGTACGCCGGGTCGAGGCGGGTGATCGCCGCCGACACGGACTGGTAGGCGAAGGCGGTGACCAGCACGGTGTGGGCGAGGATCACGATCCACCGGGTGCCGTTGAGCAGGATCGGCGGCTTGGAGAAGGCCACCAGCACCGACAGTCCGACCACGACCGACGGCACGGCGACCGGCAGGACGAACAGCGCGTCCAGCACCCGGCGGTAGCGCTTCTTCAGGCTCGCTCCGGCCAGCGCGGCCCAGGTGCCGGCGGCCAGCGCGAGCAGGCTCGCGGTGACGGCGGTGACCAGGCTGGTGGTCAGGGCCTGGAGGGACTCGCCGCGGGTGGCGGTGCGGTAGTGGTCGAAGGTCAGGCCCGAGGGCAGGACGCTGGACCAGTGGGTGGCGAAGGAGGCACCCAGGACGACCAGGAGGGGCAGCGCGAACAGGGGCAGGAAGAGGACGAGGAACACCGTCCACGCGGCCCACTTGGCCTTGCGGCTATGCACCAGCACGACGGCTCACCACCCGGTAGAGGCCGTACAGACCCACGGAGATCAGGACGTTGACGACGGCGACCACGCACGCGCCCGGATAGTCGGACTCGAGGATCGCCTTGCTGTAGACGAGCATCGGCAGGGTCGTGACGCCCTTGGCGCCGGTGAACAGCACGATGCCGAACTCGTTGAGGCAGAGCACCAGGACGAGGCTGCCGCCGGCCGCGAGCGCGGGCAGCGCCTCGGGCAGGATCACCTGCCGCACGATGCGGGGGGCTCGGGCGCCGAGCGAACTGGCCGCCTCCAGCTGGGCGGTGTCCAGCTGGGAGAAGGCGGCGAGCAGCGGCCGCATCACGAACGGCGTGAAGTAGGTGACCTCCGCCAGCAGCACGCCCCAGGGCGTGGTCAGGAACTGGAAGGGTCCGTTCGCCGCGCCCGTGACGTCCGTCCACAGCCCGTTGGCCATGCCGACACTGCCGTAGATGAACAGCAGCGCCAGCGTGATCAGGAAGGACGGGAAGGACAGGAACACGTCGATGAACCGCGCCACCGCCTTCGCCCCGGGGAACGGCACGAACGCGATGACCAGCGCCAGCAGGAACCCGAGGACCACGCACCCCACGGTGGAGGCCAGCGCCAGCCAGACGGTGGTCCACAGCGCGTGCCGGAACGCCTCCGAGGCGAAGACGTCGGTGTACGGCTGCAGGGAGGTGCCGCCGCTGTCCGGCTGGAAGGACTGCTGGACGACGAGGGCGAGGGGGTAGAGGAAGAAGAGGGCGAGGAGGGCCACCGGGGGCAGCGCCCACAGCAGCCGCACCCCGGTCGAGCGGGCGACGTTCGCGTCGCGGCTGCCGCCCGGCCGCGACCGGCCGGACACGACGCCCGCCTTCTGTACGGCCTCAGCCATGGCTGACTCCCGCGGGCAGCAGCACCGCGTCCTCGGGAGCGAAGTGCAGGGACACCTCGTCGCCGAGCCACGGCGGGTTCTTCAGCTCCAGCAGGTCCGCCATGACCGTGTGCCCGTCGACGTCGACGTACAGCCGGTGCGTGGCGCCGCGCCACTGGATCTCGGTGACGGTGCCGACGACCCGGTTGGGGCCCTCGCCGAGCCCGACCAGGTGCGGCCGTACGCACAGTGTGGCCCGCGCCCCGGGGAGCACCCCGTCGGTGCCGACCTTCAGCTCGATGCCCGCGAAGGAGACGTACCCGTCCCCGACGGTCACCGGGACCAGGTTCGCGCCGCCCACGAAGGAGGCGGTGAACTCGTTGGCCGGGGAGCGGTACAGCTCCCGCGGCGTCCCGCAGGCCTGCAGCCGCGCCTTGTCCATCACCGCGATCCGGTCGGCCAGCGTGAGCGCCTCGACCTGGTCGTGGGTGACGTACAGCATCGACACGTCCGGCAGCTCCCGGTGCAGCCGGGCCAGTTCGGCCAGCATCCCGGAGCGCAGCTGGGCGTCCAGCGCGGACAGCGGCTCGTCCAGGAGCAGCACGTCCGGCCGGATGGCGAGCGCGCGGGCGATGGCGATGCGCTGCTGCTGGCCGCCGGACAGCTCCCGCGGATGGCGGCGGGCGTAGGAGGCCATGCCGGTCATCTCCAGCGCCTCGGCGACCCGCTGCCGGATCTCGCCCTTGGGGGTCTTGCGGGCCTTCAGTCCGAAGGCCACGTTCTCGTCCACCCGCATGTGCGGGAAGAGGGCGTACTGCTGGACGACCATGCCGATGCCGCGCTGGTGCGGCGGCAGGTCCGTCACGTCCCGGTCGCCGAGGAACACGCGCCCGGAGGCGGGCCGTACGAACCCGGCGACCGCCCGCAGCGCGGTGGTCTTGCCGGATCCGGACGGCCCGAGGAGCGCCATGACCTCGCCGGGCTCGACGGTCAGGTCGAGCGAGTCGAGGACGACGTTGCCGTCGTAGGCGACCGTGACGGAGTCGAAGCGGATACCCATCTCACCGGGCTCCCGTGAGCAGCGCGGGCAGGTCGGCGACGGAGTCCAGGACGTGGGAGGCGCCCGCCTCCCGGAAGGTGTCGTCGCCGTGGGCGCCGGTGCGGACACCGGCGACGAGGCCCGCTCCGGCGCGTACGCCGCTGAGCACGTCGTAGGACGTGTCGCCGACGACGGCGACCTGCCGGACGTCCTCGGCGGCCTTGGTCCGCACGAAGGCCTCCAGGACCATGTCCGGGTACGGCCGCCCGCGCCCGCCGGCGTCGGCCGGGCACAGGGTGAGCGGGACGAGGTTCTGCCAGCCGAGCGCGGCCAGGATGGCGTCCTGGGTGACCCGGGCGAAGCCGGTGGTCAGGACGACGGTACGGCCGTCGGCGAGTATCGCCTCGATGGCCTCGCGGGCACCGGGGACCGGGGCGATGAGCCCGGCGTCGACGAGGTCGCCGTACGCCTTCTCGAAGGCGGCGTTGGCGCGCTGGGCGAGGTCCTCGTCGCCGAACAGGTGCCGGAAGACGGAGATCTTGGACTCGCCCATGGTGGCGCGGACGTAGTCCAGCTTCTCGGCGTGGTCGGCGGAGCCGGGCTCGACGCCCAGCTCGGCGGCGGCCGCCTCGAAGGCGCGCTCGACGAGGCCGCCGTCGGCGACGGTGGTGCCCGCCATGTCGAGGACGACGAGACGGATATCGCGGGTGTCGCGGATGTCGTGGATGTCGCGGATGTCGGTGGTCAACTCTTTCACCAGCCCAGTTCGTTCGCGGTGGTTTCGGCTATCGCGGGCGAGCAGGTCATGCCGCGCCCGCCGGGCCCGGTGACCAGCCAGACACCGTCGCTCACCTGCTGGCGGTGCACGATCCGGCTCGTGTCGGTGCACTGCGCGTACACACCGGCCCAGCGGCGGCGGATCTTCGGCAGCGGCCGGCCGAGGAGGGACTCGACGACCTCGGTGAGGTGGTCGTAGGGGTCCTCGAGGGTGTCGAAGGCGAAGGGGTGCTCGTACTCGTGGGTGTCGCCGATGGTCAGGCCGCCGTCGGCGCGCTGCACCATGAGCAGCTGCATCTTGTGGTCGGCGGCGGTCCGCGTCTGCGCCTGGCCGGCGTTGAGCGCGTCCAGCTCCGCGGAGGCGTAGGCCGGGTAGTACCGGAAGCTGTCGGCGTCCGCGACCGAGGTGGTGAGCGGCTCGCCCAGCGGATCGGTCTGCATCATCTGGAGCCGGACGCGGCGCACGGGCAGGTCGGGCCCGGCCAGCTCGCGGACGAGTCCGCCGAGCCAGGCGCCGGTGCACAGCACGACGGCGTCGGCGTGGTGCACGTCGCCGTGGTCGTCGCGCACGCTGCCGGCGCCGACCACCTCGCGCACCTCGCGGCCCGGCAGGAAGGTGTAGTTCGGGGACTTCAGCAGCTCGGCGCGCAGGGCGCGCTGGGCGGTGCGGGGCTCGACGGCGGCGTCGCGCTCGCAGTGGAGGGCGGCGGTGAACTCACCGCGCAGGGCGGGGTTGATGGCCCGCGCCTCGCTGGGGGTCAGCAGCTTGTAGCCACGGGCGGCGGCGTCGGGGCGGGCCACGGCGGCCTCGGCGACCGCGAGCTCGAGGTCGCCGCGCACCGGGGTCAGGGAGCCGTTGGCCCGGAACCCGAGCGCGGGCACCCGCGCGCCGATCCCCTCCCACAGCTCCCGCGCCCGCAGCGCGGTGTCCAGCTCTTCCCCACCCGCACGTCCACTGACCCAGATCTGGCCGAAATTGCGCAGCGATGCGCCGCGAGCCTCCGCCTCACGCTCGATCTGGACGACCTGATGGCCGCGTTCCACTGCATGCCAGGCGTGCATGGTGCCCACGACGCCTGCTCCAACGATTGTCACTCTCACGGGTCAAACACTCCTCGGAGTCGGGTAACCGGAAGGGTCCGGATGACAACGAGAGGGTGAACGACCCGTCACTTTTGGGCTAGACCCGTTATCTTTCTGAGACATAACAGGGGTGCCGATAGGCGGATTCAAGCCGTTATCGAACCCCTGAGCCGGGCGTCATCACCTGGTGAGGCGGGCGGAACAGGCCCTCGACGGCCCTCGATGGCCCTCGACGTGCGCGGTGGACCCTCAGCCCTCGAGATGCGTGGTGAAGGAGAACCGGTCGCCCCGGTAGAGGGAGCGCACACGCTCCAGCGGCCGGCCGTCCGTGTCCCGGGAGATGCGGTGGATCAGCAGCATCGGCAGGGCGGGCGGGGTGCCGATGAGAAGGGCCTCGCGCGGGGTGGCCAGCACGGTCTCGATGCGCTCGTCGGCGTCACCGCAGGCGATGCCCTGGGCCTTGAGGTAGGCGTAGAAGGAGGAGTCGGGGTCGAAGTCCCGGTCGAGACCCGGCACCCGCTCGACGGCGACGTACGTGCTCTCCAGACCGACCCGCTCGTCGTCGGCGAGCAGCACGCGCTCCAGGTGCCAGACGGGTTCGCCCCGGATGAGGCCGGTCTCGGCCGCCAGGGGCGCCGGGCACGGGAAGCTGTCGAGGGTGACGAGGGTACGACCGGGGGTACGGCCCTGCCTGCGGACGCCCTCGGTGTAGCTCGCGAGCGACAGCGGCTGGGCCAGCTTCGGCCCGGCGACGACGGTGCCACGGCCCCGCCGCTGCAGGCGCCCCTCCAGCACCAGCTCCCGTACTGCCTGCCGCACGGTCTCGCGGGCCACGTCGTACCGCTCGGCGAGGTCCCGCTCGGTCGGGATGAGGCCGCCCTCCCCCAACTCCTCGAGCAGCGCGGCGAGTCGCGCCTTCACCGCGTAGTACTTCGGAATGCGCCCGTGCTCGGGAATGCCGGAGCGGACGGGGGCGCCGGGGGCCTGGTCGTTCGGGTAGTCCACGCAGACGATCGTCGCAGATGAGACGGGGTCGAGGGCGGATGGGGTGCTGAGATGGCGAGGAACTGCCGCACGGGCGGGGCCCGGAGAGCGCGGGGAGGGGGCGGGGAGGGAGCAGAGAGCGGACGGGGGCTGGGCGGGGCGGGGGCGGCGTGCGGTGGGGGGGGCGTGCGGGTCGACGAACTGGTCAAGGCGCTGGTCAGAGCGCCGGTCGGGTCGCTGGTCAGAGCGCTGGTCAGCGACGCCTGCGGGTCAGCGCGAGGACGGCGCCGCCGACGGCGAGGAGGGCGATGGCGGACGCGAGGACACCGCGCGTGAAATCGGGTCCGGTACTGGCGAGTTCGCGCGCGCGTTCGCCGGCTTCCTGGGCGTCGTCGGCGAAGGGGAGGGGCGGGTCCGAGGGTGAGTCGGGGTTGGGGCGGGGGGTGAGGGTGGAGGTGGTGCCGGGGTTGAGGCTGGTGGTGCCGGTGCCGGTGCCTGTGCCGGTGCTGATGGAGGCGCCGGGGGAGGTGGCGGTGGGGGACGCGCCGACGGGGGTGTCGGATCCGGACGACTTGTCGGAGGGGTCGCCGGAGGGGTTGCCGGGCGGGTTGCCGGAGGGGGTGTGGGCCGACCCGGTCCCCGTGCCGTCCGAGTCCTGTGTGCCGTCCGCGTCCTGTGTGCCGTCCGAGTCCTCGGACCTGTTCGGTTCCTCCGCCTCCCCCGTGTCTCCGTTCCCTTGCGCGTCCTGCTCGTCGGCGACTTCGAAGCGGTACTCGTTGGACTCGCCGATCCAGTCGCCGTCCTGGCCGCGGCGCTGGACGACGGCGGCGTTGGCGGTGACGTGGTCGGGGGCGGTGTCGGAGGTGAGGGCGAGTCTCACCTTGACGCTGACGGTCTTGCCGGCCGCCACAGTGAACCCGCGGAACCCGTCCGCGTCCAGCACGCCGACCAGTTCCTGCTCGTCGGTGGTCTCGAAGCGGACGGGCCTGGCGTGGGAGCCGTCGTAGAAGTCCAGCTTGGGCTGCGACGGCTTCAGGCTGCGTTTGTCGTCGACGAGGACGACGACCGGGTGGACGTCGGTACAGGTCTGCCGGGTGGTGTTGGTGAGGTCGATGTACCAGGTGCCGTAGCCGCCGCCGGCCTCGTAGGAGGCGGGGCCGCCGCGGATGCCGGCGGTCACGGGGAAGGCGCGGTCGCCGGGTGCGGAGCAGGAGGAGGTCTCCGCGTGGGCGAGGGCCGGCGAGAGGGGAGCGAGGGCGGCGGCTGCGGCGAGGCAGAAGGGGAGGCCAAGCAGGGGTGGGGGTGAGGGCGGGGGCAATCGCATAAACACATAACCCTGCTGGGTGGGGCGGGCAGCTGGGGATGCCACTCCGAGGGCGGGCCCAAGTTCGCTCGATCAGCGGAGGCCGAGGTAGCGGGTACGGAGTTCGCAGGGTCGGGCGCATGGTGGCCGGTCGCGGAGTTCCCCGCGCCCCCAGGGGTTGCAGCCCCGCCGGCCGCCCAGGCGTGGCAAGGCGGGGAACGGCCTCCTCGGCCGCCTCAGTTGTCCGCTCGTCCGAAAACCGGGGCCAGCAGCAGTTGGGCGGCTCCCTCGGCCACTCCTCGGTCCCCGCCCGGGGCCACCCGTACGGGCACCGTCCCCCCGAGCATCCCCTCCCGCCGGGCCCGAGCCGTGAGGACCTCGCAGACTCCGTGGACGTACGTGTCCGGAGCCGAGGCGATGGTGCGTCCGCCGAGCAGGACGAGGTCGATGTCCAGCAGACCCACCAGGTTGCCGGCGCCCTCGCCCAGCACCCGCGCCGCCTCCTCGACCTGTCCCCGCGCGACGGCGGCGAGGCACAGCACCTCCATGCACCCCCGGTTCCCGCACCCGCACAGGGGCCCGTCCAGCTGGATCACCTGGTGTCCGAACTCCCCGGCCCCGGTCCGCGCCCCCCGGTGCACACGTCCGCCGATCACGAGGCCGGCCCCCAGCCCCGTACCGAGGTGGAGGTAGGCGAAGGACCCGCCCTCACCGCGCACCGAGAGCCCGAGCGCCGCCGCGTTCGTGTCCTTGTCCACCACGACCGGCACCCCGAGCCGCTCGGCGAGCGCGTCCCGCAGCGGAAACCCGTCCCACTCCGGGAACCCGGTGACCCTGTGCAGCACCCCTCGCGCGTGGTCGAGTGGCCCCGGCAGGGCGACCCCGACCCCGAGGAGCGACGGGACCTCCCCGAGCCCGACCTCCCCGAGCCCCCGGTCACCGCCCTCACGCTCCCGGCCACCCTCCAGGTGCCCCCTGCCGTCACCCCCGAGAGCCTCCTCCACCAGCCCGGTCACCTCCTCGGCGACCGACCGCAGCACGGCCTGCGCTCCGCCCCCCAGGCCGACCGTCCCGCGCCGCTCCCCCACCACCGCGCCGTCCAGGTCGGCCAGTACGACCCGCAGCTCGTCGCGGTCCAGGTGGACCCCCACCGCATGCCCGGCCTCCGGCACCAGTCGCAGCACGGTGCGCGGCTTGCCTCCGGTGGAGGCCCGGCGGCCGGCCTCCGCAGCGAAGCCCTCCTCCCGCAGCCGCGCGGTGATCTTGCTGACGGCCTGGGGGGTCAGCCCCGTCCGTTCGGCCAGCTCCAGCCGGCTGATCCCCTCCGCGCCGGCGCCGCGCAGCAGGTCGAGCACGAGCGCGGTGTTGTGCGACCGCACCGCGAGCAGATTCGCGCCCACCGGGCCGCGCTGCCCCGGGCTCTGCCCCGCACCTCGCCCGGCGCCGTGCCCCGCGCCCCGCCCCGCGGACCGCCCCGTCTGCGTCCGCACCTGATCGCTCCCACTCGTCCCGCCCGTCGTCCCACTCGTCCCGCTCGTCCCGCTCGTCCCGCTCGCCGTCACGTTCACGTCTTCGTCCTGTTCACGCCACCCATCCCCTCCATTCTCCCCGCCGCTTGCACTTTGGCAACAGCGTTGCGAAAGTAGGACGCATGACTGGTACCCCCCTCCGCGTCGGCCTGATCGGCTACGGCCTCGCAGGCTCCGTCTTCCACGCCCCGCTGATCGCCGCCACCGAGGGCCTGACCCTGGACACGGTGGTCACCTCGAACCCCGAGCGGCAGGAGCAGGCCCGCGCCGAGTTCCCGGACGTCCGCGTCGCCGGCGACATCGATGAGCTGTTCGACCGCGCCGGCGAGCTGGACCTGATCGTCGTCGCGTCGCCGAACAAGACGCACGTGCCGTTCGCCACCGCCGCGCTCGCGGCGGGTCTGCCGGTCGTGGTCGACAAGCCGGTCGCCGGCACCGCGGCCGAGGCGCGCGAGCTGGCCGTCCTCGCCGAGGAGCGGGGCCTGCTGCTGTCGGTCTTCCAGAACCGCCGCTGGGACAACGACTTCCTGACCCTGCGCGGCCTGCTGGAGAAGGGCGAGCTGGGCGACGTATGGCGCTTCGAGTCCCGCTTCGAGCGCTGGCGCCCGCAGCCGAAGGGCGGCTGGCGCGAGTCCGGGGACCCCGCAGAGATCGGAGGTCTGCTGTACGACCTCGGCAGCCATGTCGTCGACCAGGCCATGGTCCTGTTCGGCCCGGTCACCGAGGTGTACGCCGAGACGGACGTCCGCCGCCCCGGCGCGGAGACGGACGACGACACCTTCTTCGCCCTCACGCACGCGAACGGCGTCCGCTCCCACCTCTACGTCTCCGCCACGACCGCCCAGCTCGGCCCGCGCTTCCGGGTGCTCGGCTCGCAGGCGGGCTATGTGAAGTACGGCCTCGACCCGCAGGAGGCCGCCCTCAGGGAGGGCCTGCGTCCCGGTCCCCGGTGGGGCGCCGAACCTGAGGCCCTGTGGGGCCGGATCGGTTCCGGGGAATCCCCGCTGACCGGCGGCGGCCGCCCCGTACCGACCCTCCCCGGCGACTACCCCGCCTACTACGCGGCCGTGGCCGCGGCCCTGACCGGCGCCGGCCCCAACCCGGTGACCGCCGTCGAGGCGGCCGCCGCACTCGACGTACTGGAAGCGGCCCGGCGTTCCGCCCGCGACAAGGTGACGGTGACCCTCTGATGCACCACCCGCAGATCACCCCGAAGTTCTCCCCCGAGATGACCCCGACCGTGGAGGAGCTGGAGGAGCAGGAACGCCGCCTGGTCTTCCGGCAGTTCACATACGACGACGCCTGGGCGCTCGGTTCCCTCCTGGTCGAGATGGCCCGGGAGCGCCAGGCCCCGGTCGCCATCGACATCCACCGCGCCGGCCAGCAGCTCTTCCACGCGGCCCTGCCCGGCTCCACCCCGGACAACGACGCCTGGATCGCCCGCAAACGGCGGGTGGTGGAGCGCTACGGCGCCGCCTCCTACCTGGTCGGCACGCGCTTCCGCGCCAAGGGCACCACGTTCGAGGAGTCCTCCCGCCTGGACCCGGACACGTACGCGGCGCACGGCGGTTCGTTCCCGATCAACGTCGAGAACGCGGGCATCATCGGCAGCGTGACCGTCTCCGGTCTGCCCCAGCTCCAGGACCACCGCCTCGTGGTGGAGGCGCTGGAACGGTTCCTGGAGAGCTGACCGGGGACGAGGGCCGACCGGAAGCGAGGGCCGATCGGGGATTAACCCCGGACGCCCTCCGGTTGGCACCGGTGTCACACCCGTCACGGCACCGCACCCGACCGGAGGGACCCACGTTCATGAGCGACACCCCGAAGCTTCTCAAGGAGTCCGTCGGGCGGTACGGCATCTGGAGCCACGGCCTGCGCTCCGAGGACCCGTCCCTGCGCGGCGAGATCGGCGAGGCCGCCGCCGAGCTGGAGGAACTCGGCTACGGCGCCGCCTGGCTGGGCGGCAGCAGCGCCGCACGGCACGCCGTCCCCCTCCTGGAGACGACTTCGACGCTCACCGTCGGCACCAGCATCCAGAGCATCTGGCAGTACGAGGCCGCCGAGAGCGCCGCGGCCTTCGCCGAGGTCGAGGCGGCCCACCCCGGCCGCTTCGTGCTGGGTCTCGGGGTCAGCCACGCCAAGCTCACCGACCAGTACCGCCGCCCGTACTCGGCCCTCGTCGCCTACCTCGACGCCCTGGACGAGGCAGGGGTGCCCGCGCACCGCCGTGTGCTCGCCGCGCTCGGCCCGAAGACCCTGGACCTGGCCGGCACCCGCGCGGCCGGCGCGGTCCCGTACCTGGTCACCCCCGAGCACACGGCCCAGGCCCGCGAGATCCTCGGCGACGGCGCGCTGCTGGCCCCCGAGTTCAAGGTCGTCCTGGAGACCGACGCGGACCGCGCCCGCACCGCCGCCCGCGACACCCTCGCCATGTACCTCACCCTCCCCAACTACACCAACACCTGGCTCCGTCTGGGCTTCACCGAGGACGACTTCAAGGACGGCGGCAGCGACCGCCTGATCGACACCTTCTTCGCCTGGGGCGACGACGCCACCATCCGTTCCCGCGTCGACGCCTTCCACGACGCGGGCGCCGACCACGTGGCCCTCCAGGTGATCGACCCCGGCTCCCGGACCGAGCTGCCGCGCGAGGGATGGCGGAGGCTGGCCTCGATCCTGGCGGCGTAACCGCCACCAAGGGGCGCGGGGCCGCATCGATGTGCGGCTCCGCCGCGCGGGCGACAAGCCACAACGGACCCGCGGCCGCCATAAGACCGCGGTTCCCCCACCCCTCAGGCGGACTTGAGCTCCTGCCGCTGCCGCCCGAGCCCCTCGACCTCCAGCTCGACCACGTCACCGGCCCGCAGATACGGCTTCGGCTCCGGCTGCCCCATCGCCACTCCCGCGGGCGTCCCCGTGTTGATGACGTCTCCGGGGTACAGCGTCATGAACTGGCTGACGTACCGCACGACTTCCGCCACGGGGAAGATCTGCTCGGCGGTGGTCCCGTCCTGCTTCAGCTCACCGTTGACCCACAGCTTCAGCGACAGGTTCTGCGGGTCGGCCACCTCGTCGGCCGTGACCAGCCAGGGCCCCAGCGGATTGAACGTCTCGCAGTTCTTCCCCTTGTCCCAGGTCCCGCTCCGCTCGATCTGGAACTCCCGCTCGGACACGTCGTGCGCGACGGCGTACCCCGCGACGTGCGCGAGCGCCTCCTCCCGGGACTCCAGGTAGCGGGCCGTACGTCCGATGACGACGGCCAGCTCCACCTCCCAGTCGGTCTTGACGGACGCGCGCGGCACGAGCACGGTGTCGTTCGGCCCGACGACCGTGTCCGGCGCCTTGAGGAAGACGACCGGCTCGGCGGGCGGCTCGGCCCCGGTCTCGCGGGCGTGGTCGTGGTAGTTGAGCCCGATGCACACGACCTTGCCGATCCGGCCGAGCGGCGGTCCGATCCTGAGCCCGGCCGCGTCCAGCGCGGGCAGCTCTCCGGCCTCGGCCGCCGCCCGTACCCGGCCGAGCGCGGCGTCGTCGGCGAGCAGCGCGCCGTCGATGTCGTCCACGAGGCCCGACAGATCCCGCAGGGTCCCCTCGGCGTCGAGCAGCGCGGGGCGCTCCGCTCCGGCCGTACCGACTCGCAGCAGCTTCATGGTCACAATCTCCCTCGATCGCGGGGCGCCCGGCCGATGGGTGCAGCCATCGGAGGACTGGTCGATCCTCCAAGCACGCCATCCACTCCGCAAGACCCTGTTCAGGTAGTGGACCGTCACCCGGGCAATCCGGGCGGGTGCCCGCCGCTCGTCCCAGCCGCCGGGAGTACTCGACGGCACGATGGTTCCGCACGCGGAACATTCGCCGTGCGAGCCGGTCTCGGTCCCGCAGTCCGCGTGGCGGGTGCCGGCGGGGCTGGCGGCGCTGGGAGCGGTGGCTGCCGTAGCGCTACGGGACCGGGCGTGAGGCCCCTCTCTCCCCAGCTGTCCCTCACCCCGAGGCCACCCGACCGAGGCCACCCGGCCGAGGTCGCCCTGCCCCGCCCTGCCCCCTTCCCCCACGGCGTCCGACCGCCCCTCACCCCCGAGGCCGCATCGACACCAGCTTTCCCCACACCGCCATCCGGTACCGCGAGGTGAACTCCGGCGTGCAGGTGGTCAGGGTGATGTAGTAGCCCGGCTCGTCGTACCCGTACCCCGGCCTGACGATCGAGCGCGGCACAGGCCGTACGACCCCCGAGTCCCGGGCAGTGGTCTGCGGCAGGATCCGGTCCACCGCGTACACGTACACCGCCCCCTTCGTCTCGACCTGGATGACGTCCTCGATGCGGAGACTCGGCAGGTACCGGAAGGGCTCGCCGTGGGTGTTGCGGTGCCCGGCGAGCGCGAAGTTCCCGGCCTGGCCGGGCTGTTGGGTGCCGGGATAGTGCCCGACGTACCCCTTGTTGAGCACGTTCGCCTTGCTCACCCCCTCGGCGACGGGGACGCGCAGGTGCAGCCGGGGGATGGTGAGGACGGCGTACGCCTGGGAGGGAAGGGGCCGGCCGGACACGACGGCGACGGAGCCGTACGACGACCGCTGCCGGGCCGCCCGCTCGTGACCGCCGGACCCGACTGGCGCGGCGGACGCGGCTGGCGCGGCGGACGCGGCGGACGCCGACGGAACGGGTTCGGCGGACGCACCAGCGGGCGCGGAAACCCCTCCCGCACCACGCCCACCCCACTCCCTCTCCAGGGCCTCCACCTTCCGCTCGGCCCCCTGCCGCGCCTCCCGGTTCGTCCACCACACCTGATGCACGACGAGCAGCATCACCACCACCCCGACGGTGACCAGCGCCTCACCGGCGCCCCACAGCCCCCGCCGCCACCTCGCCCGCCTCCGCCGATCACGGTGCCGCACGACCCGCATCCGTACACCCGCCTCTCCAGAAGCCGCCCGCACGATAAGGGCACGGGCTTCAACTGGCCATAGACAAAGGACTTGTCACCGCTGTCCACCGCAGGGTCCGCGCGAGTGTCCGCGCGACGGTGACACTCCACCCCCACGGTGACCGAGCCCACGGCCACCGATGACCAGCACGCACTGCACCTCCGTCACCGGTCGGCAGTACGGTGTCCCCCATGCGCCCCGACACTCCCGCCGAGAACGTCGACCACACCGCCGAAGCAGCACGCCTGGAGCGGACCGCCGGCCTGTACCCCGAGGACGCCGAGGCCCTCCTCCTGCGCGCCGCGGCCCACCTGGAACTCTCCGGCGACCGCCCCGCCGCGACCACGCTCTACGACCGCCTGCTGTCCGACGCCGCCTCGCTGGACGACCCCCACCTCGTCCGCGCCCTGAAGGCCTCGAACCTCTGGGAGTACGGCCACGAGGCGGAAGCCAGGGCGATCATCGACGGCATCCGCGCCTCGGCCCCTCGCGACCCGGCGCCCTGGGTGATCGTCGCGGAGTCCCTGGAGTCCCACGACGAGCTGGAAGCGGCGGCGGAGACCTTCACCGAGGCGGCGGCCCTGTTGCTGACCGACGCCGGCGACCCCCCGCACTCCACCCACCCCGTCCTCTTCGGCCGCCACCGGGTCCGCCGCATGCTGGGCCTCCCCCACGACGACTGGGACACCCTGGCGGACTCCCTCCACGCGTCCCCGGTCACCCTGGACGAACTCCACGACCCCAAACGCGTGTGGTCCCTGGGCTCGGACAACCCCGCCGAACTCCAAGCGGAGATCTCCCGCCTCCGCGCCGAACTGGGCGCCTACCGCGAGGCCCTCTCCCGCCCCTTCCCGGTCGCCGTCCTCCACTGGCCGGCCCCCGAACTGGCCGAACTCCTCTCGGCCTACCCGGACCTCGCCACGGAGTACTCCTCCCACGAGGACCACCTCGCGACCATAGAGACCTCCCTGCGCGAGCTGTCCTCCTCGGGTACGGCGAACCTGGGCATCGTCACAGGCACGGTCCCGTCGTACGAGGCGTTCGCGGCGTCGGAGGGTTCGTCGCCGGGCGACATCACCTTGCTCCCGCAGTACGCGACGACGCTGGCGGCACGGGGACGGGCGGTGGCTTGGCCTCCGCAGAGGGGGGTGGGGTGCTGGTGTGGGTCGGAGCAGCAGTACCGGGATTGTCACGGGACCTCGAGAGCCTGAAACCGGCAGCGTCAGGACTCCTGAGAGCTGCCCCGGGACAGAGTCTGGGAACGGTTCGCCCCTGGAGTGCGTCCAGGAACATCGAGCGCGTTTATTCCGATCCCACCACTCCTTCACAACATGCCCACGCTACCGTCATATACGACAAGCTGAACTGGCATGCCCGCACACATCCCGGGCACGTCCCGGCCCGCGAGGAACACCTGCATGACGCCCAACCAGCCGCCCTCGGAATGGCAGTTCGACGTACCCACCACCGGGAGCAAGCGACTCCCTCCGGCGGCCAGGTCGTTCGAATCGCTCGCGCACCAGGGCTACGGGTTCGAGGCGGCCATTGCCGACCTGATAGACAACTCGATTGACGCAGGGGCCCACAACGTCGTCGTGAGCTTCCTGCGGGATACGGGTGAGCGAGGCGGACGAGACCGCCTCGTCGGCCTGCTCGTCATCGACGACGGCCACGGCATGGACGAGGCGGCCCTGGACACGGCCATGACGGTCGGTGGGCGCGAGGGATACGCCGCTGGTGCCCTCGGACACTTCGGTGCTGGACTGAAGGCCGCCTCCCTCTCTCACGCCAACGCGCTCACGGTGATCAGCCGGACCAAGCGCAGCCCTTCGGTCGGCCGCCGATGGCTTACCGCCCGCGCGCAGGCCGACTTCACCTGCGACATCGTCGACGCGACGTACTGCCAGAGTCTGGTCGACCGCTACGACGGGGTCATCGGCTGGCACGGCACGATCGTGCGCTGGGACCAGGTTCGCACTTTCGAGACCATCACCGACGGTCAGACCGACCGCTATCTCAATGACGCGATCGAGCGGCTCGAGACCCACCTCGGTCTTCACCTCCACCGGTTCCTCGCCCGGGAGGACTTCCACGTCGATATCGTCGTCGAGGACGTACACACCCGTGAAGAGCTGGACCATCGGGGGGTGGAGCCCATCGACCCCTTCGGCTACCGGATCCCGGGCCGCCCTGGTTATCCCCGCACGTACGTCGCGCCCGTCGAGGGCGTCGGGGACGTCGCGCTCACCGCGCACATATGGCCACCCAAGTCACCGCTCGTCGCATACCGCGGCATCGGGCCACTCTCCGAGCGTCAGGGCTTCTACCTCTACCGCAACGACCGGCTCGTCCAGGCCGGCGGCTGGAATGACACCCGCAGCCCGGAGGGTCATCTCGCCCTCGCTCGCATCGCCGTCGATCTGCCACCCGAGCCCAACGATGTCTTCGCCCTGACCGTCAAGAAGGACGGAGTCCAGGTCACCCCTGCGTTCGCCCGGGGGCTGGAGAAGGCAGCGGCCCTCGCCACCGACCACACTTTCACCGAATACGTCCGTGAGGCCGAGACGACCTATCGCGAGGCCGCCAAGCGACGTACAGAAGTCAAGCGCACGGCCGTCATCCCGCCCGGCAAGGGCCTCGATCCGAAGCTCAAGCGGACGCTGCGGGACGAACTGCCACAGTTGGAAGGCGACGACCCCATCACCTTCAGCTGGGCGAAACTCGACGTGCCGACCGGCGTCGACTCCGCAGACCTGCTCTTCACGATCGACCACAAAGAGCGCTTGGTCATCCTCAACAAGGACTACCGGCACGCCTTCAACGGCGGCCGCCATGGGGGGTCGAACGATGCCCCGGTCCTCAAGAGCCTTCTCTATCTGATGCTCAACGAGATCTTCCAGAAGGAGCGGGTCTGGGCCAACCAGACCGACAAGGTCGCCCTCTGGAACAGCGTGCTCGTTACCGCGGCACGGGCCGAACTCGCCCGCGCCGAGGACTAGTTCCTACCTTCTCCCGCGACCTCCCCGCGCCTCCGTCTCCAGAAAGGCCGCCCAGCCGCCGTGACCGCCGAGAAGACGCCCGCTCCCGACCACCTCACCGCCCTGCACGGCGACGTCCTCGACGCGATGAGCCGGCGCGGCCCCAAGCCCTTCGCCAGCCTCGCTCTCGCGCTCTCCGATGGCGACGAACCGGCGGACACGGACATGTCCCGCTTCCGCGACCGCGTCCTGGCCGCGAGCCCTGGCGACGAACTGCTCGCTCTCTGGGGCCGCAAGCTCACGGCATGGGACTTCGAACAGTCCCCCGCGTGGTCGAGCACCACGCCGCGCACCCCGGAGCGCCGCGCCGAGGTCTACGACCGGCTCGCGCTCGGCGCGGATCTACGCAAGGCGCTCGACGCGTCCGTCCCTGTCCACGAGGAAGCGGGCCCGGTCACCATCAGCCGCGAGTTCCAATCCTGGTACACCCGGGAGCAGGCGGCGAACCGCTCCTTCTACTGGACCTCGTACGAGCGGCTGCTGCGCCGCAAGGGCTGGAGCGACGCGGCCGTCTCCAACCTGGACGAGGCGGCCCACGCGGTCGTCGAGCGGCTCGCCGACCCCACCCGCGATGCCCCCTACGGCGCGCGCGGACTCGTTGTCGGCTACGTACAGTCCGGCAAGACCGCCAATTTCACCGGCGTCACCGCCAAGGCCATCGACGCGGGCTACCGCTTGGTCATCGTTCTGGGCGGCACCCTGAACCTCCTGCGCGGCCAGACCCAACGCCGGCTCGACATGGAACTGATCGGCCAGGAGAACATCCTGGGCGCCGCCGACCCGGACGACCCGGACGCCCTCGTCGGCATCGACTACCAGGACGACGAGGACTGGCCTGCGAAGTTCGTCTCGTTCGGTGCCCGGCCCTCCATGCTCGGCGCCTTCGACATCGAGCGTCTGACCTCGCGCGACCGTGACTACATGGCGCTGGAGCGCGGTATCAGCGCCCTGGAGTTCGAGAAGCCGGACCGGACCCGCCCCCTGTACGACCCGGCGAACCTGCATGCGGCCCGCGCCCGCGTCATGGTCGTGAAGAAGAACAAGTCGGTGCTGGAGAAGCTGGTCAAGGACCTCAAGAAGATCGGCCCGATCCTCGGCGAGATACCGGCGCTGATCATCGACGACGAGTCGGACCAAGCCTCCGTGAACACGACGGACCCGAAAAAGTGGGAGGCCGGCACGGTCACCCGCACCGCGATCAACGGCCAGATCAGCAAGCTCCTCAAACTCCTGCCCCGCGCCCAGTACGTGGGCTACACCGCGACTCCTTTCGCCAACGTGTTCATCGACCCGGGCGACGAAGAGGACCTGTTCCCGCGCGACTTCCTGATCTCCCTCCCCCGCCCCACCGGGTACATGGGCGTTCAGGACTTCCATGACCTGGACACCGCCGACGGCGACGAGGGTGAAGCCGAGAAGAAGCACGTCCGAGGCATCTACGACTCCACGGGCGACCGTCTCCAGGAAGCCCTGGACGCCTTCGTCCTCACGGGCGCTCTGAAGCTCTACCGCGCCGAGCACGGCCTCCCCTCCGGCCCGTTCCGGCATCACACGATGCTCGTGCACGAATCGGTCCGCATGGCCGAACACGCCGCCCTCGCGCTGCGCATCAACACCATGTGGCACAACGCCGCATACACGGGCCCGGAGGGCCACACACGCCTGGCATCCCTCTTCAACAAGGACTTCCGCGACCACGTGGAGGGCTCCCTGCCCAC
The DNA here is from genome assembly GCF_053595235.1 of Streptomyces sp. NPDC002520. Classification (NCBI taxonomy): domain Bacteria; kingdom Bacillati; phylum Actinomycetota; class Actinomycetes; order Kitasatosporales; family Streptomycetaceae; genus Streptomyces; species Streptomyces sp. NPDC002520. The sequence goes on along the minus strand of NZ_JBSFXG010000004.1, from coordinate 179,281 downwards.
TCCCACGACGTACGCGGACCTCAAGCCGTACGTCCATGGGGCGCGCCGTCTCATCAACAAGGGCGGCACCCCCGTCATAGTCGTCAACGGCGACAGCGAGCGCGACTACGACCAGCCCGACCTGGACTTCGACCGCACCCCGAACGTCTGGAAAATCCTCGTCGGCGGCACCAAGCTGTCCCGGGGCTTCACGGTCGAGGGCCTGACGATCACGTATTACCGCCGCACGACACAGCAGGCCGACACCCTGATGCAGATGGGCCGCTGGTTCGGTTTCCGCCCCGGGTACCGGGACCTGGTGCGGCTTTACATCGGCCGCGAGGAGCAGCTCGGTAAGGGCCGCGCCGCGAAGACGGTCGACCTGTACGAGGCCTTCGAGGCAATCTGCCGCGACGAGGAACTCTTCCGCGCCGAGCTCGCCCGCTACGCCCCAATGGTGGACGGCCGCCCCCAGGTCACCCCCGCCCAGATCCCGCCGTTGGTGGCCCAGCATCTGCCGTGGGTGAAGCCGTCGGCTCGGAACAAGATGTTCAACGCGGAGTTGGTGGAGGTGCGGTCGCCGGGCACGTGGGTGGAGCCGACGGCCTACCCGGACACCGCGGACGGGCTGGCTCACAACACCGACTGCTGGGAGCCGGTGCTCGCCGCACTGGGTCAGGGCCCGGTACGCCTGTCGGTCGGGGACGGCCCCGCGTACGAGGCGCGCGTGGGGACGGTCTCGCACGAGACGCTGACCAGAGTGCTGTGCGACCTGCGTTGGTCGATCCCGAGCCAGTTCTCGCCGCACCTGGAGTTCCTGCTGGAAGCGGGGCGGCAGCCAGCGGCGATCGACGACTGGCTCGTGATCACGCCGTTGCAGACCTCGGTCAAGCGCGTGGAGGCCCGGATCCTGGGGCACGGCCCGTTCACCCTAGCCCGCCGTACCCGCCGGCGCGGCTCGCTCTTCGGCGCGCTCAGTGAGCCCAAGCACCGCGCCGCCCCCTTGCGCATCGCGGGCGCCGTCGCGACGGCCGGGAACACGTCGGTCGAGCATCTCGTCGGCCCGCGCCGAGGGGCACTGCTGCTCTACCCGGTGGTCGAGTCCGAGCCGCGCCTCGCCTCCGACGGGACGATGGACCCTGGTGACGTCGTCATGGCCTTCTCCTTCGTCGCGCCGGAGTCGTCGGTGGGAACCGATCGCCCGCTGGTCCGGTTCCGTACGATCGACTCGGGCCGGCAGGATGCGATCGTCGTCGACCGAGACGACGCACAATCCTGAGGCGCGACATCATTGGACAACGTGAAGCCCTCCTCCTCCGGCGTCTCGGCACGCATGTCCCGTCAGGCCAGCAAGGACACCAACGCCGAGCTGGCCGTGCGACGCCTGCTGCACGCGGCCGGCCTGCGCTATCGCGTGGAGTACCCGGTGCCGGGAATGGCGCGGCGACGCATCGACGTGGCGTTCACCCGGGCCAAGGTCGCCGTCCTGATCGACGGGTGCTTCTGGCACGGGTGTCCGGATCACGCCACGCAACCGAAAGCCAACGCCGAGTGGTGGCGCAAGAAGCTCGACCGGAACATGGCCCGCGATCTGGAGACGACGGCGCACCTGACCGCGCAGGGGTGGACGGTGCTGCGGTTCTGGGAGCACATGCCGCCCGACGAGGTTGTCGCGGCGGTACGGGCGGCGGTGGAGCTGGAGGGACAGGGCCGGGCCGCGGCAGCAGAAGGACGCGATCGTCGGACCGCTGAAGGACAGCAGTAGGGGGATCGAATGTCCGACCGGCTGGGTTTCGTGGACATCTGCGCGGGTGCGGGCGGCCTCGCGTCGGGGCTGGAGAGCGCGGGTTTCTCGCCGGTGCTCCTGCTCGACAACAAGCCTCAGGCCTGCGAGACGCTCCTCGCCAACCGACCGGACTGGAAGGTCGTCTGCGAAGATCTGATCGACTTCCTCCCTGACGAGCACCCGGAGACCCTGGACGTCGATCTGCTCTCGGCAGGCCTGCCCCGGGTGAAGTCCTCGGCCGCGGTGGGACGGCCGGACAGCGAGCCGGAACTGCGGCTGCTCACGGCCACGATCTATCTGGTCCACGCGGTCCAGCCGCGCGCCCTGCTGCTGGAGAATCTCCCGGCACTCGTCGATTCGCCCACCTATGCGGAGGTGCGCCGGTTCGTCGCGGAGGAACTGACCCACCTCGGCTACCGGTTGCGCTGGTTCGTGCTGAACGCCGCGGACTTCGGCGTGCCACAGGACCGCGAACAGGGTGTCCTGGTGGCGCTCAAGGAGCCCTGGTTCGACGCATTCGCCCCGCCGGAGCCGACGGTGAGCGAGCACGTCTCGGTCGGCCAGGCGCTGCGCGGCTCGATGGCGGCACGTGGTTGGCCGGAGGCCGACGCTTGGGCGGACCAGGCGAGCGCCGTGGCTCCGACCCTCGTCGGCGGCTCGGACAACCGGGGCGGTGCCGACGTCGGTCCGACCGGCACGAAGCGTGCCTGGGCGCGGATGGGGATCAATGGGAACGCGTTCGCCGACGAGGTGCCGGGGCCGGACTACGTGTGGCCCCGCTCGGACGACGTGGCGCAGATGCCGAAGATCACGGTGGACCAGGCCGCCGTCGTCCAGGCCTTCCCCCCGGAGTGGCGGATCACAGGCCAGAAGACCGCCCGATACCGGCAGATCGGCCATGCCACACCTCCGCCGGTCGGCAGGGCGCTCGGCGAGGCGATCGCGACCGCGCTGCGGTCCTCAGGCGGGGAGTAGCCGGTGGGCGATGGCACACCTGACGGCCGGCTAAACTTCTCGCTCATGAGCCACGCCACGCACACACCCTCCTCACCTGCGGTTTTTCGCATCGTGGACCTGTTCGCAGGACCTGGAGGGCTGGATGTGGCAGCGGAGGCCCTCGGTCATCAGGTCACCGGCATCGAATGGGACGACAACGCCTGCGAGACCCGTGCGGCGGCGGGGATGGACACGTTCGCCGGTGACGTCAGGGATTACCGTGCCGCCGACTTCCCGCACGCCCAGGTGCTGACGGGCGGGCCGCCCTGCCAGACGTTCACCGTCGCCGGACACGGGGCCGGCCGTAGGGCCCTGGACGAGGTGCTGAGGTACATCGAGCAGTTGCACAAGGCCGTGCGCTCGGATGCGACGCCTTGGCCTGAGATCGACCGCACCTGGAGCGGAATCTCCGAAGAACTGCGACTCAAGGCCGCCGAGGCGGACACGGTCAAAGCCCTGAAGCGTGAGGACGAGGCAGCCCGCTCTGTCACCCGCAAAGCGGCCCGGAAGCGCCTCGCCGAGCACGGTTGCTCGACCGAGGAGATCAAGCTCGCGCTGAAGACGACGGAGGCGCCGCGCGGGCTCGCCCGTCGGGACGTCGACCTCAAGAACCTCTTCGATGGCCTCGTCTACCTGGAGAAGTCACTCGACGCACACCGGGCCAGGTTGGAGGAGCTGGGCGACGAACGGACTGGGCTCGTCCTACAACCATTGTGGTGGGTGATCGAACGCAGTCGACGCCCGGGGTTTGTGCCCTACGAGGCCGTCGTACTGGAACAGGTGCCCGCTGTGATGCCTGTGTGGAAGGAGTACGAGAAGGTGCTGGCCACTCTCGGCTACCGGACCAGGACGCAGATGATGCACACCGAGGCGTTCGGCATCCCGCAGACCCGTAGGCGTGCCGTGCTCATGGCCAGGCTCGGGGAGATCGACATCCAGGAGCTGGAGGAGCCCCACGAGCGCTACCGGTCGGGCGGTGCTCCCGCCGCCTCCCGCGACGCGGATCGCGCGGACGCCGGACTCTGGGAGGTCGACGAGAAGAGCGTGGGCGGGAGGAAGGGGCCGAAGGACTCCTGGGTGTCCATGGAGGCCGCCCTGAAGAAGGCCCGGGACATCGCGCGGGAGATCGTTCCGGACCTGGACCTGCCGGACCGCCCCGCCTTCACCGTCGTCTCGAACTACGGGACAGGCGGCGACCCGGCCGCACGAGGACGCCGTGACCACGACGCCCCGTCCTCCACGGTCACCGGGAAGGTGTCCCGCAACCGGCTCATCGACAAGGCCACGAACACGGATCTCCCCCGTTTCGAATTCGCCGAGGCCGGGGTGCTCCAGACGTTTCCCGTCGCCTACCCCTGGCGGGGCCGCGACCGGTCCCAGCAGATCGGCAACGCGGTGCCGCCCCGGCTCGCACTGCACGTGCTCCGGCATGTGCTCGAACCGGAGCTGAGCGAGGAGGATGCCGACACCAGGCTGGAGCAGGCCGTGGCAAAGCTCGAGAACTGGCGTCCCCCGAGCGAGCCGGCGAGGATCCGCCGGCGGGAGGACCTGGAGGGTCACCCCCTCACCGGAGGGTGACCCCTCCGGCTCACCCCTGCGGCGCCCGCCCTCGGACCGGTGCCGTCTCGAAGAGGTCGGCGAAATACTTGGTCAGCGTCTCCACGGACTCCTCGGGAACGGGCTCCTCCTCCGGCCCCGTCGGCAACTCGTGGCGGGGCACCGGGGGAGCCGTCTCGGCCTCGTCGATCCAGCGGCGCAGATCTTCGGGATCCCGCCACTCGTCGGCGGCCATCGCGTCGTAGACCAAGGTGGCACCGGCCGTGTTGATCGCAGCCATGAGGCCGTTGACCTCTCGGCCGGTGGTGGCGATGCCGCTCTGGAGGACACGGACCAACGCCTGGGCCGTGGGGCGGTGGTCGACCAGGTCCGACCGCATCACGGTGTGGATCAGATCCTGATTGGAGCAGGCAAGCACCACTGGGGCGTAGTCCCCGCCGTTGCGGAACAGTTCGGCCGCCCACCAAAGACGTGAGAAGCACTGCCGGTCGGGGGCGCCCTTGAAACGGGCCGGGTCGACACGAGGCTCGGGAGTCTTTGCCGAAGGCGCGGAGAGATGCCGCCACACCACGTAGTCCGGGGCGACACCGAGCGCGAGGTGGTTCCAGATCCGCCGGTCGGCGGCTTCCCTCCGAGTCAGGCGGAGAGCCGCGTGCAGACGGGGTGCCAACCAGGCGTCGGCCTCCGTCCGGTTCTCCTTGAACTGGTGCAATGCGTCGTCGATCAGTTCCCGGAGGGGTTCCACCCGCCATCGGGGGTCGTCCTCCGGGAGGGGCACGACGACCTTCGCCAGGTCCACGCCCCCGTGCCCCTGGATCCCCCGGAGCAGATCCTCGGTGAGGAAGGGGTCGGCGGCCGTGGCGGAGAGCAGACCGAGTCGCTCGGGGTGGTGGTGCGGCTGCTCGATCACGGCCGGTCCTCTCGGTTGATCTGCTGAAGCGCGCGCAGGACGTTGGCGAGCGACTGACGCGCACCGGCACGACGCACGGCGGCGTAGTGGACGCGGGTCTGGAGTTCCACCCATCCCGCGTCGCCGGTCCGCCGCCGGTGGACCTGGCGCAGCGCGTCCTCGGCACGGAGGCCGGGCACCACGTCGGGGAGCATCTCCCGCAGCACCTCCCCCCTCCAGTCGGTGGGGAACACGGGCGAGCCGTCGGGCTCGATCTCCAGGTCACCGACCGCGCTGTGGAAGACGGCCGTCCACACGTCGGTGGCCATCTGTGAGAGCAGCAGCTCGTGGACCTTGTTCTCCATCCCGCCGGTCTCGCCGCCGAGAAGGTCGGAGAACCCCTCGACGTCGGTGTTGACCATCACCAGCGGGAGCCGGCCCGAGGCGTCGACGACCCAGGGGGCGTCGGCGTAGGGGCGCAGCCATTCCCGCGCGCTCTTGCTGAAGCTCGTCTGCCTCACGTCGAGGCGCAGTCCGCCGAGCGGTTCCTCGGCGGTCGTGTCGATCGTCCAGTCGGAGTCGGTCTCCGTGATCGCCCGGCCCCGCACCCCATCCAGGGTGGCGACCGCATGGACCGCCAGATCGGCACGGCCGACGTGGTCGTCGCGGCGCACCTCGATCGTGCCGGACCACTCCTTGCTGTCCGGGGCGTCCTGGCGAAGTTCGGCCGTGGTGCGGACATTGGTGTCGCCGTCGGTGAGCACCGCGAGGACCCGCAGATCGCTCCACGGGGCGTCGGGGTCGGTTGCGCCGGGGGGCAGGGTGGCGGACAGGCCGATCCTGGCGGACAGCCAGTCCTCGTGCTGTGCCACGCCCAGGGCGACGGTCCTCTGCGGCGTCGAGAACGCAGAGGTATCCAGGTGGTCACGGGTACGGTCGGGCAGCCTGAGCGAGACCGAGGTCACCCTGAGACCGACCGGGCGGTTGAGTCGCTTGTACGGATAGAACTTCATGCCTCACTCCCCTGAACCGGCACGGAGTTCGAGCGCGAGTCGCGTGAGTTCAGTGCGGACCGGATGGCTGGTGGGATCGGTGGCCCCGCGGAACACCGCCTTGCGGGCGCCTTGCTCGAAGTGCAGTACGCCTCCCTCCACCTCACAGCCCTCCACGGCGACGAGTTCGGCCCAGTCGAGTCTGGGCCTGCCGCCCGAGCGGACGTCGAGGAGGACCACGGGGGTCATCGCGGGCAGTTCGTCGGCGCGTGGAAGTTTCACCTCCGCGGTGATCCGCCACTCCCTGTTCTCGCCGATCTCGGCGTCCAGCTCGACCAGTTCCGGCACGGTCGGCCCGGACCCCCGTTTGGGCGCGGCGGTCTTGCGCGCGACCGTGAGCTTCTTGCGCAGCTTGGCACTCTCCTCGGAGCCGGGGCGCTTCGGCCGGACCACCAACTCCTTGACGGCTGCATTGACCTCGGTGGTGAGTCGGGAGATCCGGTTGTGGGCGCTGTGCGACCAGCGGAGGGTCAACTCCTCGGTCTGGCCCCATCGGTCGTGCTCGGGGGGCTCGGCGGCCCGTAGGAACTCCTCGGCCTCCCCTGCGAAGGGATCCGACTCCCCCGCCGCGTGACCCACCAGGAGAACGGCCTGGAACTGAGTGACGCCCAGGGGCAGACCGTGGACGGTCGACTTCTTGACGGTCATCCGGTTGCCGCGCAGCGAGTGGACCTGGTTCGGCACCCCGTCCTTGTCCTCAGCCTCCGTGACCAGGAGTACTCCCTGGTGCGTGCCGAGCGTGCCCGTGCGCCCGCCGGACAGGGGGAGCCGTAGCGGAACGGTACGGAGGGCCACCTGGCCGACCTCGGTGAGCCGGTCCACGGTCTTCCCTTCGTAGAACGCGCGCAGCGCCCGGCTGCGCGCGGGCTGGGTGTCCATGGGGTCGACCGTCTCCTCCTCCACGACGACCTCGCCGTTGCGATACGTGCGCACCGAGGTCTCCAACAGTGGAAGCCTGCTGCCGCCTCCAGTCATGGCCGCCCAGAAGTCCCGGCCAAGCGCCTCGACCAGACGTCGATGCATGACGCGGATGTCGCGGATCCCGTCACCGTCGCTCGAGTTCCCTTCGTCGTCGTCCGAGTCGGTTCCGCCCTGCTCGAGGCTCGCCACGTCGTGGGCGCCGACGATGAGGAAAGACGTGCCCGGCTCGTCGTTGTCGCGAGTGAGATAGAGGCGTTCGACCGTCTTCTCGTCGGCCCACCAGGACCGGACCACCTCCGCGTTGGGCGTCTCGGGGTCGGGGCGCCCCAACCAGGCGGGGCCCGCGTACGGGGTGCCGTCGACGGAACGCCACGGCAGCTCCAGCCGTCCGATGACGCGGCGCTCGGTGCGACCCTCGTGCGGGACGGAGAGCGTGGAGTTGATGAGCACCATGCCCAGCGCGCTGGTGGCCCAGAGCGTCGCCTTGCCGAGTCCGTACGAACCGCCTGCGCTTCGCCCTGTCTTGAGGCTCTCCAACTGCCTGCGGACGACGGCAGCGAACTTGCCGTCGTCGTAGTCGTCGCCGGTGAGGCCGGAGGCGTTGTAGTCGTCGACCCGGAGGAGGACCAGGCGCCCCTTCTCCAACATGTCGCGCACGCCCGCGTCCACGACGCGGCCGACCTTCTGATCGGCAGCGGACTCGGAGACCGCCGAGTAGTGGGGGCGGAGTTCGTCCCAGAGGACAGCGGCGCGGAACGCCTCCAGCTTCTCGCCGGTGAGTTCGTGGAGTGTGTAGCGCACCCGGACAGGTCGTCCGTTCTCCACGAGGCGCTCGTCGAGACTGTTCTGGCAGGTCTCGCGCGCGAGGACTTGGACGTCCGCGTCGAAGGCGAAGGCCGCGGCGTTTCCGCCGTCGCGTCCTCCGTCCTGGTACCCGGGCCGGTGGTACCAGGTCACCGGCAGGCCAGCCTGCGTGTCGGTGGTACGGGTGTGCACGGTGCCCAGGTCGGTTCCGAGCGCCTTGGCGATCTCACCCATGACGGTGGGGCGCGGGACAGAGCGCTTGGTGATCCACGCCGAGACGGCGGCGCGAGTCAGCCCCAGTTCCTCCGCCAGCTCCGCCTGCGTCTTGTTCGCCAGCTTGAGCTGACGGGACAACCAGGGCCCGAACTCCTCACCGACCTCCATAGGGCCTCCCGCTCTCTGCCGTATGTCGTTGTGCCACAGTCATGGACAGGCTAATTTGACACAAGGGCAAACGTCAACTGACGCTTGACGCAGCGCGATCGAGCGCGATCGACGCCCATCCGACCTGCCCAATAAGTCCGACTCGAGAGCTACCTCCAAGCTTGCCGCCTCAACGACAAGTCGCGGATCGACCGAAAGTTCTCGGATGTAAACCCAATCGCAAATAGGAGCAGCCAACTCCGGTAACCCGCAACGAAATTGGGGTAGCCCAAACGGGTGACACGCCCTAGGATCACGGCAGCGGAAAGTGTCCGCCTCACTCGGGAACTCCCGTGTGACGACGGGTGAGTTGTACCCTCTTGCATTTTCAACGACCCCGAGCGCGCTTACAGAACGGGGATCCTCAACAAGAACCGGGGACGCGAAATCCATGAAGCACCCTCCCGAGGTGGCGGAATCCCTGCACCAGTGCACCCCTCATTCGATGTGTGCGATCAACTCCGTCACTCACAGCCCGATTTAGCCAGCTCCGAACGGAGATAAAGCAGACTCCCGACTCGTCCGGTACGACGGTCGAGGAATTCGAAGAGCTCTTCGAGCCCCGTTCCGGACCCGTCGCCCCCACGACGACTGATCAGCGACAGCCGATGCCCCTCGACGCACGATCGGCGAGGGCATGAGTTCGCCGCTCCACGTCCCCCAGGTCGAACAGGCTTGGACCGCTCCACGCCCGACCCTCTCGTACGTGTTTCGTCGTGCTATCTATCGCAGGAGCCGTGAAGAAGCAATGTCCGATTCCTCAGCGTCGGTCATCCGCACCGTCCTCGAACAGTCCTCTCGCGTCCTGCAGACGTACGAGGTCGACCCCGGTCTCATTCCCGAGCACGCCAACGGTGAGCGCCGCATCACTCAGGGCGGATACGGCGACCGCCAGCTCTTCGAACTCGTGCAGAACGCCGCTGACGAGATCGCGAATGAGCCCGGAGGGAGCGTCCACGTCGTTCTCACCGAGACACATCTCTACTGCGCCAACGAGGGATCCCCGGTCACTCCCGTGGGCGCGGAAACCATTCTCCGAATGAGCATGTCGCGCAAGCGAGGCGGTCAGATCGGCCGATTCGGCGTGGGCGTGAAATCCGTTCTGGTCGTCACCGACACTCCGCAGTTCTTCAGCAGAACCGGCGACTTCGGATTCGACCGCGAATGGGCGCTGGAGAAGATCCGGTCGGTCCCCGGTGTCCTGGAGCACCTGGGCGACCAGTTCGAGGCGCCGGTGCTGCGGATGGCCCGCCCCCTCGACGCGGCCGTCGAGCGCGCCCAGGACTCCGTCCTCGACGAGCTGCTCGACTGGGCCACCACCGTGGTCCGCCTGCCACTGCTCCACGGTGCCGCCGGCAAGCTGGCGCTGGACATGCACGGCGGGCGGACGGCCGCCGGGGCGGCCCGCGAGGAGTTCCCACTCGGATTCCAGTTGCTCTCCCCGCACGTGACGAAGGTCGTCCTCGAGGACCGCCGGCCCCGCCCGGCCGTCCGTCGAGTGCTGACCGCCGAGCGCTCGGGGAATCTGCACACCGTGGTGGAGGAGCGGACGGGGAGGCCGACCGTCAGTGCCCACTGGCGGGTCTTCTCCACCACGCACGAGCCGGGCCCCGCGGCCCGGGCCGACGCCGGGGAACTGCACGACCGGCTCGCCTTGGACCTCGCCTGGGCGGTGCCCGCGCTGGAGAAGGACGAGAAGACCGGGCTCCGCGTCAGTCCGCAGTCGCGGGGGCGGGGACGCTTCTGGTCCTTCTTCCCCACCAAGTACGAGATGTCCCTGAGTGGCATCCTCAACGGCGCCTGGAAGACCAACGAGGACCGTCAGAACCTGCTCGACTCCTCCGCGTTCAACGAGGAGATGGTCAAGGTCTCGGCGTCCCTGGTGGTCGACTCCCTGCCCGGTCTGGCCCCCGCCGAGGACCCCGCCGCGTACCTCCCGCTGCTTCCCGGCCGTGTGAAGGAGGCGATCAGCTGGGCGGACGAGTTCCTGACCCGGGAGATCTGGGAACGGACAGCTGTCCGCCCGTCCCTTCCCGACCAGGAGGGCGTACTGCGCGTCCCGACCGAGCTGTGCGTCCCGCCGCGTCTCGACAAGGACCGGCACTCCGGCTGGCTGCGCATGTGGCACGAGACCCCCGGCCGCCCCTCTGACTGGCTGCACCCGAACGCCGAGGTCGACCCGCTGCGTTCGGGAAAGGTCGAGCACATTCTCGGTGCGGCCGGCCACAAGCGGTCCGACGTGCGCGCATGGCTGGAGGCCCTCGTCGAGTGCGGCACCGCCGAGGCGTCCGCGACCGCAATCCGCATCGTCGCCGACATGATCGAGACCCGGTCGCCGTACGCCGACGAGGCCCGCAAGGCGAAGATCGTGCTCACGGAGGAGCACGGCCTCGTCCCTCCCGTCCCCGGGCAGGTGTTCCGCCGTGCCGACGAGGACGGGCTGCGCGAGTCCCTGGTGTACGTGGTCGGCGAAATCGCCCGGGACCCGGCACTCGCCTCGGCCCTCAACCTGCTCGGCATCCGTGAGGCGGACGTCGAGGGCCGGTTCATCAGCGTGCTCGACCAGGGGTTCCACGGCTACGGGAACGCCGAATGGGCGCGCTTCTGGGACCTGTTCCGCCAGGCCGGCGGGCGCAGGCTGACCCACACCGTGCTCCAGCACGTGCCGAACGTCGGCGAGACTCTGTGCGTGCGGACCGTGGACGGGAAGTTCCGCCCGGTGCGCGACTGCATGCTGCCGGGCGCGGTGGTCGACGCACGACGCGACCCGGGCATCGCCGTCGATATGGGTTTCCACTCCGACGACCTCGCCTTCTTCCGGGAGATCGGCCTGCGAGAACGACCGTCGAGCTCGGTGCGCCCGGAGGGCGAGAGCTGGTTCGAGGAGTACCGGGAAGCGGTCCACGCGGCCTATCTGCGGAGCCTGGACCAGCGGGCTCCCCGCCCGGCCCTCAACCGCATGAAGGTGGAGGGTTCCGCGATCGGCGGCCCGCTACACCTCTTCCGGTCGCTCTCCGAGGAGTCCCGAGCGGCCTTCCTGAAGGCGTTGCCTGACGACGCCGTGGTGGACAACTGGACGCGCCAGATCGGCGTGCAGTCGAGCACCCGGCAGGCCGTGATGTCGCCGATCCGCTGGATGCTCAGGAAGTACGGAACGGTCTCCACCTCCCAGGGCGTCAAGCCGCTGGGCGAGGCGGTCGGCCCCCAGCTCGCCGCCTACCGCGACGTGCTGCCGGTCGCCGACATCTCGCCCGAGAAGGCGCGCAAGCTGCGCCTGCCCGTCACGGTCGACGAGGTCCCGGCCGCACACTGGGAGACGCTCCTCTCGGAGGTGACCCTGAGCGAGGACGACGCCTTCGTCGGCAACACCTACGTGATGCTCACCCGGTTCGAGGCGGACTTCCCCGAGGACGCGCTGACCCGCTGCCGGATCGGCGACGCCTGGGGCACCCGACCCGACGACGAGATCACCGTCGCCGTCGGCACGACCGAGTACCGGGCACTGCGCGCGGAACAGCTTCCCGCCCTGCTCGTGGCGACCGCCGAGGACGCCGAGCTGATGGTCGAGAAGTGGAGCATGAAGCGCTACGCCGAGGCCATCACCCGGGAGACCCGCGAGGTCCCGGACGGCGACCCGGTCCCGCTCATGGAGCTGTATCCCGCCCTGCGCCAGCGGCTCAGCAGTGGCAACCGGAACGCCGTGGTGCAGCGGTGCACGGAGCTGGAAGAGGTGACCCGGACCCCGAACGCGGCGAAGACCCGCCCTCTGGACGCGGTACGCCAGGGCACCACCGTCAAGGTCCGCGTCCCCCTGGAGCCCGAGCCGATGCTCCGCCTGATCGACCGCGAGCTGGAACTCGGACTGGGCACGGACGGCTGCCGGACCGTCCTGGAACGACAGGAGCAGATGGCGCGGGACAGTGCGACGAAGGCCGCTCTGAAGGCCGTGCGCGACACCGAGGACGTGGTCACCAAGATCGAGCTGCTGATCGGTGCCGAGGCCCTGCGGTCCGGTCTCCCTGAAGGGCTGATGGAGGCCGAACTGGAGGCGACCGGCGGGGAGGAGCCGTCCGGGCACCGGATCGCGCAGATGGCCTTCAACGCACGCGGCGACAGGGTGCTCCACCATCATGCCCGGGACATCCAGGCCAAATTTCCCCACGCGCCGGTCGGGTACGGAGGTGCGTCGACCGCCATCGCCTTCGTGTCGAGCCTCGGACTGCCGGTGACCTTCGCCGGCTCCCGGGCGCCTTCGCCGCCGGTGTTCGAGACGATCGACGGCCCGCGGGACTTCCCCGGGCTCCACGAGTACCAAGAGGACCTGGTCCGCAACATCACCACGTTGCTCGATCGCCTGGTCCCGCAACGCGCCATGCTGTCCCTGCCCACCGGCGCCGGCAAGACGCGCGTCACCGCCGAGGCCGTGATCCGCTGGGTGAAGCGGGTCGGCGAGCTACAGGGACCGCTGCTGTGGATCGCGCAGACCGAGGAGCTGTGCGAGCAAGCCGTGCAGAGCTGGAAGTTCGTGTGGAGCAAGGTGGGGGCGGAGCGGCCCCTCACCATCAGCCGCCTGTGGAGCGGCAACGAGGTCGGCGACGTCGAAGGACACCCGCATCTGGTCGTGGCAACGGACGCCAAGCTGGAGCGGTGCCTGGGCACCGAACAGTACGAGTGGCTGCTGGAGGCCTCCCTGGTCATCGTGGACGAGGCCCACACGGCCATCTCCCCGCGATACACCGACATCCTGGGGAAGTTGGGGCTCACCCAGTACGAGACCCGTCGTCATCTGCTCGGTCTGACCGCCACCCCGTACCGCAACACCAACGAGGAGGAGACCAGGCGGCTGGCCGGCCGCTTCGGCCGGCGACGCCTCGACGAGGGTGTGTTCCCGTCCGGCGATCCGTACCGGGACCTCCAGGAATGGGGGATGCTCGCACAGGTGGAGCACCGCACCCTCGAGGGCGGCAGCATCGAGCTGACCCGCGACGAGAAAGCGCAGGCCGAGCGCATGGCCATGCTCTCCCGCTCCGCCGAGCAGCGCCTCGCGGAGGACCACGCGCGCAGCCGTCGGATCGTCGACGAGGTGGCCGGCCTCCCCGAGGACTGGCCGACCCTGCTCTTCGCCACCTCCGTGGACCACGCCAACTACCTGGCCGCACTGCTGAACGACCGGGGAGTGTCCGCCGCCGCCGTTGACTCGACGACCAGCACGCAGGACCGGCGTCGACGCATCGAGGACTTCCGCGCAGGACGCATCCGGGTCCTCACCAACTACGGGGTGCTGACCCAGGGGTTCGATGCACCCGCCACCCGTGTTGTGGTGGTCGCCCGCCCGGTCTACAGCACCAACGTCTACCAGCAGATGATCGGCCGAGGCCTGCGCGGCAAGAAGAACGGCGGCAAGGACACCTGCCTGATCCTCAACGTCAGCGACAACATCGCCAACTTCGACACCCAGCTCGCGTTCACCCAGTTCGAACATCTCTGGAGCCGCAAGTGACCGACGTCTACCTCGCCAGCCCCCCGCTCACCGACGAGCAGCAGGCCGTGGTCGATCAGCCCTGGGACGCGCGTGTCCTGGTCACGGCGGGAGCCGGGGCGGGGAAGACGCACACCCTGGTCCGCCGGCTCGACGCGCTGTGTGGCCACGAGGACCCGGAGGAGGCGTTGGAGGCCGCCGAGATCCTGGTGCTCACCTTCTCCCGGGCCGCCGCCCGCGAGCTGCGTGAGCGGATCGCCCGGCACGGCGAACGCGCACGGCGGGTGCGCGCCCAGACCTTCGACGCCTGGGCGTACGCCGTGCTCCACCGGGCCCGTCCGGACAGCGACTGGACGGCGGCTGGCTTCGACGAGCGGATCGCCGCCGCGACCGCCGCCGTCGAGAAGGGCGCGCTGGAGATCGGTGACGCCGTCCCGCCGGCCCATGTGGTGATCGACGAGGTGCAGGACCTGCTGGGCGCACGCCGCGATCTGGTGGAGACGCTGCTCGACCGGTACCAGGACAGTTGCGGCTTCACCGTCGTCGGGGACGCGGCACAGTCCGTCTACGGTTTCCAGATCGCGGATCCGGGCGAACGCGCCGACGAGACCGGCAGGTTCTTCGACTGGCTGCGCTTCTCGTACCCCGACGACCTGGTGGAGCTGCGCCTCACCCAGAACTTCCGGGCCACCACCACCGAGGCCCGGATCGCGCTCGCGCACGGCCCCCGCCTCCAACAGCTCACCGACCCGGACGAGGCGGGAGCGCTCTACGACGAGCTGCGCGACCTCCTCCTGGACCCGGCGAACGGCATGGGCGACCTCACCGACGAGTTCACCCTAGACGGCCTGCAGAACCTCACCGACACCTGCGCCGTCCTCACTCGCGACAACAGGGAGGCTCTCGTGGTCTCCGGGCTGTTGCACGCGCACGGCGTCGAGCACAGGCTGCGGCGCCCGCTCGAAGACCGTCCGGTGCCGTACTGGGTCGCCGAGTTGCTGCGCCGCACGGAGGCCACCGGTCTCGCCGAGGACCGGTTCCGCTCCCTGCTCTCGGAGATCCCGCTGCCGTACGAGCCGAACGCGGCGGTCCTGTGGACCGCGCTGCGCCGGGTGGCTCGCGGGGCCGGACGCGGCGTGCTCGACCTGGACCGGCTGCGCAGCGCGGTCGCCGCCGGCAGGTTCCCCGACGAGGCGACCGACCCGGAGATCGCCCGCATCGTCGTCTCGACCGTGCACCGGGCCAAGGGCCTGGAGTTCGACCGGGTGATCGTCCTGTCCCCGCCCACCGTCGCGGAACTCCACAAGCGACACAAGGACGACCTGGACCTCCCCGCCGAGGCCCGCGCCCTCTACGTGGCGATGACGCGCGCCCGCCACGACCTTTACCACGTGGCCTCTCCCGAGCTGCCGCACTTCAGGAGGGCGGGACATCGGCGCGACGGCCGCCGCTACGTCGGGTCGTGGCGGTCGTACGACAGGTACGGGATCGTCGCCGAGGCGGGCGACGTGTGCCGGGACAACCCGCCCGACCACGAGACGGACGCCGCCGCCACCCAGACGTATCTCCTGGAACGGGTGCGCTCCGGCCAGGAAGTGGTGCTGCGCAGGCGCCACGACCTGCCGATGGGCGAGTCGCAGAGCCCGCCGTACGCCCTGGTGCACAACGGACGGGAGATAGGCGAGGCGTCACAGCGGTTCCGCGAGGAGCTGTTCCAGGTGCAGAAGGTGAACAGCACATGGGACCCCTGGTGGCCCGACGAGATACACGACCTGCGGATCGACACCCTGGAGACCGTGACGGGCAGCACCGCCGCCGGCGCCAACGCCGGACTCGGCGAGCGAGGCGTGTGGATCAACCCTCGGATCACCGGCATCGGCCGGTACCGGAGAGCCGACGACAACAAGGAGCAGCGCGCATGACGCACGGGGCTGGCCGACACTCCGAGCACTACCGGGTCCGAGACGAGGAACTCCTGGTGGGGCTCCGCCGTGAGCTCCTCGGCCCCGCCGCGGACGCCGAGCCGGAAGACCGGGACGAGGTGCTCACCCAGGACGCGCCGATCGACCGCTATCTGACCGGCGTGCTGTACCCGCGCCCAGCGGACGAGGGCGCCGAGGAACGCAAGAGGGAGCAGGCGGCCGAACAGGACGGTCTGGACGACACACCGCTGCTCTCCCACGACAATGTCGAGGAGTCCGGCACCGTGCCGGACCTCGGCAGGGCGGGTGACAGGCGTCCGTCCTCGATGGGTCTGACCTTCGCGGTCGATCCGGCCATAAGCGCATCGATCCTGGTCTCCGCGCGCGCCGCCGTCTACGAGCCCACGGACACCGACGGCAACCCGGTGGAGCCTCGCCGTGCCGAGGCCCGCAGCACCTCCGACCAGCAAGAACACTGGCGGCGCAGGGAACTCGAACTCCCGGACCACGAGGTCGACGTCAACACACCCGTCGGCGACGAGCGGCAGGAACTGCACGACGGGGTCGTCCTGCGCGTCACCGTCCGACGGCCCGACCCGACCACCGGCACGGTCACGATCACGGTGACGCTGGTCAACGACAACAGGGTCGGCAAGTGGGATCTCCAGGACGCCTTCTCCCTGTTCCAGTGCGGTCTGACGGTGCGGGCCACCGACGGCTCCACCGCGTTCGTCGAGCGTTCCGCCCCGTACTCCGCCCACGACCCGGAGATCGCCACGAGTCGGCTGCTGCACCGCCACGCCCCGACCTTCGCCGTCGGACACGGATGCTCCGCGGAATGGGACTGGACCCCGCCACCGATCGGCATGACCGACACCGTTCGGGCCGCCGTCGCGCAGGTGCGCAGCCAGTTCGTGCCGACCATGGAGGTGCTGCTCACCGACTCCAACCCGGAGATCGACAGCTCGGCGTTGTCCATGCTGGGACTGGCCAAGAAGCCCGACGCCGAGATCCTGGCCGCTCTGGAGGATCTCGCCACGGGCTACGAACTGTGGATCGACCGCAAGGCGGTGGAGGCGGACGCCCTGACGGGCGGCCACCACGAGAAGGCCGCGCGCGAGCAGGTGGCGGCCTGCCGTGAGGCGCTCGACCGGATCGGCGGGGGCATCGACCTGCTGCGGACCAAGCCCGAACTGATGCTCGCGTTCCGCCTCGCCAACCAGGCCATGGCCGACCAGCGCGCCCGCAGCGCATGGGTCAAGGACGGACGCGTCGGCGCCCCCGACCCGACCGCCGGCCGCTGGCGTCCCTTCCAGATCGCGTTCGTGCTGCTGTGTCTGGCCGGCATCGACGACCCCGATCATCACGACCGCAAGGTCTCCGACCTGCTGTGGTTCCCGACCGGTGGCGGCAAGACGGAGGCCTACCTCGGACTGATCGCCCTCACGTCGTTCCTGCGTCGCATCCGCAGGGGCGCGGACGGCGGCGGCGTCACTGTCCTCATGCGCTACACACTGCGGCTGCTCACCCTCCAGCAGTTCGAGCGCGCGACGGTCCTGCTCTGCGCCATGGAGCAACTGAGGCGCCGGACGCCGGAATTGGGCGACGAGGAGTTCTCCGTCGGCATGTGGGTGGGCCGTTCGGCCACTCCGAACACTCTGGCCAAGGCCGACGAGAAGCTCGGCGAGCTGCGTAGGAACCTCGCCAAGCGCCTCGCCAAGGAGAACCCCGTCCAGTTGCACGTCTGCCCTTGGTGCGGCACCCACCTCGACGCCCGCGACTACGACGCGGACGAGGACGCCAAGCGGATGTACGTCCGGTGTCCCGGCGCGGGCTGCGACTTCGCCGACGGCCTGCCCGTCCATCTGGTCGACGAGGCGGTGTACGACGCGCGGCCGACGCTGGTGATCGCCACCGTCGACAAGTTCGCCTCGATGCCGTGGCGCCCGCAGACCTCCGCGCTCTTCAACCTCGACGACCAAGGCGACGGCACCCCTCCCCCCGAGCTCGTCGTCCAGGACGAACTCCACCTGATCTCCGGCCCGCTGGGCACCCTCACCGGTCTCTACGAGACCGCCGTGGACGCGCTCGCCGGTCGCCCCAAGGTGATCGCCTCCACGGCGACCATCCGACGCGCGGCCGACCAGGGCCGCCATCTCTTCGCGCGCGAGGTGCGACAATTCCCGCCCGCCGGTCTGGACGCCCGCGACTCGTGGTTCGCCGTGGAGACGCCCCGCGAGGAGAAGGCGAGCCGCCGCTACGTCGGCCTTCTGGCCCCCGGGACCAGCCAGTCCACGCTGCTGATCCGCACCTACGCCACGCTGCTGCACCGGGCCGCGCACGCGAACACCGTGGACGAGGTGCGCGACGCTTACTGGAGCCTGGTCGGCTACTTCAACAGCCTTCGTCTGCTCTCGGCGGCAGAACTCCAGGTACACGACGACGTGGTGGCCTACCTGGAGTTGCTCGCCGATCGGGAGGCGGTGGCGGTCCGCTCGGTCGCCAACTACTCGGAGCTGACGAGCCGTGTCGACGCCAGCGAGATCCCGACCCGTCTCAAGGGCATCGAGAAGAAGCTGCCTGACGAGGACACCGTGGACGTCCTGCTGGCCACCAACATGATCGCGGTGGGTGTGGACGTGGACCGCCTCGGCCTCATGGCGATGATGGGGCAGCCGCAGACGACGGCCGAGTACATCCAGGCCACCAGCCGAGTCGGCCGCGCGCACCCCGGTCTGGTCGCGGTCATGCTCAATTCGTCCCGTTCCCGTGACCGTTCCCACTACGAGAGCTTCCAGCACTTCCACTCGGCGCTCTACCGGGAGGTCGAATCCACGTCCGTCACCCCGTTCTCCGCCCGCGCCGTCGAGCGGGGGCTGCACGCGGTGGTCGTCGCCCTCGCTCGCATCCTGATCCCTGCCGCCCGCCCCAACGAGGGCGCCGGCGACGTCGAGTCGTACGAGGACGTGCTCCGGGGCCGTATCAAGGACGTCTTCCTGGATCGTGTCCGCGCGGTCGCCCCCGAGGAGACCGACGCCGTGTCCGATGCCTTCGACGAGTTCGTCGACTGGTGGTGCGAGGAGGCCGACGTCCACAGCGGTCTGCTCTTCGAACCCCGACCGGGGAGTCGCGCCCCCTCACTCCTGAAGTCGTTCGACGACGAGTCCGAGGACGCCCAGGCGTGGTCCACGCTGTGGAGCCTGCGCGACGTCGACGCCGAGTCCGCCCTGTTCATGGAGGGAACCCGATGACCCCGCCCCCCGCCCGTCGGCGCCGCACGGCCGCGAACGGCGCAGCGCCCGCCCACAACCTGCCCAGGCGTGGTGCGGTCCGCCGCGCCCAGGCCATCACCACGTACGGTGTCGGATCTCTCATCGCCGTCGACCACGAGTCCTTCGTCGTCTCGGGCCTCGATGACGCCGAGAACAGTTGGAGAGCCGACGAGGCCCCTCGGATCCACGAGCGGCGTCTGGCCCGCCTGCTCGGCGTCGGCCATTTCAGGCTGCCGCCCGCGTCCGACGACGACAGCAAGGACGGCATGCGGGTCCGGCGCTTCCCGCTGATGCACTCCTGCCCCGAGTGCACCGACCTCCAGCGCCACCGCGACTTCAATCCGCCGGAGGGGCGGAGCGTCTGCGGGACGTGCGAGGTCGACCTCGTCCCCTCCCGCTTCGTCGTCGCGTGCGAGGCCGGGCACCTCGACGAGTTCCCCTATTGGCAGTGGGTCCACCGCTCCACCGGGCGCGGGGGCGCGGCGGCAGAGCGGTGCGGCGGGAGACTCAAGCTGCGTTCGTCCGGGCGTACGGCGTCGCTCCGGTCGATCCTCGTCTCCTGCACCTGCGGGCAGGCCCCCGAGGTCTCCATGGAGGGCTCCTTCCGCAGGAACGCGCTCGAGGACCTGGGTCTCATGTGCCGGGGTTCCCGCCCGTGGCTCGGTACGTCCGCCGCCCAAGAGTGCGGGCGCCGCCTGCGCACGCTGCAGCGCGGTTCGTCCGCCGTGTGGCAGCCGGTGATGAAGTCGGCGCTCTCCATCCCGCCGTGGAGCAACGGCCGCTCGGATCCGCTCGCCGAACACTGGGAGAAGCTCCGAAAGTATGACAACCGCGTGGCTGTCGAGGCCTATCTCGACGCAGTCTTCGACGAGGAGTGGCCCTTTTCCCTCGACGAGGTGATGACGCTGCTCGATGCGGAGCGTGAGGAGGACCCTGACGGTGATGCGGCGGCCTCCTTCGACCACCACTATCGCGCACTGCGCAACAAGGAGTACGAGCGCCTCCGCTCGGGAAACGACGAGAGCGAGCATTCCCGCGACGAGCAGTTCATCTGCGAGACGCCGCAGGGCGACGCGGACGTGCTCGACCCGCTCGGCGTCACCGGCCCGATGCTGGTCAAGAAGCTTCGCGAGGTGCGCGCGCTGAAGGCGTTCACCCGACTCGCCGACCCCGAGTCGACCACCAATTCGACGGAGATGCCCCTCTCCTCGTCGCCCCTGCGCTGGCTCCCAGCCATGGAGGTGCGGGGCGAGGGGGTCTTCCTCCGCCTGGACGAGGGCCGACTGGGCACCTGGGAGAAGGCCACGGCGGTGGCAGCCCGCGCGGAGCGGATACGCACCGCGCACCAGCGGGTCCTTGACCAGCGGGCCGGCGACGGAGGCCAGGCCGTCCCCTCCCCCGTCACCCCACGCATGGTGCTGCTGCACACCCTGGCGCACGTCCTCATCAACGAGTGGAGCCTGGACGCCGGGTACCCGGCCGCGTCTCTGCGTGAGCGTCTGTACGCCGCCGACGACATGGCCGGGATACTGATATACACGGCGACGAGCGATTCGGCAGGCAGCCTCGGCGGTCTTGTCGCGCAGGGCGAGCCGGAACTCCTGGACCACACGGTCCGTTCGGCCATCCGCCGTGCCGAGTGGTGCTCCTCCGATCCGCTCTGCATGGAGACCGGGGTGTCCGGCGCCGGCGGGGCGAACCTCGCCGCCTGCCATGCCTGTGTGATGCTCCCGGAGACGAGTTGCGAGCACAACAACATCCTTTTGGACCGTGCGTTGCTCGTCGGAACCCCTGACGACCCCGAAGTGGGCCTCTTCGCCGGAATCCTGAATCCCTGACGTCCGAGCCACCTTGGCGAAGACGCCGACACGGATCGGCGTCTTCGCCTGTTTCGCGAGTCCGGGACCCTTCCGTCACCATGCGGGGTCATAGCGTGTCCGCCTCGAACTGCATCTGGGCGCGGTCGAGCGCCTCATCGGCGTCATGGCCGTGGGCTCGAAGCCAGTGAAGAAGATCGGAGATGACGTCGATCGCCACCTCCTCCGCGGCGATGGCGCTCAGCTTGCTCGATCCCGGCAGGTGGGTCGGCAGCCCCGCGTTGTAGAGGTGCAGGCAACTCGTGGCTCTGGAGACCCGGACGTCCTTGCTGTGGCCGTTCGCCTCCGTCAGTCCCGATGCGAGTTCGACCCACGTGATCTTGCGGTCGGGCAGGAGTTGGACGCCCCAGCGCTCAGACATCGCGTCTACGAGGGCCATACCGCGCCCCGCCTCGGCATCGCTGGCCGAGGCGATCAGACGCGGTAAGGCCCGAGTGTCGGGATCATGGACTTCCATACGCAGGCTCGTACCGCTGATGGAGACGGCGAGCGTCGTCGGGGTACCGGGGCCCACGTGTGTGATCACATTGGAGACGAGTTCGCTCAGGCAGAGCTGGGCCGGCTCCGTCAGCTCTGCCAGTCCCCAATTGCCCAGATGAATGCGAAGCAAGCGCCGCAGCGCCGCCATTTCCGCCGGCTCGGCGGAGAAAGAAAGATCCCAAGGCCTTCTCGGCGTACATCCACCGCAATCCATGTCCCAACTCCTCTGATCACCTGTCTGGTTGCGCTGCTCGTGAAGCAGTGGCCTGTCGCCCTGGCGCAGGCCACCCCTCCCAGGGCAGGAGAGAACAGGTAGGCATGCACGATGCGCTTCTGCTCACCGCCGCGTGTGCGGTGTGATGTTCAAGCTAGAAGAGGCTCAGGTAAATTTGCCATCTGATTCGGAAAATTAGCTCGATCGTGGCTCGGGGATGCCCGCGCACGGCAGACTGCCGTCTGAGCCAACACGGAAGGACCGTCATGCCCCCGAAGGCAGTCCCCACTCAGCGGCAGAAGCGCCTCGGCCACGAGTTGCGCAGGATGCGGATCACCGCAGGCATGTCCGCGGAGCAGGCAGCGAATCTCCTCGGCGTCGATCGCGGCAAGATCTCCAACATGGAGTCCGGCGTCCGGAACATCAGCGAGGAACGCCTGCGGACCCTGGCTCAGCACTGTCTCTGCGACGACGAGAAGTACGTGGGAGCGCTGGTCGAGATGGCGTCGGCCGGACGAGGTTGGTGGGATCAGTACCGTGAGAGCCTCCCCCAAGGCATGTTGGACATCGCCGAGTTGGAGGCCGGAGCCACTCGTATGCGCGTGGCCTGCACGGTGCACATCCCCGGCCTGCTCCAAACGACGGACCACGCCCTCGCGGTTTTCCGTGCTGTCCTACCACAACTGCCCGAGCACGAGGTGGCCATGAGGGCCGCCCATCGCAGTCGACGCCAGGAGCTGCTGGCCCCTGCTTGCGCACCGCCTTTCACCGCGATCGTGCACGAGGCCGCGATCCGGATGCAGTTCGGAGGGCCTCGGGTCGCTCGCGAACAGCTGGAACATCTGATCGCACAGTCCGAGAGGGACGGCGTCACGGTACGCGTCGTCCCCTTCACCCACGGAGCATTCCCCGGCGCGGGCCAGACGGTCCTCTACGCAGAGGGACCGTCCGAGCGACTGGACACCGTACAGATCGACAACTCTCACGGCCCGGACTTCCACTACGGCGAGGCCGAGTTGACCAAGTACCGTGCTCACCTGGATCGGATGGAGGACCTGGCGCTACCGCCTGACGGATCGAGGGACTTCATCCGCACGGTCGCACGCGAACTCTAGGAGGCGTCATGTCCGAAGTTCAGTGGGAAGAGCCCTTCTGCGGAGAGGGCAACTCGTGCTTTCGGATAGGTGTCGACGAGTCCGGCAACGCGTACATAGCGGTGCATGGCCAGGAGGACCGTTTCATCACGGACAGCCGTGACGCTCTGCGAACCATGATTCTCGACATCAAGGCCGGAAAGGCGGACCACTTGCTGAAGTGAAACCGCTCTTGGATCGCTGACCTTCGATGGAACCGCAAGGAGGGCTGTCGCCCGCGCCTTCGCTCCGGGCTACGTCGGACAGGAATCCCGCACTTACTAGATCGACTACCCCAGTACAGGAATATTCCCGTGGTGTCATGGACACTCTCCACCCTTCCGCCCTAACGTCCCCCTGAGGCAGGGAACGGCCCGGCCCGACACACAGGGGGCACAATGGCGCGCGGCGATCTGACGCGACTGACCGGCAACGGCAACGGCAACGGCGAGTGTGGGGGCGACGACTGCCCCAACGTGTACCGAACCAGGTCGGGGTCGTTCGTGGTTCAAGGGGACTTGTCGAATGCCTTCGACCCGCCGGAGGGCGAAGCGCTCGTGGAGATCCCGGAGTCGATTCTGAGGGAGGCAGTCCGTGCTCTTGGCTGGTGAGGACTGGCGGAGGACGTTCGACGCCATGGAACAGGAGGCATGGCGCCTGGAAACCCTGCCTGTCTACCGAGTCCCGCAGGAGGAAGAAGTCGTCCGCCGATTCCTGGACGGGGAGCCTGTGACGCGTGAAGCGACACAACCCTGGTTCGACAGGGTCGAGGCGTACGTGGCCGGCGGCCGCAGTGTCGGGCGGGTGCATATCATCACTCGCCCGCTCTCGGACTACCTCCGCTTCGAGTTCGAGCATTACCGCCACAACGTCGAAGCAGGTGAGGCGATCCGCATCCTCGACGTGACCGATCGCCCCAACCCACTCGACGGCGTCCAGGACTTCTGGATGTTCGACCGTTCCCGGATCGTGCTGATGCACTACGAGGCGGACGGAACTCAGATCAGCCGGGAAGCGTACGAAGGCGACCCGGCACCGTACCGGGAGTACCAGGGCATCGCACTGTCCGAATCGGTGCCCTTCGAGGAGTACGTGAAGGGCCTTGACGCTTGATCCCGAGCAGCTGGGGCAGTCGAAAGCCGACCTGGCCGAGACGCTGAGAGCGATGCGCAAGCGAGCCGGCCTGTCCCAGGTCCGGCTCGCCAGGCGTTGCAATGTTTCGCAATCAAAGATCAGCAAGATCGAGACGGCAGAGATCACGCCGAGCCTGGTCGACGTTGAACTCATCCTGCGCGCACTCGAAGCCCCGGAGCAATTGGTTGCCGAAATAACGTCGCTGGCGCGGCTGGCGAACACCGAATGGCAACCCATCCGGTCGTCATGGCGACGCGGCCTTGAAAAGCGCCAGGCAGAGTTGGCCGGCCTTGAGGCCGAAGCCACGGAGCTTCGTTATTTTCTACCGGCGATGATCACCGGTTTGCTGTCCACGCCAGAATACATCCGCGCAAGCCTCGAATACTCACCGGGAGACGTCTCGAAGACGGTGGCGCGGAAACTGGAACGGCAGGCGGTGCTCTACGACACGACAAAGCGCTTCACCTTCCTGCTCACGGAGCAGGCCGTGCGGTGGGCCGCGGTTCCTCCGGCCGCCATGGCCGTGCAGATCGATCGCTTGGCCTCGCTGTCCCATCTCCTCAACATACGGATAGGGCTCATACCCATAGGCACGGTCATAAGTCGCGGCCCCATGAACACTTTCACCGTCTATGACGACCGTCTCGCCACTGTCGAGACATTCACTGGGCGGACCGTCTTCCGTGACCCCCGTGACATCGCCGAACACCTCGACGTTTTCAGGAAGTACGAGCAGGAAGCTCGATTCGGAGAAGCAGCCCGGAATCTCCTTCAGGAATGGGCGAACCTCTACCGTTGATCTTTAGTAGACAACGGGAATACAGCTCGACTTAGCGCACTCGGCGATGGATCATGTGTGAGTCATGAAAACCTTGGGAGGACCAATGGCGGACACATGCAAGCCTCACGGGTACGAACCGACCGAACTCCCGTCGGAACCTAAAGCGGCACCAGGGTGCAGCACATGCCTCGGTATTTGTATGCGCCGCGAGAATGATCGGTCCATGGGAGACCACAGCGCCGTATCCGACTCGAACGTGCGGCTGCGCAGGCATCAGGCCGAGGCCCACGCGTCATGAGCCGTGGAAATGCGACCGGACTCTTCACCGACAGCCCTCTCATGACCATTCGTGTCTCGCAGGACTCCGGGAAGACGTGGGGACCCGAACATGCGGTATTCACCACGGATGACCTTCCGCCCCTGATCACCACGGAGTGGCCACCCTGTCGGTGCCGACGCTGCGAAGGACGCGATAGGGGCTCCGCACACCGAGGCGCCAGCGACCTCCCCCATGAACTCCCGCCCACCATGGGCGGCGGCGGTCAGTCGTGGCCGCGACCAGTTGGGCAGAAAGAAGGTGCAGTGATGCTGGACGGAAACAGCCTGTACGGGCTCGACATCAGCGGGGCCTCCTTCGTGAAGGCATGCGGAGGTCCCTGTACCGAGGGATGCGTGACGCTCGCGCGGATCGGCGACGACGCCTGGGCGCTCGGCGACAGCAAGCGGCCGGACGCGGAGCCGTTGCGGTTCACCACGGAAGAGTTGGACGCGGCCGGCATCGACCCCGCGAGGTTCGGCCTGCCCGTGTGACCTTCCTCGGCCCGGCCGGTACCCGCTCAGGCCCGGGACCGGCCGGGCCTTCTTCCACCACCGAACCGACGCCGAATGGGGATGGCGACTGGTGCACCACCATGGCTACCTATGGGTCGGGCCGAAGGAATCCTTCGACGACGAAGCCCTACGGCGGCCGCCGCACCCCGAACCGCCCCCGGCGGGAGGCAGACCCGAGCTGATCCAGCGCTATCGCGAGGTGGCCACGGCGTTTCCGACCGCGGATCTTCCTCCACTGGAGACGGCGTACTGGCTGGCCAAACCGCGCTCCCTGGTGCGCGGTACATGGAGTGAGCCCAAGGAAGCGGCAGCCTGGATCGGCGAACGCGTGACCGAGTACGTGCCTCGGTTCGTCTCCGAACGCGACCGTGAGTGCGTCGATCTGCCGAGACTCGTCAACTCCGCTGTGGAGAGGCTGCTTTCGGGTGCTGACATCTCACTCGGGTTCTACCTTGAGCGTCCCTCATACCTGTCGTTGGCCCTGGTGACGTGTTCTCCGAACCGGTCGAAGCCTGAACTGGCCTGCCCCATGGGATAGCTGAGCGGCAGCGGGGCTTCTACACCTCTCCGTCCCGACCCCCCCCACAGCTCCCCCACCTCCTCCGCTACCCCCGGCGCCGCCAACATCAACGGCTCGTCGTACAGGGAGACTTCCGGGAAGGCCACCGCGCCCGCCTCCGTTGCGATCAGATAGGCCGGGAGGCCGTCCACGGAGTGGAATTCGCCGATGGCCGCGGCGGTTGTCCGGCCTGCGGCTACCTGGGCCAGGGAGAGGGCCGTGGAGCCCATCACCCTTGCCGTGCAGTGGCGGGCGGAGAGGGCGGTGAGGAGGGGGTCCAGGCCGGGCCAGTGGGCCTGGGTGGCCCATTCAGTGAGGAAGAGGTGGCTGGTGAGGGTGGTGTGAGGGGCCGCGTGGATCGGGAGGCCGTTGAGGTGGGCGCCCCGTCCTCGGATCGCCGTGAAGGTCTCGCCACGCCAAGGGTCGGCCACCAGGCCGAGCAAAGGGGTGCCGTCAGCAGCTGCCAGGCCCGCCCAGGGCCAAGCGCCCGCTCACCGGCACCGGTTAGGCTTCGGGAGGTCTTGGATTCGTGCGTGGGAACGGGGGTTGTCGTATGGCCGGGGTTGTCACTGCCGTGAGCAGCAACGGGGAGTACTCCTTCACCAAGCCCAACCGGGAGAGCATCAGGTTGCTCGCCGGGCTCGGGGTCGAGGGGGACGTGCATGCCGGGGCGACCGTCAAGCATCGGTCTCGGATGGCGAAGGATCCGACGCAGCCCAATCTGCGGCAGGTACACCTCATCCACGAGGAGTTGTTCGAGGAAGTCGCGGAGAACGGGTTCCGGGTGGCGGCCGGGGAGCTCGGGGAGAACATCACCACCCGGGGGATCGATCTGCTGGGGCTGCCCACGGGGGCGTTGCTGCGGATCGGGGACGAGGCCGTCGTCGAGGTGACCGGGCTGCGCAATCCCTGTGCACAGATCGACAACTTCCGGCGCGGGCTGCTGAAGGAGGTCGTGAGGCGAGGGGAGGACGGGCGCGTCGTCTACAAGGGCGGGGTGATGGGGATCGTGAAGGTGGGGGGCGTGGTGCGGCCGGGAGACGGGATAGCGGTGGAGGTTCCCGCAGGGCCGTCGCGGCCTCTTGAGCGGGTCTGACGGGGCCCGCCGCGAGGGGCGGCCCGACCGCGCGTTAGCCTCGGCGGAGACAAAAGGGCACACAAGGGCAGGCACAGGCATACGAGGAGACACTCATGGCCAAGGTTCCCAGCGCGGTCGTCGCCGCCACCGGACTCGTCGGCGGATACGGCGTCGCCCGCTGGACCAAGAAGCGGCAGCTCGGCGGAGCCGTCCTGGCCGTCGCCGGTGCGGCCGCCGCGCAGCAGTGGCACAAGAAGGCGGGCGCCAAGGCCGCCGGCGCGCTGAGCGCCACCTACGTCGCCGCGTTCGCCGGGTCCCACCCGCTCGCGAAGAAGGTCGGCGCCTGGCCGTCCGTGCTCGGCGTTGCCGGCGCCGTGGCCCTGGCCTCCTGGGCCGTCGCCGACCGCCGCGGCTGAGACCCCGAACCCCGCAGCACGCAGCTCGCAGGGCCGGGCTCACCTACAAAACCCGGCCCACTTGCACCGGCCCCCGCCTCGGACCCCCACCCCAGGCCTCCACCTCACACCCCCGCCTCACGCCCCCACCTCACACCCCCGCCTCGCACCTCCACCCCGGGCCCCCACCCCACACCCCCGCCTCACGCCCCCACCGCACGCGACACCACATAGATCAGCAACCCCGCCAACGACCCCACCACCGTGCCGTTGATCCGGATGAACTGCAGGTCACGGCCGATGTGAGCCTCGATCTTGCGGGTGGTGTGCTCGGCGTCCCAGCCGGCCACCGTGTCGGTGATCAGCGAAGTGATCTCCTTGCGGTAGGTCGTCACCACGTGCACCGCCGCACCCTCGACCCAGCTGTCGACCTTCTCCTGCACCTTCGGCTCCGTCGCCATCCGCGCACCGAGCGAGAGAAGAGCGGCCCGCAGGCGCAGCCGCAGCGCGCTGCGCTCGTCCTCCGCCGCCGCGAGGACCATGGACCGTACGGCACTCCACGCCGAGGCGATCAGGTCCTGCACCTCGCCACGGCCCAGCACCTCACGCTTGAGGCGCTCCACGCGCGTGCGTGTGTCGGTGTCGGACTGCAGGTCGGACGCGAAGTCCGTGAGGAAACGGTCGAGGGCGCCACGGGCCGGGTGGGACGGCATGTCACGCATCTCGGTGACGAAGCGGAGCAGCTCCTTGTAGACGCGCTCGCCCACCTTGCGGTCCACGAAACGCGGGGTCCAGCCCGGCGCGCCACCCTCCACCGCGTCCATGACATCGCCCTGATGCAGCACCAGCCAGTCATGGGCGCGGGCCACCACCAGGTCGACGGCCCGCCGGTGCCCCCCATCGGCGACGATCTTCTCCAGCATCTTGCCGATGCCCGGCGCGACCTCCTGCGCGTCGGCCCGCCGGGTGATCGCCTCCCCCACGACCGCCTGCACATCGGAGTCACGCAGGACCGTCAGAGCGCCTCGGAGCGCGGTGGCCAGCTCGGCGGTCACCCGGTCGGCATGCTCGGGCTCCGCCAGCCAGGCACCCAGCCGGCTGCCGATACCGACCGCGCGCAACCGCTGCCGTACGACGTCCTCGGAGAGGAAGTTCTCACCGACGAACTCACCGAGAGTGACGCCGAGCTGATCCTTCTTCGTAGGGATGATCGCGGTGTGCGGGATCGGCAGACCCAGCGGATGCCGGAAAATCGCGGTGACGGCGAACCAGTCCGCCAGCGCACCCACCATGCCGGCCTCCGCGGCCGCCGCCACATAGCTCGCCCACTCGCCCGCGCCCTCGTTCGAGGCCCACTTCGCCAGGACGTACACGACCGCCACGAACACCAGCAGTCCGGTGGCCGTCAGCTTCATACGCCGTACCCCGCGCCGGCGTTCCTCGTCGGCGGGGGTGAAGGCGGTCATGGTCCGGTGGGTCGGGGTGCCGCCCGGGTTCCCCGGGGTCTCCCCCGCAGCGCGTTCCATCGCGCTGTCCGCGCGTTCCGTCTCGCTTTCCGTGCGTTCCATCTCGCTCCGCCCGTTCGGTGATCCCGCACACACATTGTCCCTTCCTGACGACTCCCGGAACGGAACCGGAGTTCCCAGCATCTGTGTGGAGGGGACAGGCAGGCTTCTGACCGGGGGGTTCGACAGGGGCCTGTCAGCTCCCCAGAGCTCATGACTCATCATGGGCTCTTCGGATCGGAGCCTCGGGCTCCCATTTCCCGGGGAGAACAACACAAGCGTGACCAAGCGTCATGGTTATGCGGTACTGAGTGCGCTCGTCGCACTCGTCGTGGCCCTGTCCGCCGCCATCTACCTCACAGTGGCCACCGACGGCGGCACCCCGCGCAGCACCCTCGCCGGCAACCGCCCCCAGCACGACTTCTCAGCAGTCCCGGCCTCCGCCGGCACCTGGGTCGGCTCCTGGACCACAGCCCCCGTGGGCGGCGAACCCGGCACGGAGACCGAGGGCCTCGCAGGCCGCTCGGTGCGCAACGTCGTCCACGCGGGCACCGGCGGGACGAGCGCCCGCGTCACGCTCTCCAACCTCTACGGCCAGGCCCCGCTGACCATCACGCACGCCTCCCTCGCCCTCTCCGCCGGCCAGGGCACCGCCGCGGCCGCCGCCGAAACGATGCGGCGCCTCACCTTCGACGGCGGCACCAGCGTCGTCATACCCCCCGGCGGCGAGACAGTCAGCGACGCGGTGCGGATCGTCATCCCCCACGACACCGACATCCTCGTCACCACCTACTCCCCCACCCCCTCCGGCCCCGTCACCTACCACCCCCACGCCCGACAGGTCTCCTACGTCGCCGACGGCGACCGCACCGAGGACGCCACCGGCACGCCGTACACCCAACAGACCGAGTACTGGCGCTACCTGACGGCCCTCGACGTCCTCAGCAACGAGGCCGACGGCACCGTCGTCGTCTTCGGCGACTCCATCACCGACGGCGTCACCTCCACCGTCGGCGCCAACCGCCGCTGGACCGACATCCTCTCCGGCCGCCTGCGCACCGCCGTGGACGACGGCCGGCCACTGCCCCGCTACGGCATCGTCAACGAAGGCATCAGCGGCAACCAGATCCTCGCCGACGGCCTCGGCCGGCCCGCCGAGAACCAGAGCGGCCTCGGCCGCTTCAACCGCGACGCCCTCACCCGCACCAACGTCAAAGTCGTCGTCATCGACCTCGGCGTCAACGACATCCTGCGCAACCCCGGGCTCGCCGACCCCGACCGGATCACCGAAGGACTGCGCACCCTGGTCCGCCAGGCCCACGCACGCGGCCTGAAGGTCGTCGGCGCCACCCTGATGCCCTTCCGCGGACGTCCCGGCTGGACCCCCGCCCGGGAGGCCGTGCGCCGGCAGGTCAACGCCCAGATCCGGGCCGGAAGCGTGTACGACGCCGTCGTCGACTTCGACCGGGCCCTGAGGGACCCCTACGACCCGCGCCGGCTGCGCCCCGACTACGACTCCGGTGACCACCTGCACCCCAGCGACCTGGGCTTCCGCAGGATGGGCGAAATCTTCGACCTGGGCGCGCTGAAGGGTGCGGGGCAGGCGCAGCTGTAGGGACGTGCGGGGACTGGAAGGCGCCCTGGGCCAAGGGGCGGCGGGGGACGCGCCCCACCACCCCGGGATACTGGCCCCCATGACCCGCCTGATCCTCGCCACCCGCAACGCCGGAAAGATCACCGAACTGAGGGCCATCCTCGCCGAAGCAGGACTCCCCCACGAGCTGATCGGCGCCGACGCCTACCCCGACATCCCCGACGTCAAGGAAACCGGCGTCACCTTCGCCGAGAACGCCCTTCTCAAGGCCCACGCCCTCGCCCGGGCCACCGGCCTGCCCGCCGTCGCCGACGACTCCGGCCTCTGCGTCGACGTCCTCGGTGGCGCCCCCGGCATCTTCTCCGCCCGCTGGGCCGGCCGCCACGGCGACGACAAGGCCAACCTCGACCTCCTCCTCGCCCAGCTCGCCGACATCGACGACACCCACCGCGACGCCCACTTCGCCTGCGCCGCCGCGCTCGCCCTGCCGGACGGAACGGAACGCGTCGTCGAGGGCCGGCTGCGCGGCACCCTGCGGCACGCCCCCTCGGGCACCAACGGCTTCGGCTACGACCCGAT
Organism: Streptomyces sp. NPDC002520; assembly: GCF_053595235.1. Lineage (NCBI taxonomy): Bacteria > Bacillati > Actinomycetota > Actinomycetes > Kitasatosporales > Streptomycetaceae > Streptomyces > Streptomyces sp. NPDC002520. Next base: position 148,041 of record NZ_JBSFXG010000004.1, on the reverse strand, counting down.
CCTCCAGCCGGACGGCGAGACGCGGACGTGCGCGGAACTGACCCCGGACGAGAAGAACGCGATCAGCCACCGGGGCAAGGCGTTCCGGGCGCTGGTACCGGTGGTGCGGGAGCTGCTGGGCTGAGCACGGGAGAGGGGTCGCCCACCGGACGACCCCTCTGCGTGTGCGGCCGGTGGGACTCGAACCCACACGGGCTTTCGCCCACGGCGTTCTAAGCGCCGCTTGGCTGCCAGTTACAACACGGCCGCGCGCACCGCCATGGTACCGGTCGTCCACCGCCTGCCCGAGGGGAACGTCGGCGACCACCTCGACACCAGGTACTTGTGATTGCGTGACAGTTGGGACACAGCAGCCGCAGGTTCTCCCGCCGGTTGTCCCGCCACTCCCCGCTGATGTGGTCGATCTCGAGGGTCATGGGCTTGCCGATCCATTGCGAGCCGACACCGCATCCCGCGCACTCCTCCGGGACACCGACTTCGCGGAGCGCGCGGCGCAGCACTTCGTTCATGCTGGCCGAGGCAGCCACAGCCCGCTCAAGGATCTCCCGCGTCCACCTCACCCCCTCCCGCTCGAAGTGCGAGACATCCACCCCCAGCTTCTTCATCCGCGCGAGCACGTACCGCCGCGTCGAACTCCTCGGATCCACCCCCAGCCTCTCCAGTGCCTCCGACAACGTCCGCGCTCCCCGAGCCGCCTCTTCCAGCCGCTCCTTGGTGTACGTACTGGCCCCCATTGAGCCCCCTCCGTTTCCGGCTGCGTGTTCGCAGCCTCGCACGGAGTAACGAACCGGTTATCGGACAGTCACGCCCGATATACGGAACGGCCCGTACCGGGGTGCCCCGGTACGGGCCGTTCCGACGGTGGAGGGGTGGGGCTCAGATGCCCAGGTCCTTGATGATCTTGGCTACGTGGCCGGTGGCGCGGACGTTGTAGAGGGCGTGTTCGACCTTGCCCTGTTCGTCGACGACGATCGTGGAGCGGATGACGCCCATGTAGGTCTTGCCGTAGTTCTTCTTCTCGCCGAAGGCGCCGTACGCGTCGAGGGCCTTCTTGTCGGGGTCGGCGAGGAGGGTGACCTTGAGGGACTCCTTCTCGCGGAACTTGGCCAGCTTCTCCGGCTTGTCGGGGCTGATGCCGATGACGTCGTAGCCGGCGCCGGCCAGGAGTTCCAGGTTGTCGGTGAAGTCGCAGGCCTGCTTGGTGCAGCCGGGGGTCAGGGCGGCCGGGTAGAAGTAGACGATGACCTTGCGGCCCTTGTGGTCCGACAGGGACACCTCGTTGCCGTCGGCGTCGGGGAGGGTGAAGGCGGGGGCCACGTCGCCCGGCTGGAGTCGCTCGCTCATCGGGCCAGCGTAACCGGGGGGCCTTGCGGTGCGGGGTGAGGAGAAGCTGACAGACTGTCCAGAACAGCATCAGGAGACTTCGGAGGCCGTACGGTGGCGGACACGTCGGACACCAGAACCCCGGCGCAGATCGAGGCGGACATCAAGCGCCGCCGCGACGTGCTGGCCGACACGCTCGACGAGATCGGGGTGCGGGTGCATCCGCGGACGATCGTCGGGGACGTCAAGGCGAAGGTCGTCGCCAACATCGACCACACGGTCGGCCGGGCGTATGTGCAGGTCAATCGGATGGTGAGCGAGGTCCGGGCGCAGTTCGTCGATGACGAGGGCGAGCCGCGGATGGAGCGGGTCGTGCCGGTGGCGCTGCTCGCCGTGGGTGTCGTCGGGCTGCTGGCCGTGGGCTCGCGGCGGCGGCGCAAGGGCTGACCGGGCGGGTACGGGCGTGGCGAGGACAGGTAGGTTCGAGGCGTGAGCGCCAACAGAAACGTGCAGAGCACCCCCCATCACGACAAGCTGCCGATCCGGATGTTGCACGACCGGGTTCTCGTGCGGCAGGAGGCCGGTGAGGGCGAGCGGCGGTCGGGGGGCGGCATTCTGATTCCCGCGACCGCCGCGGTGGGGCGGCGGCTGGCCTGGGCCGAGGTGGTCGCGGTCGGGCAGAACGTGCGGACCGTGGAGCCTGGTGACCGGGTGCTGTTCGATCCGGAGGACCGGGCGGAGGTCGAGGTGCGGGGCGTGGCGTACGTGCTCATGCGCGAGCGTGATCTGCATGCGGTGGCGGCGGACCGGTTCGAGGGGTCGGAGGACTCCACGGGTCTGTATCTCTGAGGCCTGCGTCTGTATCTCTGAGGCCTGCGTCTTCATCTCGGAGGCCTGCGTCTTTGGGGGCTAGGCCTCGGGATCGATGGTGTGGAGGGGCTGGTGACTGTTGTCACCAGCCCCTTTTGTCGTTTCTTTGCTATGTTCGAAGGAGCCCGACGAGACGCGCCGTACCGGGATGCAGGCAAAGACGACGCACCCGATGGAAGCGGTCGTTCGTCTCGGAGGTGCCTGTCATGGCCTGGGTTCTGCTTGTCGTCGCCGGTCTGCTCGAAGTGGGCTGGTCGATCGGGATGAAGTACAGCGACGGGTTCACCCGGCTCGTGCCCAGTGTGCTGACGGGTGCCGGGATCGTCGCGAGCATGGTGTTGCTGTCGTACGCCGCCAGGTCGCTGCCCATCGGTACCGCTTATGGCGTGTGGGTGGGGATCGGTGCGGCCGGGGCGGCGGTGCTCGGCATGGTGGTGCTGGGTGAGCCGGTCACCGCCGCCCGGGTGTTCTTCGTGTGTCTGCTGCTGGTCGCCGTGGTGGGGCTGAAGGCGACCAGCGGTCACTGACGGCGGGGACTGAGCTGCTGGCCTCCGGTGCCGGTCGTGGTGCCTGTGGTGCCGCCGGTGTCGGTGGTGCCGCCGCCGGGGGTGCCGCCGTCGGCCGCGCCGCCCGGGGTGCCGCCTCCGGTGGTGCCGCCGGCGGGGTCGCCGCCGGTGACGGTTCCGCCGTCGGTGGTCGTTCCTCCGTCGGTGGTGGTGCCGCCGTCGGTGGTGGTGCCGATGGTGCCGCCGTCGGTCGTGCCGCCCTGGGTGCCGCCGTTGTCCTGGCCGCCGTCGGTGGGTGTGGCGCCGCCGGTGGGGGTGCCGGTGGTGGTGCCGCCGTCGTCCTGGCCGCCGTCTGTGGCGGGCGTGCTCGGGGAGAGGCTGCCCGGTGCCTGGGTCTCGGCGCCCTGCTGGAGCTGGAGGTCGAAGTCGGTGACGGGCTTGTCCTGGAGTGCGGCCTGCGTGTACTGCGCCCAGATCTGGGTCGGTGCGCCGCCGCCGTTGATGCGGGCCAGGCCCGTCACGCCGTACAGCGACTTGTGGCCGGCGGTCACCGGGTCCTGGCCCATCACGGAGACGACGGTGGCGAGTTCGGGGGTGTAGCCCGCGAACCAGGCGGCGGTGTCCTCCTCGGCGGTGCCGGTCTTGCCGGCGGCCGGGCGGCCCGCGGCCTTCGCGGCGGTCGCGGTGCCGTTGTCGACGACGCTCCGCAGGACGGAGGTCGTGGTGTCGGCGGCCTCGCGGCTGACGGCCTGCTCGGTCTGCCGTTCGGGCAGCTGGACCTCCTCTGTGCCTTCCTTGCTGATCTTCTCGATCATGGTGTACGTGCCGTGCTTGCCGTGGTTGGCGAGCGTGGCGTACGCCTCGGCCATGTCGAGGACGCTGGCGGTGGCGGTGCCGAGGGCGATGGACGGGTACGGCTGGAGGTCCTTGGTGTCCTTGGGGATGCCGAGGTCGACGGCGGTCTGCTTGACCTTCTCGGGGCCGACGTCGACGGCCATCTGCGCGTACACCGCGTTGACGGACAGGTCGGTGGCCTTGCGGACGGTGATGTCGCCGTAGGACTTGGAGTCCTCGTTCTCGGGGGCGTAGGGGCCGCCGCTCCAGCCTTGTACGGGGCGCTTGTTGGTGCCGTCGTAGTAGGTGTTGGGCGAGATGGCCTGGCCGTCCTGCGTGGTGGAGCCGTTCTCGACCGCCGAGGTGAACACGAACGGCTTGAAGGTGGAGCCGACCTGGAAGTCGCCGCGGGTGGCGCCGTTGGTGTACTGCTTCACGTAGTCGATGCCGCCGTACATGGCGACGATCTTTCCGGTCTTGGGGTCGACGGAGGCTCCGCCTGCGCGGACGTAGGAGTCGACCTTGCGGTTCTTCGGGTCCAGTTTGGACATGAGCTGGTCGTCGACTGCCTTGACGAAGGCGTCCTGCCGGCTCTTCTGGATGGTGGTGGTGATGCGGTAACCGCCGCCCTCCAGCTCCTCCTTGGTGAGGATGTCGTTCTCGGTGAGGTAGTCCTTGACGGCCTCGACGAGGTAGCCGCGCTGGCCGGACAGGCCGGTGGAGACGGTCTGCTCCTTGGGCATCGGGAACTTCATGCCGGCGCGCTCGGACGGGCTGAGCCAGCCCTTCTTGATCATGCCGTCCAGGACGTAGTTCCAACGGGCGACGGCGGCGGGCTTGTTCTCCGGATGTGCCACGACGTCGTACTCGCTGGGCGCGTTGACGAGTGCGGCGAGGTAGGCGGCGCGGCCCGGGTCGAGGCCGATGGCGTCCTTGCCGTAGTAGGCCTGCGCGGCGGCCTGGATGCCGTAGGCGTTGCGGCCGAAGTAGCTGGTGTTGAGGTAGCCCTCGAGGATCTCGTCCTTGGACTTGGTGCGGTCCAGCTTGATCGAGATGAAGAACTCCTTGGCCTTGCGGGTGACCGTCTGTTCCTGGGCCAGGTAGTAGTTCTTCACGTACTGCTGGGTGATGGTGGAGCCGGACTGCGTGCCCTTGCCGATGGCCGTGTTCCAGGCGGCGCGGACCATCGCCTGGGGGTCGATGGCGGGCTCGGTGTAGAAGTCCCGGTCCTCGGCGGCCAGTACGGCGTGCTGGGCGTCCTCGGAGACCTGGGCGAGGGGGACGCTCTCGCGGTTGATCTTTCCGTCGCGGGCGAGCTGGGAGCCGTCCGCGTAGAGGTAGACGTTGCCCTGCTTGATGGCCATGGCGTTGGCGGGCGGGATCTTCACGAGGGAGTACCCGAGGAAGAACAGTGCGATGAGCAGTAGGAGACCGAGGGTGAAGGTGCCGAGAACCATGCGCCAGGTGGGGATGATCCGTCGCCAGCCGGTGCGCTTGGGGCGCTTGGGCTTCTTGCCGTCGCCGCCGGTGCCTCCGGCCGGGGGCTCGGCGGAGGCGGTGGGGTCGGTGGCGGGGGTGGCGGAAGCGCCGGTGGCCTGGGCCGAGTAGGCGTTGGGGGTGTTGCGGGTGCCGGGCGCGTGGGGCGAGGAGATCCTGGGGGCGGCCGGGAATCCCGGACCGGCGGGGGCCGCCGAGGCTGCCGCGGCCGCACCGGCAGCCGCGCCCGCACCAGCGGCCGCGCCGGCACCAACGCCGGTTCCAGTGCTGGTGCCAGTGCCGGTTCCAGCGCCGATTCCCGTGCTCCGGGAGGCCGTTGAGGCGGGCTCGCCGTCCTGGCCGGGCTGTGCCGGCTCTCCCGTCCGGGGGGCGTTCACCCGCCGGAGAACCTGGGTCGTCTCAGCGGCCGGCCTCTCCCCCGCGTCCTTGGGCGCGCCGGTTCCCCGCGGCGACTCGATGCGCCGCAGGACCTGGGTGCTCTCCGAGGACTGGGGCGCACCGGAGGACTGCGGCGCGCCCGCCGGCTGAGAGGCGCCCGACGACTGCGACGCGCCGGACGACCGGCCCGCGCCCGACGGCTGGCCCGCACCAGCGTCCCGGTCGGCGCCGGACGACTGAGCCGTGCCCGACTGGGCTGTGCCCGACTGAGCCGTGCCCGACGTCCCGGAGGGCTGCTGCCTCGTCGGTGTCCGGGGCTTCTCGGAGGGCGGACCCTGGTCCGCGGTCGGGCTTCCCGTGTCGGTGCGCCCGGCGCGGGCGGCCTGGGCGGCGCGGCGGGCCTGGTCGAGGCGGCCGGTGCGGTCCGGCGCCGGGATCGTGGGGTTCTGGGCGGTCCGGGACGTCCGCTCCGCGGAGGGCTCCTCGTCCCCGGACCGAGCGGCCGAACCGGTCTTCTCCCGGCTCTGGGCAGCCGTGTTCGCCCGGTCGCCGTCCTTGCCCGGGGATTCCGACCGGTTCCGTTCCGTCCGAGACGCTCCGGAGGCCCGGACGCCCCACTCCGCCGGCTCGGCCGACTTCTTCGGCTCCTCGGACTTCTTCGGCTCCTCCGGCCTCTTCGGCTCCTCCGGCCTCTTCGGCTCTTCCGACCTCTTCGGCTTCGCCGACTCCTCGGCCTCGCGTCCCTTGCCCGGGTCCTCCGGCCCGTTGCCGGACTCCTGCGCACCGACCGCCCCGCCGGAGCGCTCGGCCGGCTCGCCCGTCTCGTTCTTGCCGGCGCGCTCGGCCCCCTCTGCCTTCTCCGGGGTCTGCTCGGTGACCGGCGTGTCGCGGGGGCTCGGCTCCGCGGGTCCCTCAGCCGGCAGCGGTCGTCTCGGCGCCCCGCCCTCGTTCGGCTGCTGCGGCTGCGGCTCGTCGCTCATGTCGTGCACGGACTCCTGTTTCGCGTCGTACATTCCCGTACGGCTCGTACGCCTTCTACGCCCCCGGGGTGAAGACTCTCGCACCCGGCGATCCGTTCCCGGATTCCGGCACGCTTCCGGCACGGAAAATGCGTGGCCGGCAGCCAAGCCTCCGGACTAAGCTCCTGCGCTTCGGTGTCGAGCGGTCTTGGGAGGTGGACTGGCGTGGGCGCGGGACGGTTGTACATCGCCGTCGCGGCGGGGGGATTCAGACGGTACGCGACGTATCGGGCCGCCACGGCGGCAGGGGTGTTCACGAACACGGTTTTCGGGCTGATTCTCGTCTTCACATATCGCGCTCTGTGGGACGAGCGGCCTCATCTGGGCGGGTACGACCAGGCCCAGGCAGTGACGTACGTGTGGCTCGGTCAGGCATTCCTGTCGACGCTCGCGATCGGTGGCGGGGGCGTCGAGGACGAGTTGATGGAACGCATCCGAACGGGGGACGTGGCGATCGACCTGTACCGTCCCGCCGATCTGCAGTTGTGGTGGCTGGCGGCCGATCTGGGCCGGGCCTTCTTCCAGTTGCTGGGGCGGGGTGTGGTCCCGTTCGTGTTCGGGGCGCTGTTCTTCCCGGCGTATCTGCCCACCGACGTGGGCACCTGGGTGGCGTTCGCGGTGGCCGTGCTGCTGGCGATGCTGGTGGGGTTCGGGATCCGGTTCCTGGTGGCGCTGAGCGCGTTCTGGTTGCTGGACGGTACGGGGATGGCGCAGATGGTGTGGCTGGCCGGGTACTTCTGCTCGGGGATGCTGCTGCCGCTGAACGCCTTCCCGGGCTCGCTCGGCGAGGTCGTACGGCTTCTGCCGTGGTCGTCCCTGCTCCAGGCGCCGGCGGATGTGCTGCTGGGGCACGCGGACCCGCTGGGGACGTATCTGTTCCAGGGGACGTGGGCGGTGGCGCTGCTGGGCCTCGGGCGGTTGGTGCAGTCCTCGGCGACGCGGCGGGTGGTGGTCCAGGGTGGCTGACACCGGTGGCGCGCCGGAGAAGGGTGTGCGGGCGCCGGAGCGGGCGCTGACGGGGCAGCGGGCGCGGGTGCTGGAGGGGGCGCGGGCGTATCTGCTGATCGCGGGGATGTGGACGCGGTCGACGATGGCCTATCGCGCGTCCTTCGTGATGACCACGCTCGGGAACTTCACGGCGACCTTCCTGGACTTCGTCACGATCATGCTGATGTTCTCCCGGGTGGACGCCCTGGGCGGTTACTCGCTGCCGGAAGTGGCGTTCCTGTACGGGCTGTCCGCCACCTCCTTCGGGCTGGCCGACCTGGTGATCGGCTCGATGGACCGGCTGGGGCGGCGGGTGCGGGACGGCACGCTGGACACCCTGCTGGTGCGGCCTGCGCCGGTGCTGGCGCAGGTGGCAGCGGACCGGTTCGCGCTCAGGCGGCTGGGCCGGGTGACGCAGGGGGCGCTGGTGCTGGGCTGGTCGCTGACCCGGGTGGACATCGACTGGACGGCGGCGAAGCTGCTGCTGATGCCGGTGATGGTGCTGAGCGGGTTCGGGATCTTCTGCGCGGTGTTCGTGGCCGGGGCGGCGTTCCAGTTCGTGGCGCAGGACGCCTCGGAGGTGCAGAACGCCTTCACGTACGGCGGGACGACGCTGCTGCAGTATCCGCCGACGATCTTCGCGAAGGAGCTGGTGCGCGGGGTGACGTTCGTGCTGCCGCTGGCCTTCGTCAACTGGCTGCCCGCCACCTATGTGCTGGGGCGGCCGTACCCGCTCGGGCTGCCCGGGTGGGTGACGTTCACGCCTCCGCTGGTGGCGGTGGCGTGCTGCGCGCTCGCGGGGCTGGCCTGGCGGGCGGGACTTCGTTCGTATCGGAGCACAGGGAGCTAGCGCGGTGGCGGACAGCGGGTTCATCAGCGACTTCATTCATCTCGACCGGGTCGAGAAGGTCTTCGAGGTGCGCAGGAAGACCGGGTTCATGAAGCGGGAGCGGCGTGAGGTGCGGGCGGTGGACTCGATCTCGTTCGCCGTGGCGCGTGGCGAGATGGTGGGCTACATCGGTCCGAACGGTGCCGGGAAGTCGACGACGATCAAGATGCTGACCGGCATTCTGACGCCGAGTGCCGGGCGGTTGCGGGTGGCGGGGATCGACCCCTCGCGGGAGCGGACGCGGCTGGCGCACCGGATCGGGGTGGTGTTCGGGCAGCGTACGACGCTGTGGTGGGACCTGCCGCTGATCGACTCGTACCGGCTGGCGCACCGCATGTACCGGATCCCGCAGGCCCGTTACCGGGAGAACCTGGAGCGGTGCGTCGAACTCCTCGAACTCGGTGAGCTGTTGGACGTGCCGGTGCGGCAGCTGTCGCTCGGGCAGCGGATGCGCGGGGACATCGCGGCGGCGCTGCTGCACGATCCGGAGGTGCTGTATCTGGACGAGCCGACGATCGGTCTGGACGTGGTGTCCAAGGCCAAGGTGCGGGGGTTCCTGAAGGAGTTGAACGCCGAGCGCGGGACGACGGTGCTGCTGACCACGCACGATCTGCAGGACATCGAGCAGTTGTGCTCGCGGGTGATGGTGATCGACCACGGGCGGCTGATGTACGACGGTCCGCTGGCCGGGCTGCACGAGGCCGGGGAGGGTGAGCGGACGCTGGTGGTGGACCTGGAGCGGGAACTGCCGCCGATCGAGGTGGAGTCGGCGCGGGTGGTGCGGGTGGAGGGGCCGCGGCAGTGGCTGGCGTTCCCGGCGGGTCAGTCGGCGGCGCCGCTCGTGGCGCGGATCGCGGCGGGGTACCCGCTGGTGGACCTGTCGGTGCGGGAGCCGGACATCGAGGCCGTCATCGCGAAGATGTACGCGGAGAAGGCCGTCTCGTAGTCTGCTGTCATGACCGACGACGCAGTCCCGGACGTCCCGGCCTCGGCCTCCTCCTCCCCCTCCCCCTCGTCCTCCTCCTCGTCCTCCTCGTCCTCCTCCTCGCCCTCCGCTCCCGTCCCGGATCTTCGCGCCTCCGACGCCGATCGTGAACGGGTCGCCGAGGTGCTGCGGGACGCGCTCGCCGAGGGGCGGCTGGACATGGAGGAGTTCGAGGAGCGGCTGGGGGCGGCGTACAAGGCGCGTACGTACGGGGAGTTGACGCCGATCACCCGTGATCTGCCGGTGCCGGGGGTGGTGGCGCCGAGCCCGGTGTCGTTCTCCAAGGAGCCGGTGGAGAGCGGGAGTTGGGCGGGCCGGATCGTGGGCGGGGAGGGTACGTCCTCGGGTGCGTTCGCGGTGCTGTCGGGGTTCGAGCGCAAGGGGCGCTGGACGGTGCCGAAGCGGTTCGACTGCTTCGTGTTCTGCGGGGGCGGTGAGATCGATCTGCGGGAGGCGAACTTCGCCGACCGCGAGGTCGAGATCAACTGTGTGGCGATCATGGGCGGGGTGCAGGTGATCGTGCCGCCGGGCGTCGAGGTCGTCATGCGGGGCGTCGGCATCATGGGCGGCTTCGAGCACCCCGACGAGGACGGTGAACCGGGCGGGCCGCGCGTGGTCATCGGCGGCTTCGCCTTCTGGGGCGGCGTCGGCGTGGAGCGCAAGCTCACCCGTGAGGCGCGTCGACGACTGAAGGAGCAGCGCCGGCAGGAGCGGCTGGACCAGCGAGAGCAGCGGCGGGAACTACGGGAGAGGCGCAGGCTCGGGGGGAGCTGAGCCCCCCGCGTGAGGGGGGGCTGGTGTCCGGACCTGACCCGAGAGCCCTACGGCGTGCACACCTTCGTCAGTTCGCCCGCCGCGTCGGTGACCGGGCTGACGTCGGGGGTGTCGTCGCCGTTCCTGATGGCGGTGCGGACGTTCTCCACGGCCGTGGTCAGGTCGTCGACGGCCCTGTTGACGTCGGCGTTGTCGGTCCTGTCGCCGATCTTCTTGAGGTCCTGCTGGATGGAGTCGAGGGACTCGTCGGCCTGGGTGGGGTCGCTCGCCGCGTTCTCCACGGCCTGCTGGAGGTCGGTGACGCTGTCCGCTATCGAGTCGGCGGTCTGCACGCAGTCCAGGGCCTTGTTCACGGCGTCGCAGCCGGTGGTGAGGCCCGCGGTGAGCGCGACGGCGGCAACGGCGGCGGCGATGGCGGTGGTGCGACCTCGTCGTCGGCGTCCACTGGCGGCCATGTGGGTGTTCCCTCCCTGGTGCGGCTTTCCGTACGGCTTCGCGTACGGGTTCCGTACGACTGTGCCCTGTAACAGCTGACCGGGCGCGCGGTGGTGGGCCGCGCGCCCGTACCCATAGGGACGCCGGGCTGGGTGCGGGGGTTGCCCGCTCACCTTCCCGGTTGTTGGTGGTCCCTTTACTTCTGCTTCGCCTTATACAGGTTCGCGCCCCGCCGGGGTGGGAGGCTGCCTACTCGACCGGGGTGGCGGTCAGGGCCGCCTTCTGGATGGCGGTCAGATCGGCGCAGCCGGCGACGGCGAGGTCGAGCAGGGAGTTGAGTTCCTCGCGGGCGAAGGGCTCGGCCTCGGCGGTGCCCTGGACCTCGACGAAGCGGCCGTCGCCGGTGCAGACGACGTTCATGTCGGTCTCGGCGCGTACGTCCTCCTCGTAGCAGAGGTCGAGGAGGGGGACGCCGCCGACGATGCCGACGGAGACGGCGCTGACGGTTCCGGTGAGCGGCTGACGGCCGGCCCGGATCAGCTTCTTGCCCTGGGCCCAGGTGACGGCGTCGGCGAGGGCGACGTACGCGCCGGTGATGGCCGCGGTGCGGGTGCCGCCGTCGGCCTGGAGGACGTCGCAGTCGAGGACGATGGTGTTCTCGCCGAGCGCCTTGTAGTCGATGACGGCGCGCAGGGAGCGGCCGATGAGGCGGGAGATCTCGTGGGTGCGGCCGCCGATCCGGCCCTTGACGGACTCGCGGTCGCCGCGGGTGTTGGTGGAGCGGGGCAGCATGGCGTACTCCGCGGTGACCCAGCCCTCGCCGCTTCCCTTGCGCCAGCGCGGGACGCCTTCGGTGACGGAGGCGGTGCAGAAGACCTTGGTGTCGCCGAAGGAGACGAGGACGGAGCCCTCGGCGTGCTTGCTCCAGCCGCGTTCGATGGTGACCGGGCGGAGCTGTTCGGGCGTGCGGCCGTCGATTCGAGACATGGCCACGAGCCTATAGGGAGCGACGCAAGGGGCTCCTCCCCCGGTGGGAAGAGCCCCTTTCCTGGTGAACCCGAGCGGGTCCTGGTGAAGCCGAGCGGGTCCTGGTGAAGCCGCGTGGGCTCACATCATGTCTTCGATCTCCGCGGCGATCGGGTCGGCGTCGGTGCCGATGACGACCTGGATGGCGGTACCCATCTTGACGACTCCGTGGGCGCCGGCGGCCTTCAGCGCGGCGTCGTCGACCAGCGCGGGGTCGGAGACCTCGGTGCGCAGGCGGGTGATGCAGCCCTCGATCTCCTCGATGTTGTCGATGCCGCCGAGGCCGGCGACGATCTTCTCAGCCTTGCTGGCCATGTCCGTACTCCCTGATCCGAACCGCTTTGTCGCAGTAACCCACAGTTGGCCCATCTTCGCGAGCGGCCGTGCCGAGGGTGCCGAATGATGGCGATCACGGCAGCGGAACCGTCCGCCGACTGGTCTACACCACTCCCGTGACGGTCGCCAAACCGCGCCTCAGCCCAGCGGCCCGGGAGGACGCCATGAGCGCCAACAGCGCCGACAGCACGGCCAGTACGGCCGGTACGGCGCGAGACCGCTGGAACCGGCTGTTCCAGGGCCTGCAGAAGATGGGCCGCAGCCTGCAGCTGCCGATCGCGGTGCTGCCGGCGGCGGGCATCCTCAACCGGCTCGGGCAGCCGGACGTGTTCGGCAAGGACGGGCTGGGCTGGACCGACGTCTCCCGGGTGATGATGGGCGCGGGCGGCGCCCTGCTGGACGGCTCGCTCGGTCTGCCGCTGCTGTTCTGCGTGGGCGTGGCGATCGGCATGGCGAAGAAGTCGGACGGCTCGACGGCGCTGGCGGCGGTGGCCGGTTTCCTCGTCTACTACGGCGTGCTGCACCAGTTCCCCCAGTCGTGCCCCGGCGGCGCGAAGGCGATCGCACAGGTCGGCTGTCAGGTGACGGTCGGCGCGGGCACGGGCTCGGTGACGCCCTTCACCTTCCAGAACCCGGGTGTGTTCGGCGGCATCGTGATGGGTCTGCTGGCCGCGTTCTTCTGGGCCCGCTTCCACCGCACCAGGCTGGTGGACTGGCTGGGCTTCTTCAACGGGCGCCGGCTGGTGCCGATCATCATGGCGTTCGTGGCCATCGCGTTCGCGGCGCTGTGCCTGTGGATCTGGCCGCCGATCGGCAGCGGCCTGGAGAGCTTCAGCCACTGGCTGCGGGACGCGGGCGCGTGGGGGGCGGGCATCTTCGGGGTCGCGAACCGGGCGCTGCTCGTCATCGGTCTGCACCAGTTCCTGAACGTGCCCATCTGGTTCCAGTTCGGCAGCTTCACCAAGCCGGACGGCACGGTGGTGCACGGCGACATCAACATGTTCCTGGCGGGCGACCCGCACGCGGGGCAGTTCACCTCGGGCTTCTTCCCGATCATGATGTTCGCGCTGCCGGCCGCGGCGCTGGCCATCACGCACTGCGCGAAGCCGCACCGGCGCAAGGAGGTGGGCGGGCTGATGCTGTCGGTGGCGCTGACCTCGTTCGTCACCGGCATCACCGAGCCGATCGAGTACTCCTTCCTGTTCATCGCGCCCTTGCTGTACGCCGTACACGCGGTGCTCACCGGCGTCTCGATGGCGGTGACGTGGGCGCTGGGCGTGCACGACGGGTTCAGCTTCTCGGCGGGCCTGATCGACTACGTCATCAACTGGAACCTGGCGACCAGGCCATGGGCGATCATCCCGATCGGCCTGTGCTTCGCCGTCGTCTACTACGTCGTCTTCCGCTTCGCGATCACGAGGTTCGACCTGAAGACCCCGGGGCGCGAACCGGAGGAGGAGGTCGAGGACGTCACCAAGCTCTGACGCCCTGACGCCCCGCCACCACCAGCACTCCAGGCCCTCGGACCTCCCGGTCCGGGGGCCTTCCCCATGCCCCCCACGAGGCCACCGCTCGACGTCGTTCGGCCACTGCGCGTAGCCCTCCGGTTGCGATTTTCACGGGTTCCTTATACGGGTGCGCGCGTGCTACAACAGGTCTACACCACTGAGTGGTGTAGACCACCCCCCGATGGAGGACGTATGAGCACCGCCAGCGCCACGGCGGCCCCCGCGAAGAAGCGGGGATCCGGGCTGTTCCAGGGCCTGCAGAAGGTCGGCCGCAGCCTGCAGCTCCCGATCGCCGTTCTGCCGGCGGCAGGCATCATGGTGCGTCTCGGCCAGGACGACATCTTCGGCAAGGACGGCCTGGGCTGGGACAAGGTCGCGACCGTCTTCAACGCGGCGGGCGGCGCCATCACCGGCAGCCTCCCCATCCTGTTCTGCATAGGCGTGGCCATCGGCTTCGCCAAGAAGGCGGACGGCTCCACCGCTCTCGCTGCCCTCGTCGGCTTCCTCGTCTACAGCAAGGTGCTGCAGGCCTTCCCGCTGACCGAGGAACACATCGAAAAGGGCAAGATCGTCGCGGCGACGTACAACGACCCCGGTGTCCTCGGCGGCATCATCATGGGTCTGCTCGCAGCCGTGCTGTGGCAGCGCTTCCACCGCACCAAGCTGGTGGACTGGCTCGGCTTCTTCAACGGCCGGCGTCTGGTGCCGATCATCATGGCCTTCGTCGGTCTGCTCGTCGGTGTGTTCTTCAGCCTGGTCTGGGAGCCCGTCGGCGAGGGCATCACGCACTTCGGTGAGTGGATGACGGGCCTCGGCGCCGGCGGCGCGGCCCTGTTCGGTCTGGTCAACCGCGGCCTGATCCCCATCGGCATGCACCAGTTCGTGAACACCGTGGCCTGGTTCCAGCTCGGTACCTACAAGGACGCGGCCGGCACGGTCTACAACGGCGACTACAGCCGCTTCCTGCACGGCGACCCGTCCGCCGGAATGTTCATGTCCGGCTTCTTCCCGATCATGATGTTCGGTCTGCCGGCCGCGGCCCTCGCCATCGCGCACTGCGCCCGCCCCGAGCGCCGCAAGGCCGTGCTCGGCATGATGATCTCGCTCGCGCTGACCTCGTTCGTCACCGGTGTGACCGAGCCGATCGAGTTCTCCTTCATGTTCATCGCCCCGCTGCTGTACGCGATCCACGCGGTGCTGACGGCCGTGTCGATGGCCGTCACCTGGGCGCTGGGCGTCCACGCGGGCTTCAACTTCTCGGCCGGCGTGATCGACTACGCCCTCAACTGGAACCTCGCGACCAAGCCCTGGATGATCATCCCGATCGGCCTGGTGTTCGCGGTGATCTACTACGTCGTCTTCCGCTTCGCCATCATCAAGTTCAACCTGCCCACCCCGGGCCGCGAGTCCGACGAGGAGCTCGCGGAGATGCAGAAGGCCGAGGCCAAGTAGGCCGCGCCCTTGCATGGCGAAGGCCCCGGAACCGGGACGGTTCCGGGGCCTTCGTGCGTGTCAGCCGGTCAGAGCTCGTACGTCACCCGGGGGGCGGCCAGTTCCACGCGGCCGCGGAACGCTTCGCGGGCGTCCGCGAGGTTGGTCTGGGGGTCGGTCCACGGGGGGATGTGGGTGAGGACGAGGAGACGGGCTCCGGCGCGGGTCGCCGACTCGCCGGCCTCGCGGCCGTTGAGGTGCAGGTCGGGGATGTTCTCCTTGCCGTGCGTGAAGGCCGCCTCGCACAGGAAGAGGTCGGTGTCGCGGGCCAGTTCGTCCAGGGCCTCGCTGACGCCCGTGTCACCGGAGTACGTGAGGGACTTCCCGCCGTGCTCGACACGGATGGCGTACGCCTCCACGGGATGGCGGACCCGCTCGGTGTGCACCGTGAAGGGACCGATCTCGAACGTGGACGGCTTGACCGTGCGGAAGTCGAAGACCTCGCTCATGGAGGACGCCGAGGGGACGTCGTCGTACGCCGTGGTCAAACGGTGTTCGGTGCCCTCGGGGCCGTACACCGGGAGCGGGGCGCAGCGGCCGCCCTCGTGGCGGTAGTAGCGCGCGACGAAGTAGGCGAGCATGTCGATGCAGTGGTCGGCGTGCAGGTGGCTGAGGAAGATCGCGTCGAGGTCGTAGAGACCGCAGTGGCGCTGCAGCTCGCCCAGGGCGCCGTTGCCCATGTCGAGAAGCAGCCGGAAGCCGTCGGCCTCGACGAGGTAGCTCGAACAGGCCGATTCCGCGGACGGGAACGACCCCGAGCAGCCGACGACGGTGAGCTTCATGAAGCAGAAACCTCCGTTGGCGGAACGCGGTGGGCAGAGAGATGGCAGGGGGATGGCAGAGGTCGTGCGGTTTGTCGAGCGTAAGGCGCGAAAGGGTCACGCGCTCCTCCGCCAGGGGCCGTTGTGGGCGAACTCACCTGTGGTGTCACCGGTTCGGCTGGAACCGGGGTGCGGAAGGGCAGTCGGAGGGCGCGCGATGCTCGGCGCGCGCCGGTAACGTCGTGGCTATGGACACGTCCTGGTGGCTGGCGCTCGCGGCGGTGGTACTGCTCGCGCTGGTCGCCACGCTCGTCGACGGCTGGGGCCGCGGCCGCCGGCCCGGAGGGCGCCGGCTGCGGCCACCGGGACGCCCCGGCACCCGGGACAGGACGGCGGCCCGTCCGCACCCCGGCGACATCTGGTGGGCGAACGTGCCCTACGAGGACCGCCCGGAGTCAAAAGGGGCCGCGCGCCGGGGGTCCCCCCGGGCTTTCGGCACCGGGGAAGTGTCGGGCAGGGCGGTGGTGGGCGACGCAAGGGCGAAGGACCGGCCCTGTCTGGTGCTGGCCGTGCGCGGCAACCGGGCCACGGTCGCGAAGATCACCAGCAAGTACCACGACGAGCGCGCCGGGGTGATCCCGCTGCCGCCCGGCGCGGTCGGCGACGCCCATGGCCGTCCCAGCTTCCTGGAGACCGACGAGCTGCGCGAGGTCCCGGTGTGCGACTTCCGGCGCCGGGTGGGCGTCGTCGACCCGGTCCTGTGGGACCAGGTGCGCCACCTCGCGAACTAGATGCCGTCGGGCGTACGCGCCGCGCCGGTTCACCGCACGGTCACGGTGACCGTCCATGTCTGGATGCCCTGGCAGGAGACCTGGCCGGGGCCGGTGGGCTGGGCGCACAGGGGGCGCGAGGAGGTCAGTCTCGCGACTCCGGGGTGTACGGCCCGGTAGGCGGCCGTGGCGTCGCCCGGCAGGATGACGATGCCCGAGTTGATCGCCTCCAGGACGGTGCCGCTCGCCATGACCGGCTTCCAGGGGCGGCTGCGCGTCCCGTCGAGAGTGATCCGCAGTTCGCCGCCCTGGGTCAGGCAGACGGTGCGGCCGTTGTCGACGACGGTCAGTTCCGCGTGGGAGACGCAGCGGCCCGGTGCGGGGACGGAGCGCGAGGGCGACGGCGAGGCCTTGCCGCTGTCGTCGGTGCCGCTGCCGGTGTTCCCGCCGCTCTGGGAGCCGCAGCCGATGAGGAGGAGCGCCGCTGCCGCGAGGGCGATGGGCGTCGTACGGCGCATGGTGTCCGCCTTCCGCTTGTCCGCCGTGGCCGTCCGGCCCGGTCACGGATGAGACGTACCACCGGCGCGAACGGATCCCCCGCGACGCACGGATCCCGCACACGGACGGCTTCCGTGTGCGGGACCGATTGGCGTAGGGCCGGCTCAGCCGGTCGTCAGGGCGGTGTCGTCCACGACGAAGCTGGTCTGCAGCGAGGAGTCCTCCACGCCGTTGAACTTCAGGGTGACCGTCTGGCCCGCCAGCGACGACAGGTCGAAGGTCTTCTGCGCGTACCCGGAATTGGCGTTGAGGTTCGAGTAGGTCGCCAGGGTCGTCGAACCGGCGGTGACCGTCAGCTTGTCGTACGCGGTGCTGCTGGTGGTCTCGGCGGTGTCGATGTGCAGGTAGAAGGTGAGCGTGGCCTTGCAGCCGGCCGGGATCGTCACCGACTGGGACACGGTGTCGGTGTGCGCGGCGCCGTAGCCGTCGAGCCAGGCCTTGTAGGAGCCGCCGTGGGCGGCCTCACCGGTGTCGTTGGTGATGGCGCCGCTGGTCGCGCTCCAGCCGGTGCTGCCCGACTCGAAGCCGGGGTTGGCGAGCAGCTGGGTGGCGGTGCAGCCGCCACCGCCGGAGCCGACCGTCCAGGTGAAGGAGGCCGAGCCGGAGGCGCCGGTCGAGTCCTGCGCGGTGACCGTGACCTGGTAGGTGCCCGCGGTGGAGGCGGTGCCGGAGATCAGGCCGCTGGAGCTGTTGACGGACAGGCCGGTCGGCAGGCCGGAGGCGCTGTAGGTCAGGGCCGCGCCCGCGCTGTCGGTGGCGTGGATCTGGAGGCTGGCCGCGGCGCCCGTGGTGGTGGACTGGCTGCCGGGATTGGTGACGGTCACCGTGTTGCCGCTGCTGGTGCCGGCGGTGAAGGCGGTGGTGCCGTTCGGGGTGCCCCAGCCGGTCGGGCCGTCGTAGCCGGCGCCCGCGGTGCAGAAGTACGACGGGGAGCAGGAGCCGTTGCTGCCGCTGGTGACGTCGTACAGGTTGCCGGTGTGCTGGTACGGGTACTTCGCCGGGTAGTCGGTGCCGCCCGGGGTGCCCGCGAGGGCGTAGACGCCGGCGACGATGGGGGCGGAGGCGCTGGTGCCGCCGTAGACCGCCCAGCCGGAGCCGCCGTAGGTGTCGTAGACCGCGACGCCGGTGGCCGGGTCGGCGACCGCGGAGACGTCGGCCTCCATGCGCTTGGTGCAGCCGGTGTCGGTCTGCCAGGCCGGCTTCGGGTCGTAGGCGGAGCAGCCGGAGCCGGTGCCCTCGGTGGCGTTGGTGTGCCACACCGACTCGCTCCAGCCGCGGGAGTTGGAGGCGGTGGTGAGGGCGGTGCCGCCGACGGCGGTCACGTACTGGGAGGTCGCCGGGTACTCGGCGCCGTAGGCGGAGTCACCGGAGGAGACGGTGATGGCGACGCCCGGGTGCTTGAAGTACTGGGTGTCCTCGGTGGTCTGGCCCGAGGCCTCGGAGCCGCCCCAGCTGTTGGAGACGACCTTGGCGCCGAGGGTGACGGCCTCGTTCTCGGCGATGCCGAGGTCGGTGTCGTTCGCGGAGTTGGCCTCGACCAGGATGATGTTGCAGTTCGGGCAGACCGCGCTGACCATGTCGATGTCGAGCGCCTCTTCACCGGCCCAGCCGGTGTCGTTGGTCGGCAGCGAGGTGGTGGAGCCGGTCTGGCTGACCTGCTTGAAGCAGCCGTTGGCCTTGGTGCAGGAGGACAGGCCGTAGGTGGAGCGGTAGGTGGCCAGGTCCGACTCGGCGTTCGGGTCGTTGTAGGCGTCGACGATGGCGACCGTCAGGCCCGAACCGCCCGTGGAGGGCAGGTTGTAGGCGCTGTGCAGGTTGGCCGGGGAGAGGCCGGAGGGCGCGGCGGCGGCGACCGCGGAGGCGAGCCGCTGCTCGATGTCGGTGCGGCGCTGGGCGAAGCAGGACGCGTGGCCGGGCTTCGCGGTGGCGCACAGGTGGGTCGTGGGGACCTTCTGACCGGGCTTGCCGGTGGTGTGGAAGCTCTGGCGCTCGGGGGAGGTGAGGGCCTTGGAGTTCTGCGCGGACCGGGAGGCGGTGTGGTGCGCGGGGGCGGTGGCCTGGGCCCCGGCCGTGGGTGCCGCCGCAAGTCCGGCGACGGTCAGGGCGAGGGTGGGCAGGGCGACGGAGAGGAGTCTGCGCAGACTCCGTCTGCGCCCGCTCGGGCGTGACTCACGCATGGGGTACTGCCTTCCATCGGGAAGTGGGGTTTCTCGCACTGGTTGGGCAGGCCCGTGACGCGCGTAGCGGCGGAGGAGCGCGCAGTCATGAGCATGACACTCACACACCCCGGCGTGCCGGGTGAGCGAGACATGACAGGGTGCGGGAGGAAACTAGTCCCGGGGTCCGGGCGACCGGCAGTACCGGAGGGAATTCTTTGCCCCTCCATAGGATGAGATTGGCCCCCTCATAGGAGGGGGCTGACACGTGCTTGGGGCGGTCAGGCCCAGAGCTGCCCGTGCAGGGTCTCGATGGCCTCTTCCGTGGTGGCCGCCGTGTAGACGCCGGTGGAGAGGTACTTCCAGCCGCCGTCGGCCACGATGAAGACGATGTCGGCGCTCTCGCCGGCCTGCACGGCCTTCCTGCCGACGCCGATCGCCGCGTGCAGGGCGGCGCCGGTGGAGACGCCCGCGAAGATGCCCTCCTGCTGGAGGAGTTCACGGGTGCGGGTGACCGCGTCCGCCGAGCCGACCGAGAAGCGGGTGGTGAGGACGGAGGCGTCGTACAGCTCCGGCACGAAGCCCTCGTCGAGGTTGCGCAGGCCGTAGACCAGGTCGTCGTAGCGCGGTTCGGCGGCGACGATCTTCACGTCCGGCTTGTGCTCGCGCAGGTAGCGGCCGACGCCCATCAGGGTGCCGGTGGTGCCGAGGCCGGCCACGAAGTGCGTGATGGACGGCAGGTCGGCGAGGATCTCCGGGCCCGTCGTCGCGTAGTGGGCACCGGCGTTGTCCGGGTTGCCGTACTGGTAGAGCATCACCCAGTCGGGGTGCTCGGCGGCCAGCTCCTTGGCGACGCGCACGGCGGTGTTGGAACCGCCCGCGGCCGGCGAGGAGACGATCTCGGCGCCCCACATGCCGAGCAGGTCCCGGCGCTCCTGCGAGGTGTTCTCGGGCATCACGCACACCATGCGGTAGCCCTTGAGCTTGGCCGCCATGGCGAGCGAGATGCCGGTGTTGCCGGAGGTCGGCTCCAGGATCGTGCAGCCCGGGGTGAGCCGGCCGTCCTTCTCCGCCTGCTCGATCATGTGCAGCGCGGGGCGGTCCTTGACCGAGCCGGTCGGGTTGCGGTCCTCCAGCTTCGCCCAGATCCGGACGTCGGCGGACGGCGAGAGCCGCGGCAGGCACACCAGGGGGGTGTTGCCCACCGCGGCCAGCGGGGAGTCGTAGCGCATCGCTGCTCAGCGACCGATCAGCGCATGCCGCCGGCAACAGCCGGCAGGATCGTCACGGTGTCCCCGTCGGACAGCTTGGTGTCGATGCCGTCGACGAAACGGACGTCCTCGTCGTTCAGGTAGACGTTGACGAAGCGGCGCAGCTTGCCCTCGTCCACGATGCGGGCCTGGATGCCCGCGTGCCGGGTCTCGAGGTCGGCGAACAGCTCGGTGAGGGTCTCACCGTTGCCCTCCACCGCCTTCTGACCGTCGGTGTACTGGCGGAGGATGGTGGGGATGCGGACCTCGATGGCCATGGTGGCGGGCTCCTGTCGGAAAAGTTCGGTTCGACGAATTCGACGATCGGTCTGGGCGCGCGACATCGGCGCGCGCCGCGGCTCACGGCCGTACGGCGGCGGGGAACGTCAACAGATGGCGCTGTTCAGCCGGCACAGGTCGACGTGCAGCCGCGCCACGAGCAGCATGCCCGGCGCCTTCTCGCACACGTCGTTCAGAACCATGGGCTCATCGTAACGATTCCCGGTCCGGCTCCTGGAATGTGATCTCGCATGCTGGATGAACTCTGCCCGAACTGTGGTCACGGCAGGTCAGGGCGGCTCAGTACGCGGTCACGACCTGGACCTCCTCCTCGGTGACCTCGCCGTCGAGGATCCGGAAGGAGCGGAACTGGAAGTCGCCGAGGCCGTCGGTGTCGGCGGTGGAGACGAGGACGTAGTGGGCGCCCGGTTCGCCCGCGTAGCCGATGTCGGTGCGGGAGGGGTAGGCCTCGGTCGCGGTGTGGGAGTGGTAGATGATCACCGGCTCCTCGTCGCGGTCGTCCAGGTCCCGGTAGAGCCTCAGCAGATCGCCCGAGTCGAACTCGTAGAACGTGGGCGACATGGCCGCGTTCAGCATCGGGACGAAGCGCTCGGGGCGGTCCGAACCCGCCGGGCCCGCGACGACGCCGCACGCCTCGTCGGGGTGGTCCTTGCGGGCGTGCGCGACGATCTGGTCGTACAGGGCCTGGGTGATGGTCAGCATGGGGGTCAGGATAAGCAGATGGGCCGTCCCGTACCGAGGTGTGGTACGGGACGGCCCACATGGTGGACGTCCTGAGCGGCGGCCGCCGGGGGTGCCACGAGTACTCCCGCCGGCCGGACGTCCAGGGGTTGGTCTCCCCGGGTGGTCAGCCCACCTTCTCGAAGGTCTGCTCGTGGCGGTCGGCGATCTGAGGCGTGCGGTTCTTCAGGAACAGCCAGCCGACGCCGAGCGCGGCGGCCCAGCCGGCCATCACGTACAGGCAGACACGAGAGTCGGCATCGTACGCGATCAGACCGGTGACGAAGATCAGGAAGGCGATGGCGATGTACGAGCACACCGCGCCGCCCGGCGCCGGGAAGGACGAGGCGGGCAGCCGGCCCGCGACGACCGCGCGGCGGTAGAGGACGTGGCTGACCAGGATCATCAGCCAGGTCCAGATGCCGGCCGCGGTGGCGACGGAGGTGACGTAGCCGAAGGCCTTCTCCGGGACGATGTAGTTGAGGATCACGCCGATGCCCATGAAGGCCACGGAGGTGGTGATGCCGATCGCCGGGGTCTTGGTGGCGGACAGCCTGGAGAAGACGCGCGGCGCCTCGCCGTTGTCCGCGAGGGTGCGCAGCATGCGGCCGGTGGAGTACATGCCCGAGTTGCAGGACGACAGGGCCGCGGTGAGCACCACGAAGTTCACGATGCCGGCGCCGGCCGGGATGCCGATCAGGGCGAACGCCTTCACGAAGGGGCTGACGCCCGCCGCGAACTCGGTCCACTTGACCACGCACAGGATGACCGTGAGGGCACCGACGTAGAACAGGGCGATACGCCAGGGCAGGGTGTTGATCGCCTTCGGGAGCGTCTTCTCCGGGTTCTTGGACTCACCCGCGGTGACGCCGACCAGCTCGACGGCGAGGTAGGCGAACATGACGCCCTGCAGGGTCATCAGGGAGGAGCCGATGCCCTTGGGGAAGAAGCCGTCGAACTGCCACAGGTTGGAGACGGACGCGGTGTCACCGGCGGCGCTGAAGCCGAAGGTGAGCACGCCGAGACCGATCACGATCATGCCGACGAGGGCGGTGACCTTGACCATGGAGAACCAGAACTCGATCTCGCCGAACAGCTTCACCGAGATCAGGTTGGCCACGAACAGGACGACCAGGAAGACCAGCGCCGTCACCCACTGCGGAACGGCCGGGAACCAGTAGTGGACGTAGATCGCGGCGGCCGTCAGCTCGGCCATGCCGGTCACGACCCACATCAGCCAGTACGTCCAGCCGGTGAAGTATCCGAAGAACGGGCCCAGGAACTCCCGGGAGTACTCCGCGAAGGACCCGGAGACCGGGCGGTAGAGCAGCAGCTCGCCGAGGGCTCGCATGATGAAGAAGATGATCACGCCCGCGAGGGCGTACATCAGGATGAGGCTGGGACCGGCCTTGGCGATGTTCGCCCCGGCTCCCAGGAACAGGCCGACGCCGACGGCGCCGCCGATGGCGATCATCTGGACCTGACGGCTGCCGAGCCCGCGCTCGTACCCCTCCTCGGGGGCAGCGGTGACCTTCTCAGAGGTCATGTGTGGTGCGCCTTTCTCCATGCCGAACCGCGGCCTTTCGTCGGCCTCGGATCGGGTTTCGATCCCCCCGGATTGATGGAGCTGAGCGGGTTTCGGGGACCCGCTCGTGCCTGGCCGGCGGTCGCCGGCTCGGTGGCGCACCCGGCCGGACATGGGTGGTGTCCGCCGGGCGGTCGTGAAGATTTATCACGGCCGCAATATTCAGGACAGCGGGCTCTTGTGACGCAACGCACAGGAAGAACCGGACAAAGAACGCCCAAATGCTGCAAACCCGGCCGCAACGGTGACTCGATCGTTATCCGGATTTGAGTGTCCTCTGAGCGAACGCGAAATCACCCAAAGTCAGGACAGAACGGCCGCCGGGGTCGGGGCATCCGGCGGCGGTCAGCCCGTCGGCGTCGAGCGGTCAGCCCGTCAGCGTCGAGACGAGCGTCTCCTGAAGGCCGCCCAGCCACAGATAGGCCAGCACCATCGGCTTGCGCGGATCCTCCTCCGGGAGCCGGAAGAGCAGATCGGTGTCGTCCTCGTCGGTGATCTCCAACCGGGCGCCGATCGCGAGGCGCAGGTCGTTGAGGGCACCGAGCCACTGCCGGGACTCGTCCGGGGTGAGCTTCAGGACCGCGCCGCCGTCACCGGCCGCCGGGGCCAGCGCGTCCAGCGAGCGGATCACCGCGAGGGCGTTCTCCCGCTTGCCGGCCCTCAGGTCGTTCTCGGTGTAGCGGCGGAACTCGGCGGAGTACTCCCGCCGCTCCTCGGCCTGGGCCGGGGAGTCGGGCGCCTTCTCCGGATCGCTGTAGGCGTCCGGGAAGAGTCTGCGCAGCACCGGGTCGGCGGGCGGCTCGCTCGGCCCCTCGGAGAACAGCTGGGCGAGCGGGTCGGTGGGGGCGTCCTCGGCGGGGCCGGGGCCGATGAGTTCCAGGAGCTGGACCGCCAGCGACCGGATGATGGAGATCTCGACGTCGTCGAGTGCGACGGCCGCGCCGCCGCCGGGGAGCGGTTCGAAGTGTCCGGGCATCTGAGTGGGTTCGCTACTTCCGGTCCTGCTGCAGGGTGGCCCACAGACCGTATCCGTGCATGGCCTGCACGTCGCGTTCCATCTCCTCGCGCGAGCCGCTGGAGACGACCGCCCGGCCCTTGTGGTGGACGTCCAGCATGAGCTTGGTGGCCTTGTCCTTGGTGTAGCCGAAGTACGACTGGAAGACGTACGTCACGTAGCTCATGAGATTCACCGGGTCGTTGTGCACGATCGTGACCCAGGGGACGTCGGGCTCGGGTACGGCGAAGACCTCCTCCGCCGGTTCGGTGCGTTCGATCTCTGCGGGCGCGGGTGACGTCACAGTGCCCATGCTGCCACGCACGCCACAAATCGTCACACTGACGAAATGGGGGTAGCATGCACTGCCATGAACACAGCGGACCTTGGGCTGCCGGTTGACGTCCCCTCGACGGCGCTCTTCACGGACCAGTACGAGCTGACGATGCTGCGTGCAGCCCTGAAGGCCGGTACGGCCGAACGGCGCAGCGTGTTCGAGGTCTTCACCCGGCGCCTGCCCGACGGACGCCGCTACGGCGTGGTCGCGGGCACCGGGCGGGTCCTGGACGCGGTCGAGAACTTCCGCTTCGACGCGGACGTCCTCGGCTTCCTGCGCGAGCAGGAGATCGTCGACGAGGAAACGCTCGACTGGCTGGCCGGATACCGCTTCAGCGGTGACGTCTGGGGCTACCCCGAGGGCGAGGTGTACTTCCCGGGCTCGCCGATCCTGCGGGTCGAGGGCACCTTCGCCGAGTGCGTGCTGCTGGAGACCGTGATCCTCTCCATCCTCAACCACGACTCGGCGATCGCGGCCGCCGCGTCCCGGATGTCCTCCGCCGCCGGCGGCCGGCCGCTGATCGAGATGGGCGCCCGCCGCACCCACGAGCTGTCCGCCGTGGCCGCCGCGCGCGCCGCGTACGTCGGCGGCTTCGCCACCACCTCCGACCTCGCGGCCGGCTTCCGCTACGGCATCCCGACCGTCGGCACCTCCGCGCACGCCTTCACCCTGCTGCACGACCACGAGCGGGACGCCTTCCGCGCCCAGGTGGACGCCCTGGGCCGGGGCACGACCCTCCTCGTGGACACCTACGACGTCGCCGAGGCGGTCCGTACGGCGGTGGAGGTGGCCGGGCCCGAGCTGGGCGCGGTGCGCATCGACTCCGGTGACCTGCTGCTCGTGGCCCACCGGGTGCGTCAGCAGCTGGACGAGCTGGGCGCGACCCGCACGAAGATCGTGGTGACCTCGGACCTGGACGAGTACGCCATCGCCTCGCTCGCGGCGGCGCCGGTGGACGCGTACGGCGTCGGGACCCAGCTGGTGACCGGCTCCGGGCACCCGACCTGCTCCATGGTCTACAAGCTGGTCGCGCGGGCCGAGTCGGCCGATCCGGCGGCGCCGCTGGTGCCGGTCGCGAAGAAGTCCTCCAGCGGCAAGACCTCCATCGGCGGCCGCAAGTGGGCGGCGCGCCGGCTGGACGCGGAGGGGGTCGCCGAGGCCGAGGTCGTGGGCACCGGGCGGGTGCCGGACGAGCTGGTCGACCGGCAGTTGCTGGTGCAGCTGGTCAAGGGCGGCGAGGTGGTCGCACGCGAGCCGCTGGACGTGCCCCGGGAGCGGCACATCGCGGCGCGGGCGAATCTGCCGCTGTCCGCGACGCAGCTGTCGCGAGGGGAACCCGTCCTTCCGACGGAGTACGTGCACCTGCGCACGGGTAGCTAGAGCGGGACGCCGTCCGCATCCGCGAAGGACCCCTCCCGCACAGGCCGCAAAGTCTCTAGGCTCAGTTACTCAACCCACAGTCGAAGGACACCCATCATGCGTCGCGCCTTGATCGTCGTAGATGTGCAGAACGACTTCTGCGAAGGGGGCAGCCTCGCGGTGTCCGGTGGTGCCGACGTGGCCGCCGCCGTCACCGAGCTGATCGGTCAGGCGGCGGGCGCGGGCTACCAGCACGTGGTCGCCACCCGGGACCACCACATCGCCCCGGGCGGGCACTTCGCGGACAACCCCGACTACGTCCACTCCTGGCCCGCGCACTGCGTCGCCGGCACCGAGGGGGTCGGCTTCCACCCGAACTTCGCCCCCGCGGTCGCCTCCGGCGCGGTGGACGCGGTCTTCGACAAGGGCGCCTACTCGGCCGCCTACAGCGGCTTCGAGGGCGCCGACGAGAACGGCGTCCCCCTCGCGCGGTGGCTGCGCGAGCGCCACATCACCGAGGTGGACGTGGTCGGCATAGCCACCGACCACTGCGTGCGGGCCACCGCCCTGGACTCCGCGAGGGAGGGTTTCCGCACCCAGGTCCTGCTGGACCTGACCGCGGGAGTCGCCCCGGAGACGACCGAGCGGGCCCTGGAGGAACTGCGCGAGGCCGGAGTCGAACTCACCGGCAAGCCGGTGGTCAGCGGCTGACCGTCCGGGCCACAGAACAGCGCCGGGCCGGACAGCGGACCCCGGGAGCCCCCTACCCCTGCCGCGCCACCGCGGGTCTTCGCAGCAGCGCGCGGATGGGATGCCACAGCTCCGTCACGGTGACACCGTTGTCGGGCGCCGTGCGCCATATGAGGCCGTCGGGGTGGTGCAGGACCGCGGTGATCTCGTCCGGGGTCGGCGGGGCGGCGTTACCCCGGAGGTAGACCGCGCGCAGGCCGAGATTGCGGAGCCTGGTCAGGGCCCGGGCCCGGTTCTGGGCGTGCACCAGTACGCGCACCCCGGCGGAGCCGACGTCGGCGACATGCGGCAGGTTGAGTGCCACCACCACCGTGCCGTTCGGCAGCTTGCAGAAACCTCCTGCGGCCATGCGGTCACATCCCCGTTTCGATCGATGTCAATAAGCGATCCACAGGACGCACCTAAACACGATCGGCGGCGACCCGCCAGGGGGTCACCGCCGATACGCTTCTGACCTGCAGAAATAACGCTTACTTCACCGCAGGGCCGACTTCCAGCTCGATCGTGGAGCCATCCTTCGCCTGCTCCGTGATCCTGATCTTGGTGTTGGTGTCAGTGATCTTGACACCACCCGTCGGGTTCGACGCGTCGTAGTAGGTGTGCGTGTGGTCGTTGAAGACCGGCACCCCCTTCTGCGACGCGATCTTGGTCGCGGCGCCCGCCTGGTGCAGCGTGATCGCGTCCGTGGCCTCGAAGCCGAACGGCGAGTCGTAGGCCTGGATGCGGTTGCGCAGCAGCTTCCCGTCGGACCACTTCAGCGCCTTCGGGTGCGCGTCGACCGGCAGGATCAGTCCGGTGCCCGGGTGCTCGTCGACGTTGGTGTTGTTGTCCGCCTGGGAGGTGTCCCACTTCCAGATCAACAGGCCGTTCTGGTACGGGTAGTGCTCCACCCAGTCCGGCCGGTCGGTGCCCAGGTAACCGAAGTTGTACGGGCCGACCTTGAGGGTCTTGTCGTACGACACGTACTGGCGGTTCTCGGCGATGTAGTACTGCTTGTAGTCCTTGGTGAAGGACGCGCCGATGCGGGAGAACCCGGTCGCGGCCCAACCGGCGTCCGCCGACTCCGCGTTGTCGAAGAACAGCGCCGCACCGTCGGCGGTCACCGTGATCTCGTCGGCCGCGAAGCCCTTCAGCGCCACACCGCCGTCGGTCTGGTAGCGGAAGCGGACGTCGACCTTCTTGCCCGCGTAGGCGTCCAGCGAGTACGACAGCTTCTTGTAGCCGTCGACCGTGCCGGTCAGGGCCGGCTTGCCGGAGCCGTCGCGCGGAACGGCCTGGCCGTCCACCGTGCCGTCCAGGGCGGTCCAGTTGGCGCCGCCGTCGGTGGACACCTCGGTGTAGAGGTAGTCGTAGCCGCTCTCGATGTCGTACCAGCCGTCCAGGCTCAGCGTGGCCGAGGACTTGCCGGTCAGGTCGACCGAACGGGTCAGCGTGTTCCTGAGGTTGTCACCGCTGCCGCTCCACCACTGGGTGGCGCCCTGCGCCGGGGTGACGACCTCGGTCGTGACCGGCTTGTCGGGCAGCGAGACCACCAGCGCCTGACGGTGCTTGGTGTTGTACTCGGCAAGGCCCAGCTTGTGCCAGGAGGAGACGCCGGCCTTGGCGGTGTCGTAGTTCAGCCAGCCCAGCTGGAGCTTGTCCCAGGCGTTCATGTCGCCGGGCAGGTCGCCGATGGCCTCCTTGCCGGTGCCCAGCCAGGAGCCGGAGGACATCAGCGTCCAGAAGCCGGTGGAGTTGTCGCCGCCGCCGGTGTCGTACTCGTCCGGCAGACCGAGGTCGTGGCCGTACTCGTGGGCGAAGACACCGAGGCCGCCGTTCTCCGGCTGGATGGTGTAGTCGCCGACCCAGACGCCGGTGTCGCCGACCTGCGCGCCGCCGAGCCTGTTGTCCTGGGGGCCGGTGGCGCCCGCGTCGGTGCCGAAGGCGTACCAGCGGTGGGCCCAGATCGCGTCCGTGCCCTGGACGCCGCCGCCCGCGGACTCGTCCTCACCGGCGTGCACGATCTGGAAGTGGTCGACGTAGCCGTCGGGCTCGTTGAAGTCGCCGTCGCCGTCGAAGTCGTAGCGGTCCCACTGGTCGTACTTGGCCAGGTCCGCCTTGATGTCGGCGTCGGACTTGCCGGCCGCCTTCTGCTGCGCGACCCAGGAGTTCAGACCGTCGCGGACGACGTTCCACACGCTCGCGCAGTTGGTCTGACCGCAGACGTTGTTGCCGTAACGGGCTTCGTTGTAGGGGACCTTGACCCAGTCCGAGACCTCGCCGTCGACCGAGTAGCGGCCCGAGGACTGCTTCTCGTAGTACTTCTTCAGCGACTCGGTGGCACCGGTGCCGAAGTAGAGGTCCTGGTAGTGCTTCTGGTCGTAGTCCTGCTGCCAGGCCGTCGAGTTGTCCTTCGCACGGTCCGGAGCGGCGATCTGGTTGTGCAGCGGGCCGGGGGTGCCGCCGTACCTGGGGTCGGTCTGGTCGCCGAACTCCACCAGGATCGTGAAGATCTTGTCCGTCTTCTCGCGGCTCAGCTCGACGTACTTGCCGTCGCCCTTCTTGCTCTTGAGCTGGACGACCTGCGAGCCGTTGCGCTCCTGAGCCTTCGCCTCGCCCGATATGAGCTGGCTGAGGGCTTCCTGCCGCTGGGCGTCCTGCGTCTTGCTGAGGGGGCCGTCGAGATCGTGCTTCTGCTGCTCGACCGGGGCCGGGTCGTGCCGGTTCGCGGCGGCCGACCGGGCGGTGGTGCTCGCCTCCGCGACGGCGAAGGTCGCGAAGGTGGCGGAGGCCGCCGCGAGCGCCACACCGATCGCGGCGGCTCTGAACGTCCAGGGTCTGCTGGTCACTTGAGGTCCTCCCCCGCGCCGCGCACACGGACAAAGGGGTCCTGGTCGTGGAAGGGTCCGTGTGCACACGATCAACGCGTGTAATCAAGTGACGACATTTGACTAGAGGTTTAGGAGAAAAGACAGATCTTGACTTGACGTGTACAACTGCACTATGCGGAGCGGACGTTCGGTTTACGGACGGCCGGGCATCCCCCGACGGGCGCGTGACCCCGTCCACTTGCCGGGTGCCATGACTCCGTGCGCCCCCTGTGCACCGGCGCCGTGGGTTAGGTCACGCTTACCGGCCGTTCGGGTCGGGCATGCACGCCAAGAGCCACGCATGCCAAGAGAATCGAACGGCGCCCCCATCTTCATCTCCCGAGGACACGATTGCCATGCCTCGTCCGACTGCCGCACAGTTCGCCTACGGTTCGTGCACCGTGATCTTCTCGACGCTCGCCATGCTGCTGCTGTCCCAGACCGGTTCGGGCATCGGGGTCGCCGTCATCGCCGCCGCCGCGCTCGCCCTCGGGCTGCTCGTGGCCATGACCGTCCCCCTCCCCCGGCCCCGTCCGGGCACGGCGCCGTCCGAGTCCGCGGCGGACCAGAACACCGCCGCACGGGTGCCCGCGCCCCGGGAGCCCGTGGCCGCGGCGGCCGAGCCCGTGCGCGAACCGACGGCGTCCTGAAGGGCACACGTGTGAGCGGCGGGTCCGTGCGTCATGCCGGACCCGCCGCTCGCGCGTGACCCCGATACCCCTCCCCCGGGGGGACTCAACCGGTGCTGACCACCACCGTCTTGGCCGCCTTGTCGTGCAGACCCTGCTTGTACGGCTTGTCGAAGTAGCTCCAGCCGCCGCAGATCGCGGTCCAGATGCACGCACAACAGAAGGCGAACGGCACCCACAGCACCAGGGCGCGCAGGAACGAGGTCTGCATGGAGGGGGTGGAGCCGTCGGCCAGGTCGGCCACCCGCATGTTGAGCCACTTCTTGCCGAGGGTCTGCCCCGTCTTCGCGATCAGGATCGTGTCGTAGGCGACGTAGAGGACCGCGGCGACGATGGACTGCGCGAAGGACTTGCCGACCTCGATCCGGTCCCCGTCCACCGTGTACTCGCGGACCCCGAACGCCCAGGTGAGCAGCCACACGACGATGCCCACGAGGATCATGTCGATGATGCGGGCGAGGGTGCGCCTGCCGCTGTCGGCGAGCGGGGGCATGCCCGCGAGGGGATCGGCGGGGTAGTCGCCCGGACCGCCGGGTCCGCCGCCAAAGGGGCCACCGGTGTCGTACGGGGGCGGTTGCCGGCCGCCGTACGGGGGCGGTTGTTCACCGCCCGGAGGCGGAGGCGGCTGTTCACCGCCCGGAGGCGGAGGCGGGGGCGGCCCGCCGGGTGGAGGGGGTCCACCGGGCGGGGGTTGGCCGCCGGGCGGGGGTTGGCCGCCGGGCGGGGGCTGCTGGGAGGCGTACGGGGCGTCGTACGGCGAGCCCGACCCCTGGTCCGACGGAGGCCGTTTCGTGAACGGGTCGTCCTCGGGGGGCTGCTCTCCGGGGCCGGGGGGCGGTTCGCTGCTCATGGCCCGAGTGCACCGCGACCGCCCCGGTCCCGCATTCCCAGGGCGGCCGTACGAGGGACGACCGGGCCGTGCGGTCAGCCCGCGACGAAGGTGTGGGCCGCCTTGTCGTGCCAGCACTGGCGCCAGGGCCGGTCGAACAGGCACCACAGCACGCCGACGATCCCGATGCCGAGCAGACCGGGGATGCAGTAGACCAGCCAGCGGCGCAGGGCCGCGCCGAACGTCGGCGGCTCGAAGCCCTCGATGTCCCGCACCTGGAGACCGCACAGCTTCTTGCCCAGGGTGCGGCCCCACTTGGCGGTGGGCAGCACCTCGTAGAGGACACCGAAGAGGAGGAGGACGGCGAGGACGATGCCGAGGGAGGTGCCGGTGGTGCCGTCGAGCAGCCAGACGGTGACGGTACGGCCGGACAGCCTGGCCTCGTCGATCTTGTGCTGGACGTGGTCGAGCGCGCTGCTGCCGAGCGGGACCGCGGCGGCGGCCGTCACCGCGCCGAGGACCACGCTGTCGATCAGACGGGCGGCAAGACGCTTGCCGAGGCCGGCCGGGCGGGTCGCGGCCTGGAGCCGGGCCGCCGCCTGGAACGGGTCCTCCACGACCGGCTTCCACGGCGCCACGGGCTGCTCGTCCGCGCCGCCGGCCAACCGGTGCACCTGCTGGGCCCAGGAGGCCTGGCCGCCACCGGGACCCGCGGTCACCGGAGCGGAGACACCGGCACCCGGCTGCCGGCCGCCCTGCTGCGGCACCGAGGGGGCCACGGCGGAGGCCTGCGGGGGCGGGGCGGCCGCGCCCCGCGCGGCCGCGGCGCTCCCGGCCGCGAACCCTGACGCCGCGCCGGGCGGTCCGGGCTGCGCGGCGGGCGCCCCGACCGGCCCCTGCGCTCCGAACCCGCCCCCGGCCGCCGCACCGGAACCCGGAGCACCGGGACCGGCCGCACCGGGACCACTTGCCGCGCCACCGAAGCCACCCGCACCCGGGCCGCCCGGTCCTGCCGCGGCCGCCGAGCCGGAACCCCGGGCACCGGGACCGGCCGTGCCGGGGCCGCCGGCCGCGCCACCCGGGCCGGCGGTCCCCGGGCCGAAGGCCGGGCCGGGGACCGCCGAGCGCGGGTCCGCGCCGTGTGCCCCGAAGCCGGGAGCGCCGGAGCCGTCGTCGGCGGGCGGGCCGGAGGCACCGGGCTGCCCGCCCGGTGCCGCGCGGAACGTCATCGTGCCGTCGTCCTGGACGCCGGCGGGGCCCTGGACCGGGCGGCGGAAGACGAACGTGCCGCCGGGGTCGCGGGCGGGGTCCTCCCCGGCCGGGACGGGCTGCGCACCGGGGTCGTGACCGGCCGGTTCCGCGGGGATCCTCGGGTCGGCGCCCCAGGCCTGCTGCTGGCCGGAGGGCCCCGGCTGCGGGTCCTCGTCGAAGAAGTGCGGGCCCGTCTCCTCCACGGCCGGGGCGGCGGGACCGACGCCCGGCGGCGGGGCGAGCGGTTCGCCGTCCTTCGGCGCCGGCCTGCTGGTGCCCGGCACCCATGAGGCGCCGTTCCAGTACCGGACGTAGCCGGGGATGGACGGGTCCGGGTAGTAGCCCTCGCGGGGCCTGTCGTCACCCGGGGCCGGGGTTGGGGCGCTCATGTCCGTCGTCCCGTATCTGCTCGAAGGTGGGAAAGAGGCCTCCACATCTATCAGACGCGGGCGCCCGCCACCTCCAGTCCGGCCGGACCCACCCCTTTCCGGGCGACGCGGCGCATGCCTGCCCCGCCGCGAAAAAAACTTCCCGGAACCCGCGTAATGCCCGCGCCCCTGCCCCCTCTCTC
The DNA here is from genome assembly GCF_053595235.1 of Streptomyces sp. NPDC002520. Classification (NCBI taxonomy): domain Bacteria; kingdom Bacillati; phylum Actinomycetota; class Actinomycetes; order Kitasatosporales; family Streptomycetaceae; genus Streptomyces; species Streptomyces sp. NPDC002520. The sequence goes on along the minus strand of NZ_JBSFXG010000004.1, from coordinate 115,454 downwards.
CTGGCACGGGCCCACTTTGAGCGGCCCCGGCCAGAGAGGAAACGCAGGTCATGGAGCACACGGTGGTGGAGCGCGAGCTCGAGCTGAAGCTCATCCTGTCGCCCGAGCGGAGCATCCCGGTCCCGGCCAGGCTCGGTTACCGCTCCGACGACCCCTACGCGGTCCACATCACGTTCCACATCAACTCCGGGTCTCCCGTCAACTGGACGTTCGCCCGCGAACTCCTGGTCGAAGGGGTGTTCCGGCCGTGCGGGCACGGGGACGTGCGGGTGTGGCCGGCCAAGGCCGACGGCCGCAGTGTCGTGCTGATGGCGCTGAGCTCGCCCGACGGCGACGCCCTGCTGGAGGCTCCGACGCCGCAGGTGTCCGCCTGGCTGGAAGGCACGCTGCGGGCGGTGCCCCCGGGGACCGAGGGCGAGTCGCTGGGGATCGACGACGCCCTCGACCAGTTGCTCGCCCGGTGAGGGCCGTATCGGAGGCCGTCCGGGAGTATTCAGAAGAGTTTGCCCGGGTTGAGGATGCCGAGCGGGTCGAAGACCTGCTTGACCGCCCGCTGCATCTCCACTCCGACCGGGCCGATCTCCCGCGCCAGCCACTCCTTCTTCAGGACGCCCACGCCGTGCTCGCCGGTGATGGTGCCGCCGAGTTCGAGACCGAGGGCCATGATCTCGTCGAAGGACTCGCGGGCCCGCCGGGACTCGTCGGGGTCCTGGGCGTCGAAGCAGACGGTGGGATGCGTGTTCCCGTCGCCGGCGTGGGCGCACACCCCGATGGTCAGCCCGAACTTCTCGGCGATCCGCTCGACCCCGGCCAGCATCTCCCCGAGCCTGGAGCGGGGCACGCAGACGTCGTCGATCATCGTCGTGCCCTTGACCGCCTCCAGCGCGGTCAGCGAGAGCCGCCGGGCCTGCAGCAGGAGTTCGGACTCGGCGGCGTCCTCGGCGGGGACCACCTGGGTGGCTCCGGCGGCCTCGCACAGGGCGCCGACGGCGGCGAGGTCGCGGCTCGGGTCCGGGGTGTCGAAGGCGGCCAGCAGCAGCGCCTCGGTGGTCTCCGGCAGGCCCATGCGGGCGAGATCGTTGACCGCCTTGACGGTCGTACGGTCCATCAGTTCGAGGAGGGAGGGCCCGTGACCGCTCTCCATGATCCGACACACGGCGTCGCAGGCGGCGGCCGCGGAGCCGAACTCGGCGGCGAGCACCAGCTGTTGCGGCGGCTTGGGCTTCAGCGCGAGCACGGCCCGTACGACGATGCCGAGCGAGCCCTCGGAGCCGACGAAGAGACGGGTGAGGTCGTAGCCGGCCACGCCCTTGGCCGTGCGGCGGCCGGTGGACATCAGACGGCCGTCGGCGAGGACGACGTCCAGGCCGAGGACGTACTCGGCGGTCACGCCGTACTTCACACAGCACAGCCCGCCCGAGGCCGTGCCGATGTTGCCGCCGATCGTGCACATCTCCCAGCTGGAGGGGTCCGGCGGGTAGTACAGGCCGTGTTCCTCGACCGCGTGGGAGAGGGTGGCGTTGATGACGCCGGGCTCGACGACGGCGATGCGGTCGACGGGGCTGATCTCCAGGATGCGGTCCATCTTGGTGAGGGACAGCACGATGCACCCGTCGGTGGCGTTGGCGCCGCCGGACAGACCGGTGCGGGCGCCCTGCGGGACGACCGGCACGCGCAGCTCGGAGGCGGTGCGCATGACGTGCTGGACCTGCTCGACCGTGCGCGGCAGCACGACCACGGCTGGGGCGCCGGCCGGGCAGAAGCTCGCCATGTCGTTGGCGTAGGAGGCGGTGACGTCGCGGTCGGTCAGGACCGCCTCGGCCGGCAGGCCGGCCAGGAGCCGGTCGGTGAGGCTATCGGTGTGTGCTGCGCCCTCGTCGCGGGGCGCTTCGATGCGGCTCATGATCACAGCGTCGCACTCGGGGCCATCGGTGTGAACCCCGTCGCGCCACCCTTGGGGCGCCCCGACGTGCTCGTCGCGCTGACGCACAGTGAACAGTATGGAAAACCGACAGTATGGCCACTCCGCCCCCGGTATGTCCCTGGTGGCCGAGTCGCCCGAGCCGCGCCGCCCCCGGCGCTGGCTGCGCTGGACGCTGGTCACGGCAGTGGCGGGCGGCACCGCGGCGGGTGCGGCACTGATTCTGCTGCCGGCGGAACAACGGCACCGGGCCCTGCCTCCGGCTCCCGCTCCGGCACCGGCGGCGGCGCCGCGCACAAAGGCGCTGACGACGGTCACCGCCGGGGTGCCGGCCACGCTGACCGACCTGGCGGGGCTCGTCGGCCGGCAGGAGAAGACGGTGCGGGCGCAGCCGCAGAACGCGCGGGCCTGGGCGGTGCTGGGGACCGCTTATGTGGAGCAGGGGCGGCTGGGCGCCGACGCGGCGGCCTATCCGAAGGCCGAGCGGGCGCTGCGGGCCGCGCTGGAGGTGCGGGGTCTGCGTGACGCGGACAAGGCGGCGGCGCTGGGCGGGATGGCCGCGCTGGCGAACGCGCGGCGGGACTTTCCGCAGGCCAAGGAGTACGGCGAGCAGCTGCTGCGGCTGACGCCGAAGCAGTGGACGGCGTATCCGCCGCTGATCGACGCCTACACGGGGCTCGGCGACTACACGAACGCGCGCTCCACGCTGGACAAGCTGATGGGGCTGAAGACCGACGCGGCCGCCCGGCCCGCGGTGATGGCGCGGGCCTCGGCCGTGTACCGGGACCGGGGCTGGCGCGAGGACGCGGTGGCCCAGCTGACGGACGCGGCGTCGGCCGCCGGCACCCCCGCGGAGCAGGCCGCCTATCTGACCGGTCTTGGGCAGCTGGCCTGGGAGCGGGGTGACCTGTCGGACGCGCTGCGGCACTTCGAGGCCGCCCGGCGACTCGACCCCGGGCAGCGTGCGGCGCTGGCCGGGCAGGGGCGGACGCTGGCCGCGATGGGCCGTACCTCGCAGGCGCTGAGCGCGTACCAGGCGGCGCTCGCCGGGCAGCCGGACCCCCGCTACGCGCTGGAGCTGGGCGAGTTGTACGAGTCGCTGGGGCTGAACAAGGACGCCGAGCGGCAGTACGACCTGCTGCGCGACCGGGCGCGGGTGGCGGTGGCGGGCGGGGTGGACGAGGACCTGCTGCTCGGGCAGTACGAGGCGGACCACGGTGACCCGCAGGAGGCGGTGCTGCAGCTGGAGGAGGAGTGGCGGCGCCAGCCCGGGATCGAGGTGGCCGACGCCCTCGGCTGGGCGCTGCACCGGTCCGGCGACGACCAGGAGGCGCTGACCTACGCCAAGACCGCGACGGACAAGACGAAGGGCGGCGGAGTACGCAGCGCGCTGTACGCGTTCCACCGGGGCATGATCGAGCACGAGCTGGACCAGGACTCGTCGGCGCGGCGGCATCTCAAGGAGGCGCTGCAGATCAATCCGTACTTCTCGCCGTTGCACACCGCGACCGCGCGCACGACGCTGAACGAGTTGGGGGAGCCGCCGGACGAGGACGTGCCCGAGTAGGGCCGAGGGGCCCGTGCGGTGGGTTCGCACCGCACGGGCCCCGTCGTCGAAACGTCATGGGGGGGCCGGGGGCCTTACAGGTTGCCCCGCTTCTCCTGCTCCCGCTCGATCGCCTCGAACAGCGCCTTGAAGTTGCCCTTGCCGAAGCCCATCGAGCCGTGGCGCTCGATGATCTCGAAGAACACGGTCGGGCGGTCCTGGACCGGCTTGGTGAAGATCTGCAGCAGGTAGCCGTCCTCGTCGCGGTCGGCGAGGATCTTCAGCTCGCGCAGGGTGTCGACCGGCACGCGGGTGTCGCCGACCCACTCGCCGAGGGTGTCGTAGTAGGAGTCCGGGGTGTCGAGGAACTGGACGCCGGCCGCGCGCATGGTGCGGACGGTCTGCACGATGTCGTTGGTGTTCAGCGCGATGTGCTGGACGCCGGCGCCGCCGTAGAACTCCAGGTACTCGTCGATCTGGGACTTCTTCTTGGCGATCGCGGGCTCGTTGATCGGGAACTTGACCTTGAGGGTGCCGTCCGCGACGACCTTCGACATCAGCGCGCTGTACTCGGTGGCGATGTCGTCGCCCACGAACTCCTTCATGTTCGTGAAGCCCATGACCTTGTTGTAGAAGCCGACCCACTCGTTCATCCGGCCGAGTTCGACGTTGCCGACGCAGTGGTCGATCGCCTGGAAGGTGCGCTGGGCGGGCGGCTCGACGATCGGGTCGGCGGCGGCGTAGCCGGGCAGGTAGGGGCCGTCGTAGCCGGAACGGTCGACCAGGGTGTGGCGGGTCTCGCCGTAGGTCGCGATCACGGCGAGGACGGCGGTGCCGTGCTCGTCCTTCAGTTCGTACGGCTCCTCGACGGAGCGGGCGCCGTGCTCGACGGCGTAGGCGTGGGCGGCGCGCGCGTCCGGGACCTCGATGGCCAGGTCGATGACGCCGTCGCCGTGCTCGGCCACGTGCCGGGACAGGAACTCGCCCCAGGGGGTGCTCGGCTTGACGACCGAGGTGAACACGAACCGGGCGGAGCCGTTCTCCAGCACGTAACTCGCGGTCTCGCGGCTGCCGTTCTCCGGTCCGGAGTATGCGACCAGCTTCATGCCGAAGGCGGTGGAGTAGTAGTGCGCCGCCTGCTTGGCGTTGCCCACGGCGAAGACGACCGCGTCCATTCCCTTGACCGGGAAGGGGTCGGCCTGCCGGGCGGTCTCGTCGGGAGTGTGGTGTGTGGTCTGCGTCATAGCCGAAGGGTGGCCCCGGTCTGCAAGGTGCGCAATAGTTCGGGTATTCACTGGGCAATCCGTTCAGCCGTACGGCGGTTTCGACGGCCTTTCTGTACAGGATGACCACCCCCGGGAGCGGCCGTGGCGATCGATCGACTGGACGGGCGGATCATCGTGCTGCTCGCACGTGAGCCGCGTATCGGGGTGCTGGAGATGTCCCGGCGGCTGGGGGTCGCGCGGGGGACGGTCCAGGCGCGGCTGGACCGCCTTCAGTCGAACGGCGTCATCCGCGGGTTCGGGCCGCAGGTGGACCCGGCGGCCCTGGGCTACCCGGTCACCGCGTTCGCCACCCTGCAGATCCGGCAGGGGCAGGGCCCCGACGTCCGGGCGCACCTGGCGACCGTGCCGGAGGTGCTGGAGCTGCTGACCACCACCGGAAGCGGGGACATGCTGTGCCGGCTGGTGGCCCGTTCCAACGCCGATCTCCAGCGGGTGATCGACCGGGTGGTCGGCTTCGAGGGCATCGTCCGGGCGTCCACGGCGATCGTCATGGAGAACCCCGTTCCGCTGCGGATCATCCCGCTGGTGGAACAGGCCTCCGGGGACACCGAGGACGTCCAGAGAAGTTGATGCAAAGAGAGTGTTGCAAAGGAGCCTTTGCATAGCTATCTTTGTGCGCATGACGGAGCACGAAGCGACGGAGCACGAGGGACGGCGGCACCGGCGGCTCGACCCCCGCTCACTGCGGGGGCTCGCCCATCCGCTGCGCATGCAGCTGCTGGACGCCCTGCGTCACCACGGTCCGGCGACGGCCAGCCAACTGGCCGCACGGATGGGCGAGTCCAGCGGCGCGACCAGCTACCACCTGCGCCAGCTCGCCGCCCACGGCTTCGTCGAGGACGCCCCGGAGCACGGCAAGGGCCGGGAGCGGTGGTGGAGGGCGGTGGACCAGGGACTCGTCTTCGACGCCGAGGACTTCAAGGGCGCCGGCCCCGAGGTGCGGGGCATGGCCGAGATGTACCTCCACGAGGTGGCGAACACCCACGCCCGCGAGCTGTCCGCCTGGCTCAGCACCCGGGACCGCTGGTCCGAGGAGTGGTCCCGCGCCGCCGACATGAGCAACGCGACGTTCCGGCTCACCCCCGAACTGGCCGCCGAGCTGGTCGAGAAGATGCACGGCCTGATCGACGACTACCGGGGCCGCTCCCCGGAATCGGACAGCCCTGGAGCCGAGCAAGTACGCATTCACACGCACCTGTTCCCCGTCGAGACGGACTGAAAGGGCACGCCATGCACATCCAGACCCAGCTCGCCCGGCAGCACGCCGCCGGCCTCCGCGCCGAGGCCGACGCCCACCGGCTCGCCTCCGAGGTCAAGCCCTCCGCCTGGCTGCGCACCCGGCTCGGCTGGACCCTCGTCGAGGTCGGCCTGCGCCTGGCCGCCGCACCCCGGCCGGCCGGGGCCCCCGCCGTCGCCTAGCGGCCGGCACCTGCCCTCCGGCCCCCCGCCACCTGCGGTTGCAGGCCCTTCCCGGTCCCGGCAAGCTGATCGCCGAGAGCGGCGCGATCAGGAGATTGGCCAGCTCATGAGTGACGAACTCGAGGCAGGCATCGTCATGACCATGCGCACCACCGCCATCGAACACCCCACCCGGCGTCTCGTCGTGGCACTCCCCCGCCCCTACGACGAGGCCCGTGAGCAGTACGAGACCCTCGTCCCGGAGTTCGATCTCGCCCGCAACCTCCAAGCGACCTCCTGGCAGGACGTGATCGAACTGGCGAAGAGCAATGCCCCGCACGGCTTCATGCGCTACCACCGCATCGACGTCACCGCCGCCATGACCGCGTCGCCGTCCCGCTGGAAGGCCACCCAGTACCTGATGGGCAACCACATCATCGCCGAGCGCATGTTCCGTCACGATCCCTCGGTCATGCTCCACGCTCCCCTGCGGACCCTGCTCTACGCGGACCCCGACGGCGACACCAAACTGGCCGTCGACGAGCCCGGCCTGCTGTTCGCCAGCTACGGAAACCCCGACATCGCCGACGTCGGCCGCGAACTCGACGGCCTCCTCGGCCGGCTCATCACCCTGCTCGGCGGTGACACCCCACCGCAACTGGCGCCGCCGACCGGTCAGGAGCGGCACCAGAGCTGATCGTCTAGCAGCTCGGTACCGACCCCTTCCCCTTCTCCAGCGCCACCAGGGAGTCCACCGCGCTCTTCAGCGTGGTGACCGGGATCAGCCGCAGCCCCTCGGGCAGCTCGGACCTGGCATCGGCGCACTCGGCCTTCGGTACCAGGAAGACGCTCGCGCCGTCCCGCCGCGCGGCCTGCGTCTTCAGGGCCACCCCGCCGACCGCGCCGACCCTGCCGTCGGCGTCGATCGTGCCCGTACCGGCGATGGTGCGGCCGCCCGTGAGGTCGCCGCCGCTGCCGTCGCCGTCCAGCTTGTCGATGATCCCCAGGGTGAACAGCAGCCCCGCGCTGGGCCCGCCCACGTCCGCGAGCTTCAGCGTGACCTTGACGTGGTCCGGCTTCAGGTCCAGGTACTTCAGTGCCGCCTGGGTCGCCGCGTCCTGGGACTGCTGCATCTGCTGGGCGTTGTGCTTCTCGATCTCCTTGACGTCGTTGCCCGTCGGGTAGACCGAGTCGTGCGGCATGACCGCCCGGTCGGTGCGGAACCAGTTGCCCAGCACGTCCCCGAGGCGCACGTTCGTGTCCGGTCCTGTCGCCTCGATGGTCGTCATCCGCAGCTGCCCGCCCGGCGTGCGGGTCGGCGCCCCGGAGACGGTGATCACCGGGGTGCCCTTGTTCTCACCGAGCACGTTCGCGGTCATCCCCGGCTGCGCCACCGCGAACGGCAGCGGCGCGAACACCGCCGTGGCGAGCAGAGCCACGACGGGCAGGGCGCAGGCGGCGACGGCCTGGGGACGCGTGAGACGTGAGAGCACAGGATCACACTAACGCGCGGCCCGTGTGCCTCCTGTGTCGCCGACGTACAGGTCCCGTCGCTCCCGGGTGAACCGGCGCAGCGCGTCCGGGAGCGGCTCGACGCCGATGCCGGGGCCCGTCGGGACCGGGAGGTGGCCGTCCTGAAGGACGAACGGCTCGGTGATGTCCTGCGCGAAGTAGCGGGAGGAGGCCGAGGTGTCGCCAGGGAGGGTGAAGCCGGGCAGGGCGGCGAGGGCCAGGTTGGGGGCGCGGCCGATGCCCGTCTCCAGCATGCCGCCGCACCACACCGGAACCCCGTGGGCGTGGGCCACGTCGTGGACGCGGCGCGCCTCCAGGTAGCCGCCGACCCGGGCGGGCTTGACGTTGACCACCCGGCAGGCGTCCATGGCGATCGCGGAGGCGGTGTCACGGGCGTGGTGCAGTGACTCGTCCAGGCAGACCGGGGTCGCGATGCGCCGCTGGAGCTGGGCGTGGGCGTGGAGGTTGTTCTCCTCCAGCGGCTCCTCGATCAGCAGCAGCCCGAACTCGTCCAGGCGCCGCAGGTGCTCGGCGTCCGCGAGGGTGTAGGCGGTGTTGGCGTCGACCTGGAGGGGCAGAGCCGCGCCGAACCGCTCACGGACCGCGCGGACCGGTTCCACGTCCCAGCCGGGCTCGATCTTCAGCTTGATCCGGACGTACCCCTCGGCGAGGTAGCGCTCGACGTCGTCCAGCAGCTCGGGCACGGAGTTCTTGATCCCCACGGAGACCCCGGCGGGCACCCGGTCCCGCACCGCGCCGAGATACACGGCGAGCGGCATGCCGTGGGCCCGCAGCTCGGCGTCCAGGACCGCCGTCTCCAGCGCCGCCTTGGCCAGCTCGTGCCCCTTGATCTTCGCCATGGCGGGGGCCAGCGCGGCCGTGGTGAGGTGCGGGAGGGCGGCCACACGGGGCAGCAGGAAGTCGCGCAGCACGATCTCGGCGCCGGCCACGAACTCCGAGCAGTACAGCGGCTCGGGGTCGGCGGCGAACTCCGACCAGCCCTCGGCCTCGTCGGTGACGACGTGCAGCAGGAAGGTGTCCTTCGTCGTCATCGTGCCGAAGGACGTACGGAACGGGGTGACCAGCGGGATCGCGACGTGCACGATCTCGACGCGCTCCAGCTTCACGCGGCGGCTCCTTCTCCGGGGAGGGACAGGGTGTACCAGCCGTCGCGGGACATGCCGGTCGCCCGGAAGCCCTCCGCGAAGGCCCGCACGAACACGTCGCGCACGGCGTGCCGCCAGCGCAGGGCGAGCGCCGGGTCGGCGGCGCGCAGCGCGACGATGTCGCCGGGGACCCGGCAGAAGAGGTGTGTGTCGCTGCGGCGGGCGAGCGGGGCGCCGTCGGGGGCGGTGTGTGTCACGAGCCCACGGACGGCCTGGTCCGGAGTGTCGTACGACGCCGCCGGAGCCGTCAGGTCCCAGGTCACCGTCAGCCGGTCGCTCTCGTCGCCCTCGTTCAGGCCGTCCGTCATGGGGCCGTAGAAGTCGACCAGGTACTCCGTGCCCATGGCGCCCAGCCTGACCAGGTTGAAGCGGGCGTTGCGGCCGACCAGCGGGTCGAAGGTCCAGCGCATGGTGCGGGCGCCGAGGCCGGCCGCCCAGTCGCGCTGGCCCAGCTTCACCGCGTGCCCGAGGCCCCGGTCGGCGGCGGCCACCAGGGAGTACGTGCTGTGCTCCGCCCCGAGCACGGCGACGGCGGCCCCGGCGAGCCGCTCGCCGTCGTACGCGGCGTGCACGGCGCCGCCGGCGTGCACCAGGCTGTGCAGCACCTCGGCCGGGTAGGGCGGGGCGGTACGGGGGGTCTGCCAGACGTCACTGAAGTAGTCGGCGACGGCCGCGAGCCCGGCCACGTCGTGGACGGTGCGGACGGTGACTCCTGAGGTCATGACTCCTGCTGTCATGAGGACGAGTCTCGGAGCCGACGACCGCCGGCGTGTTGTGCGAGCGGCCAATGGATGCGTACGTTCGTTTCAGCATCAGCCAAGCACCCCCCTCCCCTCAGCCAAGCACCCACCCCGAGGACTCTCATGGACGCCTGCACCCTCGGTGACCTGCTGGACGTCGTCGGCGGCCCCGCCCTGCGCCTGCACACCGCCCCCGCCGGGCCCGGCGTGCCGGTCACCGAGGCGGTGCTGTACGACGGCCGCACCCCGCTCCCCCGGCTGCCGGGCGCGCTGCTGCTGGCGGTCGGGGTGCCGGCCGCGGAGGCCGGAGCGCTGCTGCGGGCGGCGGCCGAGGCGGAGCTGACCGGGGTCGTGGTGCGGGGCGCCGACGGGCCGGTCGGCGAGGCGGCCGGCGAGGCGGAGAAGCACGGCGTGGCACTGCTGTCGGTCGCCGAGGACGCCGCCTGGCACCATGTGCACCTGCTGCTGGCCTCGGCCATCGGCGCCCGGCCCGCCGCCGCCTCCGACACCGGCCTCGGGGACCTGTTCGCGCTGGCCGACGCGATCGCCGCGGGGGTCGGCGGGGCCACCGCCATCGAGGACCCCCGGCAGCGGATCCTCGCCTACTCGACCGTCCCCGGGCAGCCGGTGGACGAGGACCGGCGGCAGGGCATCCTGGGCCTCCAGGTGCCGGACAGCGCGGAGAACACCGAGCAGTACCGGCGGCTGTTCGCCGCCGACCGGCCGCTGCGGCTGCCCGCGCTGACCGGCGCGGACCTGGCCCGCCTGGCGGTGCCGGTGCGGGCCGGCGGGGAGACCCTCGGCTCGGTCTGGGTGATCGACGACGGCTCGCTCACCCCGGACGCCGAGGACACCCTCGCCCAGGGCGCCGCCACGGCCGCCCTGCTCCTGCTGCGGGCCCGCGCCGCGCGCGAGCTGGCCCGGCACCGCGGCACCGACCTGCTGCGCCGCCTGCTGGAGGGCACCGCGGACGCGGCGACGGCCGCCGTGCGCCTGGGCGTCGAGGGCCCGGCCCGGGTGGCCGCCTTCGTCCTGGACTCGGCCGCGAGCGTCCCGGACGCCGAGCGCACCGCGCTGCGCCTGCTGGACGTCGTACGCCTGCAGTGCGAGGCCCGCTACGGGCGGCACGCGTGCGTGCTGGTCGACGGGGTCGTGTACGCGGTGCTGCCGGGGCCCGACAAGCGGCACAAGTGGCTGGCCGAGGACATCGTGCGGCGGGCCGGGCAGACGCTGCGGGTGCCGGTGCGGGCGGCGCTGGGAGAGGTGGCGGCGGACGCGGGCGGCCTCACGGACTCCCGGGCGGACGCGGACCTGGTGCTGCGGGTGCTGGACGCCGGCCGGCCGGTCGCCACGGTGGACGAGGTACGCCCGCGGGTGACGCTGCTGCGGCTGGCCGAAGTGATGGGCGAGCGGCGCGAGTTGGGCGCGGGCGCCTGGCGGCGGGTGCTGGCGTACGACGCCGGGCACGGCACGGAGTACGCCCGCACGCTGGTCTGCTGGTTCGACGCGGGCTGCGACATGGCGGGCGCGGCGCGGCTCCTCGCCGTGCACCCCAACACCTGCCGCTACCGCCTCAGACAGCTCCAGCAGCACGCCGGGGTCGACCTGGACGACCCCGACGAGCGGCTGGTGCTGTGGCTTCAGCTCAGGACGCTGGCGGGGCTCCGAGCAGCCACGTCCTGAGCCGCCGCGCGCACTGCTCCAGGTGCGCGACGGGGACGAACTCCCCCGGCGTGTGGGCGAGCGAGGGGTCGCCGGGGCCGTAGTTGAGGGCGGGCAGCCCGAGCGCGGCGAACCGGGCCACGTCCGTCCAGCCCAGCTTGGGCCGGGGCTCGGCACCGAGCGCGGCGACGAGTTCGCCGACCCTCTCCAGATGGGGCAGGGCGCCCTCGACGACCTCGGTGACGCGCACCTCGTACCCGGGGAAGAGCCCGCGCACGTACGCCTCCGCGTCCTTGGCCGAACGATGGGGTGCGAAACGGTAGTTGACGGTCACGACACACTCGTCGGGCACGACGTTGCCGGCCACCCCGGCCCGTACGGCCACCGCGCTGAGCCCCTCCCGGAACTCCAGCCCGTCCACGAGGACCCGCTCGGCCGTGTGGTCGTCCAGCCGTTGCAGCACCCGGGCGGCCTTGTGCGCGGCGTTCACGCCCTGCCAGGCACGGGCGGTGTGGGCGCGGGCTCCCTCGACCACGATGTCGGCGGTGAGGATGCCCTGGCAGCCGGCCTCGACACCGGCGTCGGAGGGCTCCATCAGGATCGCCAGATCGGCCTCTTCGAGAAGTCCGGGCCGGGTGGCGGCGATCCGCGCCAGACCGTTCCGCTCCCCCTCGACCTCCTCGCACTCGTAGAAGACGTAACTGAGGTCGCGGACGGGCTCGGTGACGGTGGCCGCGAGCCGCAGGGCCACCGCGACCCCGCCCTTCATGTCGCAGGCGCCGAGCCCGTGGATCCGGCCGTCGACGAGCCGGGAGGGCAGGTTCCCGGCGGCCGGGACGGTGTCCAGATGACCGGCGATGACAGCCCGCTGCGGGCGGCCGAGGTCGGTGCGGGCAACGACCGAATTGCCGATGCGCTCGACGCCGAGATGTCCGTACGCACGCAGCGCCTCCTCCACGGCGTCCGCGATGCGCGCCTCGTCCCCGCTCTCGGAGGGGAGGTCGACCAGGGCGCGGGTGAGGTCGCCGAGGTCGGCGGTCAGATCGAGGGCGGTCATGCGAGGTCCTCGGGCAGCCCGGACATCCCGTGGTTCTGGAGCTGCTGCTGGTTGAGCTTGGAGTGCCGGACGCCGTACAGGCCGTAGACGACGAGCCCGACCGCCATCCAGGCCCCGAAGGCGATCCAGGTGTCGGCGCCCAGGCTGAACAGCATGTAGCCGCAGAAGCCGACGCCGAGCAGCGGGACGACCGGGGAGAAGGGGACGCGGAAGGAGCGGGCGCGCCCGGGGTCGCGCCGGCGGAGGATGACGACCGCCAGGTTGACCAGCATGAAGGCGAAGAGGGTGCCGATGCTGGTGGCGTCGGCGAGGCTGCCGAGCGGGACGAGGGCGGCGAGCACCGCGATGAAGCCGGAGACGATCACGGTGTTGGCGCGCGGCACGCCGGTGCGCGGGTGCACCTTGGCGAACAGCGGCGGCACAAGACCGTCCCGGGCCATGGCGAACAGGATGCGGATCTGCCCGTACTGCACGGTCAGTACGACGCTGGTGGTGGCGACGACGGCGCCGATGGACAGCAGGATCGGCCACAGGTTCCCGCCGCCGACGGCCTGAACGAGCACCTCGCTGAGCGTCGCTTCCGTCCCCTCGAACTTCCTCCACGGCATCGCGCCGAGCGCGGCCACGGCGACGACGACGTACAGGGCGGTGACGAGCACGAGGGAGAGGATGATCGCGCGGGGCAGGTCGCGCTGCGGGTTCCGCGCCTCCTCACCCGCCGTGGAGGCGGCGTCGAAACCGATGTACGAGAAGAAGAGCGAGGCCGCGCCGGCGCTCATGCCCGCGGCGCCGAGCGGGAAGAGGGGCTGGAAGTTCCCGGCGCGGAAGGCGGTGAAGGCGACCGCGCAGAACAGGACGAGGGCCGCGATCTTGACGCCGACCATGACGGTGTTGGCGACGGCGCTCTCCTTCGCGCCCCGCAACAGCACGACCATGGCGAGGACGACGATGAGGGCGGCCGGAATGTTGAGGGTCCCTCCGGCCCCGGGCGGCGCGCTGAGCGAGTCGGGCAGTGTGACGCCGAAGGTCAGATCGAGCAGCTCGTTGACGTACTGCCCCCACCCCACGGCCACGGCGGCCACGGACACCCCGTACTCCAGGATCAGACACCATCCGCACACCCAGGCCACCAGCTCGCCGAGGGTGGCGTAGGCGTAGCTGTACGACGACCCGGATCCGGGGATCATGCCGGCCAGTTCCGCGTAGGAAAGGGCCGAGAAGAGCGCGGTGACTCCGGCGAGGACGAAGGAGACGACGATGGCCGGACCGGCCTCGGGGACGGCCTCGCCGAGGACGACGAAGATGCCGGTGCCGAGGGTGGCGCCCACGCTGAGCAGCGTGAGCTGGGCGACGCCCATGGTCCGCTTCAGCGGGCTGCCCGCGGCCTCGCCGACGAGCGTGCCCACGGCTTGCCGCCGGGTGAGCCGATGGGCGCGGCCCGCCTGTTGTCCGACCTGTGGCCGGCTGCCGACTCTCTCCACCGTCCGGCTCCCTCCGCGTTGGGGCATCTCTGGCCCTTGATGATGCGAAGAGGAGACGGTCAGAGGGTGAGGGGATCGGCCAAAGAGAGGGAATGACCGTTGGCGAGACGGCTAAAAAGGGTGGTGGGGCGGGCGGGGTGGGTGGGATACGGCTCGATGAGCGCAGGTCACCCAGCAGTTCCCCGTGCCCCTTTCGCACCCCTTTCGGTGGGCCTGCGGGCGGCGTCAGCGCAGTGCTTCGGCGACCTCCCTGGCCGCATCCACCACCCTGGGTCCCACCCTCTCCGGGACGGATTCCGCGAGCATGACGACGCCGACGCTGCCCTCGACGCCCGTCACGCCGACGAGGGGTGCCGCGGCGCCGCTCGCCCCCGCCTCCAGTTCGCCGTGGGTGAGCGTGTACCCGGGGTCGGCCGGCCGTGACTGCCGTGCGGCGAGGATCGCCCGGCCGGCGGCGCCGCGGTCCAGCGGATGGCGGAAACCGGCCCGGTAGGCCACGTGATAGTCGGTCCAGGTCGGCTCGACCACGGCGACGGCCAGCGCCTCGGTGCCGTCCACGAGTGTCAGGTGCGCCGTCGCACCGATGTCCTCGGCCAGGGAGCGCAGGGCGGGCAGCGCGGCCTCCCGTACCAGCGGATGCACCTGACGCCCGAGGCGCAGTACCCCGAGCCCGACCCTGGCCCGACCGCCCAGGTCACGTCGTACGAGCGCGTGCTGCTCCAGCGTGGCGAGCAACCGGTACACGACGGTCCGGTTCACGCCGAGTTTGTGGGAAAGCTCGGTGACGGTCAGCCCGTGGTCCGTGTCGGCCAGCAGTTTGAGGACGCGCAGTCCCCGGTCGAGCGTCTGGGAGGTCTCCGCGGTCACGACGCCCACTCCTTTTGCGGTGAGGTCGACGGCCCCCGAGCGACATATGCGTCACCGAGTCCCGTCGGCGACGCGCTTCAGAGGCCGCCGATCGGCAGGACGGCCCGGCGGCTCCGGACCAATGTCGCTTCACGGCTGCGCTCCGCGGCGGCGCTGCCACGGGGCGTGTGCGTAGCCGGACAGTAGCGAAGCCGGTTCGCTGAGCGGAAGTCTCCGTCCAGAATCCGGGCAAGACCAGATCCGGCCTGCCTGCATTCGTCCGGATACGCACATGCCCCATGAACATGCACCCCATGAACATGGGGGGTCCCCGGCCACAAAACCCACACCTCACGCGCGAAGACGGGCCCTACGACACGGAGCCGGGGCGTCCCCGCGAATCGAGGTCCGGGGCGGAGCCCCGTGTCGGCCGCCTCTCGGCCTACCGAGTCGGGTGGGTGGGTGGGCAATAAACGCTCAAACCCAGCAGAGCGTCACCGCATGCGCGTCGCCCACTCCTGCATCTTCGCGATCCGCTGCCTCAGCTGCCCCGCCGTCGCCTCCGCGCTGGGCGGCCCCCCGCACACCCGCCGCAGCTCGGTGTGGATCACCCCGTGCGGCTTGCCGCTCTGGTGGACGTACGCGCTGACCATGGTGTTGAGCTGCTTGCGCAGCTCCATCATCTCCTTGTGGCTGACCACCGGCCGCCGCTCGGCGGGCAGCTCCAGCAGGTCCGCCTCGGCGTCCGGCTTCTTGCGGCTGTGCGCGATCTGCCGCGCCTGCCGCTTCTGCAGCAGCATCTGCACCTGATCGGGCTCCAGCAGCCCCGGGATGCCGAGGTAGTCCTGCTCCTCCTCGCTCCCCGGGTGCGCCTGCATGCCGAACTCGGCGCCGTCGTACAGCACCCGGTCGAAGACGGCCTCGGACTCCAGCGCCTCGAAGGAGAACTGCTCCTGTTCGCCGGTGTCCTCGTCCTCCTGCTTGTTCGCCTCGTCCATCTCCTTCTCGGACTCGGCGTACGGATCCTCCTCGCCCTCCTTCTTCGGCTTGTCGAGGGCGTGGTCCCGTTCCTTCTCCATCTCGTTGGCGAAGGTCAGCAGGTCGGGGACGGTCGGCAGGAACACGGACGCGGTCTCGCCGCGCCGCCGGGACCGCACGAAACGTCCGACGGCCTGGGCGAAGAACAACGGAGTCGAAATGGTCGTCGCATACACACCCACGGCGAGCCGGGGCACGTCGACACCCTCGGACACCATCCTCACCGCGACCATCCAGCGGTCATTGCTCTCGCTGAACTCGTCGATCCGCTTCGAGGCGCCCGCGTCGTCGGACAGCACGAGCGTGGCCTTCGTCCCGGTGATCTCCCGGATCAGCTTGGCGTACGCGCGCGCCGAGTCCTGATCGGAGGCGATGACGAGCGCGCCGGCGTCCGGGATGGCCTTCCTGACCTCGGTCAGCCGCTGGTCGGCGGCGCGCAGCACGCTGGGCATCCACTCGCCGCGCGGGTCGAGGGCGGTGCGCCAGGCCTGGCTGATCGCATCCTTGGTCATCGGCTCGCCGAGCCTCGCGGCGACCTCGTCACCGGCCTTGGTGCGCCAGCGCATGTTGCCGCTGTAGGACAGGAAGATCACCGGCCTGACGACATGGTCGGCCAGCGCGTTGCCGTACCCGTAGGTGTAGTCGGCGGCGGACCGCCGGATGCCGGCGTTGTCCTCCTCGTACGTCACGAACGGGATGGGGTTGGTGTCGGAGCGGAACGGCGTACCGGTCAGCGCGAGCCGGCGGGTCGCGGGCTCGAAGGCCTCCAGGCACGCCTCGCCCCAGGACTTGGAGTCACCGGCGTGGTGGATCTCGTCGAGGATGACGAGGGTCTTGCGCTGCTCGACGCGGTTGCGGTGCAGCATGGGGCGCACGCCGACACCGGCGTACGTGACGGCGACCCCGTCGTAGTCCTTGCCGAGCGGTCCCGCGCTGTACTCGGGGTCGAGCTTGATCCCTATCCGGGCCGCCGCCTCCGCCCACTGCTTCTTCAGGTGCTCGGTCGGCGCGACCACGGTGACCTGCTGCACGACGTGGTGGTGCAGCAGCCAGGAGGCGAGGGTCAGCGCGAAGGTCGTCTTGCCGGCGCCGGGCGTGGCGACGGCCAGGAAGTCACGTGGCTGCTCCTGGACGTACCTCTCCATCGCCCCCTGCTGCCAGGCACGCAGCTTGCTGGCGGTACCCCAGGGGGCCCTGCCGGGGAAGGCGGGCGAGAGGTGGTGGGACTGCGTCGAGGAAGCGGCGGTGGTAGTCACGGTCTCCGTACAGAAGGGGGTCGGGCGGCTCGGCTACGTATGACAACCGGGCCACCCTACCGGCGCGCCTCCCTCGTCAACGGCCGAACGCGACCGGGTCGCCCGTGGGTGGGACCCACCTCACATCGCTTCATGCAGGGCTCTCAGTCGCCGGGCGATCGTGCCCACGTCCTCCAGCCCGCCCGCCGCGACCTCGATGACGAGTTTGTACGCCTCGTCCTGGTCGACGCCGACCATCTCCGTGCCGTTGAAGTCGAGGAAGACGACCGTGGACATCCACGCCATGCGCTTGTTGCCGTCCACCAAGGGGTGGTTGAGGGCAAGCGACTGCAACAGCGCGGCGGCCTTCTCGAACAGGTCCGTGTACGCCTCGACACCGAACATCTGGGACTGCGGGCGATGGACCGCGGAGCTGAGCAGCCCCAGGTCGCGGACTGCGACCTCCTGCCCCCCGCATGCCAGCTCCGCCAGGTCCAGGACCTCCTGGACCGTCAGGTACTTCATCTACTCCCCCAGCCTCCGGAGCAGGTCGGCGTGAGCCGCCGCGTACTTCGCCCCGAGGCGACGCACCGTGGCCCGGTCGGCCTCCTGTTCCAGATACCGGTCGATCGCAGCCAGCACTATGGCGTGCATACTGCGCCCCTCCTCCTCGGCCCGCTGCCTCAGTGCCTCCTGCTGGTCGTCACGCAGACGAAGGTTCATAGCCATACCGGAATGGTACCAATCATGGGGCCAAATTGGTACCAAGTCAGCCCTTCAGCGCCCTCACCCGCCTCGTCACCCACGCCCCCACCAGCGCCACCGCGGCCATCGGCAGGAAGATCGCGGCGAAGGCGGCGGGATGGGTGCCCTCGGCTGTCGTGGCCGTCGCGCTGCCGCCGCCCAGCGCCGCGAAGGCCGCGCCGGCCGCCGACAGGAGGATCACGTTGGACAGGCCGTCGGAGATCTGGAGGGCGGCGGAGTTGGCGCCGGCCTCCTGTGGGGCGGAGAGGCGCAGCAGGAGCACGCTGGTGGAGGAGATCACCAGCCCCATGCCGAAGCAGCCGAAGCCCCAGGCGACGGCGACGGTCCAGACGGGCACGGAGGGTACGAGCACGCTGGGCGCGGTGACGATCGCGGCGGTCACCAGCACCATCCCCACCGTCATCAGGCGCTCCCGGTACTGCTCCGCCCGCGGCCGCGACTGCACCCACGACCCCAGCGCCCAGGTGCCGCCGCCCGCCGCCAGCGAGAACCCGGCGAGCGTCGGCGACAGCCCGCGCTGGGTGACCAGCATCAGCGGGATGAAGGACTCGGCGGCGATGAAGGACCCCGCGGACAGTCCGCGCAGCAGCACGACGGAGGGCAGGCCGCGGACGGCCCGGTAGGTGCCGCGCGGGAGCAGGCCGAGGGCGGACGGTACGAGGAGGGCGGCGCCCGCGAGGCCGGGGAGCAGGGAGAGCGGGCGCAGGTCCTGGGCGGCGTACTGGAGGAGCCCGGCGCCGAGGGAGACGGCGAGGGCGAGCCGGATCCGGCGCCGGTCGAAGGAGCCGGTGGCTTCGGTCCCGGCCACGGGCCCTCCCGCCCGCCGCCGTATCTGGGGCAGCGCGAGCGCCAGCGGGAACACCACCAGCACCGGGATGCCGAGGAAGACCCAGCGCCAGCCCAGGTGCTCGGTCACGGCACCGGAGGCGAGGGGACCGACGATGGACGGTACGACCCAGCCGGCGGCGAAGGCGGCCATGATCGCGGGCCGCAGCCGCTCGGGATAGGCACGCCCGACGACGACGTACAGCGCGACGATCACCAGCCCGCCGCCGAGGCCCTGCACCGCCCGCCCCAGGATGAACACCCACATGACCTGCGCGGTCCCGGCGATCACGAGCCCTCCGGCGAAGGCACAGATACCCGTGGTCAGCGCCCCGAGCGGCCCCTTCCGGTCCGACCACTGCCCGGCGGACACCATCCCGAACAGGCTCGTCGTGAAGTACCCGGAGAAGGCGAACGCGTACAGCGCGACCCCGTCCAGCTCCCGCGCCGCGACCGGCATGGCCGTGCCGACGGCGGTCGCCTCGAAGGCGATGAGCAGCACGACGGACACGATCCCGACACTGAGCGCCCGGTACGACCGGCCCAGCACGCCGCCTTGCGACTCGGCGGCATCGCCCGCGACAACAGTGTCAGAGGATTCGAGCGCGGTCATGGTCGTCAGCGTAAGGCGCACCACGCCGTTTGGCCCCTGTCGGTGGTCCCGCCGCCTCTGCGACCTTGGTCGTACGTCCGACGCTTCATGAACGCGGTGTGGCAGTCCCGTTGCGGCGCGGGAGCTTCCCTTGAGCCCCGCTCCCACCGCCCCGTACGTTCATTCCACGAACACGGCCGTGTGCCCGAGTGGCCCAGGGACGCGCCTGCAAAGCGTGGTACGCGGGTTCAATTCCCGCCACGGCCTCCCGTGCGAGGGGCGGCATCCGTCGAGGGTGCCGCCCCTCGGTGCGTGCGCAGGGCGGCGTGCGCAGGGCGCGGGGCTCAGAGGACGCCGCCGGCCTCGTCCTGGAACAGGTCCGTCCAGTAGTGCCAGTGGGTGTCCGGGGCGAGGGCCGTGGGGTCGATCGAGGTCAGGGTCCGGATCATGGCGGCGGCCAGCTGGTCGTAGGCGTCCGCCGTCAGTTCGTGGCCGAGGTGTTCGTCGATCGTGCGCTCGTGGTGCAGCAGCCACAGGGTGAAGGCGAGCGTGGAGACGTCGGTGTTGAGGGGGTGGAGCGTGGCCTCGGGCTCGCTGAAGGTGAGGATCGCGCCGGTTCTGCCGTCGATCACCAGGCTGTTGTCCTCGATCAGGTAGCCGAGGCGGATCAGGTGGTCGGAGTGGGCGGGGAGGACGTCCAGGGGGTAGTCCTCGCGCTCGACCGTGAAGTACTCGGTGAGGGTGGGCAGCGGGACGTCGGTGTCGGCGTGGAAGAGGACCGCCTCCTCCGGCAGACCGGTCTCGCGCAGGAAGCGGCGGGTCGGCTCGTGGGTGAGCGTGGCCGGGAAGTCGACCTCCTCGAAGCGGGACACCCGGCCGTGGCCGAACTCCTGGTCCAGGAGGCGGGCGGGGAGGTCCAGGGTGAGACCGGAGGCCGTGCCGGGGCCGGCGACGAGGGCGAGCGGGCGGATCAGTGCCGCCGCCTTCCAGTACGGCGGGACCCGGCCGTCCGTGCCCTCCTCGAAGAGGGTGAGGAGGCGGCGGGAGGCCTCGGTCACCGTCTTGGGGCCGTACCGGCCCGCGAGGGAGGCGAACCGGCCGCGCAGGCCCGCCAGTTCCTCGGTGACGGCGGCGAAGCGCAGGAGGGTGTCCAGGGACGGGGCGAAGGGGCGGGGGTCGGACGGGCCGAAGAGGTACGCCGTGGTGATCTCGCCCGTGTCGCCGTCGAGCAGGATCGACTCGCGCTCCATGCCCGCGGGGTTGAGGAGCTCACCGATCACCAGGCGGTTGCGCAGCTCCTCCGCCCGGTGGAAGGGGCCGTCCGTGGCGTCGCCGAGGGTGCGCAGGCCGTGCGTGCGCAGCAGGGAGAACGTCAACAGGTCGGTGTCCGTGGGCAGTCCGGGGCCGGTGAGCAGTCCGCGCGTCGGCGCGTGCGTGACGAACCGGTCCAGCTCCGCCTCGGTCAGTGTGATCACCGGAAACCCGGCGTCGGTCGTGCTCATCGCTCCCCCGCGAACCTTGTCGATCGTTGCGTCCCTGGGCAGGGCGTGCCCGGCCGCCCACAGGCCTCCCGCCGAAAACGGCCGCCCTCACTGACCGGAACACTACGCCGCACCACTGACAACGCCCTCCACATGAAAGGACGCCGGGCAGGGTGGCCGCGTTCACTCCGGCGGGGCTCGACTTCGCGTGGATCGCGGGATCAGGTGAAGTAGATGCCGCCCAGCACCACGGCCAGCGCCGCCACCGCGAACAGCAGGATCCACAGGAACAACTTGCCCACGCTGGGCGGGGGTTCGTAGCGGGGTTCCTCGGGCGGAGTGGTCACTGGGGAGTCACCACCGCGGCCTGGGGGCGGATGGGGAGGCGGTTGACCGGGCGGCCGGTGGCCGCGCGGACCGCGGAGGCGATCGCCGCCGGGGAGGTCACCACGGGCACCGCGCTGACCGACTTGGCGCCGAAGGGGGCGACCACGTCCCGCTCCTCGACCAGCTTCACGATGCGGATGTCGGGTGCGTCCAGCGCGGTCGGCAGGGCGTACCCGGTCAGGTCGGGGTGCCGGATCAGGCCCCGGGGCGTACGCAGGTTCTCCGTGAGCGCGATGCCCACGCCCTGGGTGACGCCCGCCTCGACACGGGCCGTCAGCTGGCGCGGGTTGAGGACGCGGCCGACGTCCTGGGCGACCGCCAGCTCGACCACCCGGACCGAGCCCAGCTCGATGTCGACGTCCACCACCGCGCGGATCGCGCAGAAGGCGAGGCTCACGAAGGCGTCGCCCTGGCCGGCGCCGTCGAGGGGTTCCGTCGGATGGGGGCGGCACTGGGCCGTGGCCCACAGCTCCTTGCCCTCCATCGCCTCCGTGACGGTCGTCGACAGCACTCCGTCGTACGAGGTGATCTTGCCGTCCGTGATCTGCAGCAGCTCGGTGGACATGCCGAACTTGTGCGCCAGGGGCTGGAGCAGCTGCGTGCGGACCATCTTCGCGGCCCGCTCCACCGCCCCGCCGGACACCCAGGTGTGCCGCCCGCGGCAGCCCGCGCCGGCCGACGGCTGGTCGGTGTCGACCGGTGCCACGTGCACCTCGTCGACGCCCAGCGTGTCCTGGACGATCTGGCGGGCGAGGGTGGTGAAGCCCTGGCCGGTCTCCACCGCCGCGCACAACACCGTCGCGACCCCGTCGTGGACCTTGACGGTCGCCGTGGACACCTCGTCCGCGCCCTCGGCGCCGAGCATGTGCACCATGCCCAGGCCGTAGCCGACGCCCCGGCGCACCGCGTCCGGCTCGCCCGCGCCCTCGGGGCCGCCGGGCAGCAGCCAGTCGTCCTCGGGGGTGTCCTTGGGCAGGTCGGGCAGCGGGAAGTCCCGTACCGCCTGGAGGAGTTCGGCCACCGGCGCCGGGCAGGTGACCGTCTGGCCGATCGGGAGCACGTCCCCGGTCGCGAGCGCGTTGCGCAGCCGCAGCTCCGCCGGGTCCAGGCCCAGCTTCTTCGCGAGCTTGTCCATCTGCGCCTCGTAGGCGGCGCACACCTGCATGGCGCCCTCGCCGCGCACATGGCCGGAGGGCGGGTTGTTGGTGCGGACCGCCCAGCCCTCGATGAAGGCGTTCGGGACGACGTACGGGCCGCACGCGAAGGACACGGCGGCGGCCAGCGCGTCCGCGGAGGTGTCGGCGTAGGCGCCGCCGTCCAGCAGGATCTGCGCCTCGACCTTCACCAGCTTGCCCTCGGCGTCCGCGTGGTGGCGGTAGCGCAGCAGGGTGGGGTGGCGGTGGGCGTGGCCGAGGAAGGACTCCTCGCGGGTCGCGGTGAGCTTGACCGGGCAGCCGGTCCTGAGCGCGAGCAGGCCGAGCGGGAGCTGGAAGCCCTGGTCCTCGCGGTCGGCGGTGGCGCCGGGCACCCCGGTGACGACGATCTTGACGCGCTCGGGCGGCAGGCCGTAGCAGGCGGCGGCCGTGTTGCGGTCGGTGTGCGGGTCGGTGGAGGCCAGGTACAGCTCCACGCCGCCGTCGGGGCGCGGCACCGCGAGGCCGGCCTCGGCGCCGATGGGAGCCGGGTCCTGGCGGCCGATGCGGTACTGGCCCTCCACGACGACCTCGCCGAGCGCGTCCGGGTCGCCGTGGCGCAGCGGGATGTGCCGGATCAGGTTGCCGTCGGGGTGCAGCGGCTCCGCCTCGAATGACTGCTCGGGGTCGGTCACCGGGTCGAGCACCTCGTACTCGACGATGACGGCGGCGGCGGCCATCCGCGCGGTGTCCGGGTGGTCGGCGGCGACGGCGGCGATGGGCTCGCCGTGGTGGCGTACGACCTCGGAGGCGAACACCGGCCGGTCGGGGGTGCCCCGGCCGTGGCGGGGGGTGCCGGGCACGTCCTCGTGGGTGATGACGGCCCGTACGCCCGGCATCTCGCGCGCGTGGGTGGTGTCGATGGACACGATGCGCGCGTGCGCGTGCGGGGAGCGCAGGACGGCCGCCCACAGCAGGCCCTCGGCCCACAGATCGGCGGCGTACGGGAAGGTGCCCTCGGTCTTGGCGCGGGCGTCGGCGTGCGGCAGCGAGGCGCCGAGGCCGTGCGGCAACGGCTCGGCCTCGGGGGCCGCTTCCGCAGGGGTGGTCGCGGTGGCGGCTTCGTTGCTCACGCCTGGCCTCCGTCCTGGCCGTAGTGCTGGTCGAGCGGTCCCGGGTGCTGGTCGTGCGGTCCGGGGGGCCGGTCGTGCGGTTCTTGTGTGCCGAAGGCACCGGAGCCGCCGAACACTCCCGGGGCCTCGAACGCCGACGGGTTGACGCCGCCGGCCCCGGGGCCCGCCTGGCGCGGGATGCGTGCCCCGTCGGCGTCCGTACCGTCGTCGGGGGCGGCGGTGTGCGCCTCGCGTTCGGCGACGACCTCCTTGACGGCGTCCACGACACCCCGGTAGCCGGAGCAGCGGCACAGGTTGCCGCACAGGGCCTGCCGCGTCTCCAGCTCGGTGGGCGCGGGGTTGCCCTCCAGCAGGTCGTGCAGGGTCATCGCCATGCCGGGCACGCAGAAACCGCACTGCACGGCGCCGCACCGGGCGAGCGCCCGCTGGACGTCGGAGGGCTGTCCGTCGGCGGCCAGGCCCTCGACGGTGCGGACCTCGCTGCCGGACGCGGTGACCGCCGGGACCAGGCAGGAGGCCACGAGCCGCCCGTCCACCTGCACGTTGCACGCCCCGCACTCGCCTTGTGAGCAGCCGTCCTTGGCACCCGCGAGCCCGAGCCGTTCCCGCAGGACGTACAGCAGGGACTCGCCGATCCAGGCGTCGGTGACGGGGCGGTCGCCGCCGTTGACCCGCAGGACGTAGGAGGCGAGGGGGTGGTCGTCGTTGGGCTGGAGGGGGGCGGCGTCCGCCTCGGCCGAGGCGTCGGCGGGGGCCGCTCCGTCCAAGGAGGCGGTGTCCGTGGCGGGCCCGTCGGCGGCGAGTGCCTCGGCGGCCGGGGGCTCGTGCGCGGCCCGGTCGGCCGCCGTGCCGTCCGGTGCGTCGGGGGTCTCGTGCGCGCTGGTGTCCGCGGGGCCGTGCGTGTCCGCCGGGGCCGCCGGTCCCGTGGCGGCGCTCGTGCCGCTCGCGTCGACGGGCGCGGAGGCGTCGGCCGTGCCGGACACCCCGGCCTGACCGGACGGGACTGCCGCGCCGTCCGCGTCGACCGGGCCCGTCGGGCCCGTCGTGCCTGCCGGGTCGGACGTGGCGGGCGCGGCGGCCGTGACCGGCGTTTGCGCGGCCTTCGGCGCGTGCCGGGTCTCCGCGGTCGCGGCGTGGGCTGCCGGGCCGCCCACGGGGCCCTCAGGGGCCTCACCGGGGCCGTGGCCGGCCGGCGTCACGCCCCCGGTGTCGTCGGCCTCGTAGCCGGGGTGGACGGAAGTGCCGTGGGGCGGGGGCGCGGTGACGTGGTCCGCCGGGCCTTCCGCGTAAGTCCCCTCGGCCCGCTCGGGGGTGAACCCTTCGGGCGCGTGGGGTCCGGGGCCCGCCGGTGCCGGCGCGTGTCCCGTCAGGCTCGCCTCCGCGGGCGCGCCCTGCTGCGGTGCCGGCTCCTGCTGCCCCCACGGCCGGCCGGCGGCCTCGCTCGCCCAGGGCGCGGGCGCGCCGCCGGGGAGGGTGGCCGGCGGGGTGCCGCCCCACTGCTCGACCAGCGAGGACGTGGTGAACTCGCCCGACTCGTCCGGAAGATCGCCGCCGGCGACGGGGATGGACCACTGTCCGGTGACGTCGTGCCCGGGCGCGGGCGGGGCGGCGGGCTCCTCGTAGGTCCACTGCTGGGTGGCGCCGGGGTTGTACGTGAACCGGTCGTCCGCCGCCTGCTGCTGGGGCACGGCGTTCGCGTCGGGCCACTGCCGGCCGTCGGCGGGCACGCCCCAGGCGCCGGCGGCGGCCGGGTCGGTCGCCGTTATCGGCGGCGGCACGTAGCCGTGACCAGGTGCGGCCAGCGGGCTGTCGCCGGCCAGGAGGGCGTCGATGCCGCCCTCGGGGAGCTTCACGAAGGCGGTGGCGCCGTCGTCGTAATCGCCCTGGGGCAGCGGGTCCCAGCGGCCGCCGCCCTGGGGCGCGCCCTCCGCGTGCTGGTCGTCGGTCACGACAGTGCCCTCCCCAGTGCTCGTCGGGCCAGCGCGGCGACGGTGCGCCGCAGGTGCAGTACGGCGGGCGGAAGCGGGGCCACGGTGCCGTCCGCTTCCGGGGCCGGGTCGGGGATGCAGGCCGCGGAGACGTACTCCCCGAAGGCGGTGAGGGCCTCGGGGACGAGCGCGCGGTCGTTGTCCCAGTCGATGAGCTGCGCGACCCACTCCTCGGCCTCCAGGGGCCTGAGCGGCATCGGCGCTATGGCACCGACGGCGCACCGCACTCCGCGCCGGGCGGGGTCGAGGACGAGCGCCACGGAGGCCAGCGCGCGGCCGGGGCCGGTGCGCCCGGTCGCCTTCAGGAAGACCTGCGGGGCGTGCAGCAGCGGCACGCGCACGTAGCCGATGAGTTCGCCGCCGCGCAGCATCTCCACACCGGCCAGCAGGTGCGACACCGGGATCTCCCGGCTCGCGCCGCCGGGGCCCGCGATGATCAGCGTCGCCTCCAGGGCGGCCAGCACCGGCAGCGCGTCCCCGGTCGGGGAGGCCGAGGCGATGTTGCCGCCCAGGGTGCCGGCGTTGCGGATGTGCGGCGGGCCGGCGGCGCGCGCGGCGGCGGCGAGCGCCGGGATCAGGGCGGCGAAGTCGGGGCGGCCCATGCGCGCGTGCGTGAGGCCGGCGCCGAGAAGCGCGTGGCCGTCCAGGTACTGCCAGCCGCGGATCTCGCTGATCCGCCCGAGACCCACCAGGGCGGCGGGCCTGAGCTGGCCGGAGTTGACGGCGGCCATGAGGTCGGTGCCGCCGGCCACGGGGACGGCGGTCGGCGTGGCGGCGAGGGCCGCCACGGCCTCGTCCAGTGTCGTGGGCAGCGTGACGGCCTGCGCCGCCTGCGGTGCGTGCGTGGTCAAACCGGCTGCCCCTTCCCGCTGCCCCACCTGGTCCCACCTGTGTGGCCGTACGGTACGTGCTCACAGGGCGGACGTGGCAACTCTGGCACATCTTCGCGAGACCCGAACGCGGGGGTCCACTAGGAGACATTCGCCCACCTCATCCGGCATATGGCCCGCTTTCGGCAGGCATCACCATTGCGGCCCGATTGACACTCTTCGGTGACCCTTGAGTTCTTTTTCCATTACCTGTTCGGAGGCGCGCCGTCGACGGGGCGGCCCGGCACGCCGGGCCGGCGCTGCCACGGCCGGGGCCCGGCGGGTGGCCGAAAGGCGACCCCGAGGGCGTCAAGTCGCCCGTAGTGGGCGGCCATACGGTGTTCGAAGTCCGTGAAGTCCCGTTCCCGCGGGGCGGGCAGAGGACTCCAGGCGACCTCGGCGAACGCGGCGAGCCGGGGGAAGGCCTGGTAGTCCACGCGCGCGGAGTCCTCCATCACCTCGGTCCACACGTTGGCCTGGGTGCCGAGCACGTGCCGGGCTTCCTCGTCGGTGAGTTGGGGCGGCACGGGCTCGAACCGGTAGACGTCCTCCAGGGTGCGCACGTAGCCGATCGGCACCGGCTCGTCCTCGCCGGGAGCCTGCCGGTGGTCCAGATACACGTGCTGCTCCGGGCACATGACGACGTCGTGTCCGGCGCGCGCGGCGGCGACACCGCCGGCGTAGCCGCGCCACGAGGACACCGCGGCGCCTTCGGCGAGGCCGAATTCCGTCGCCTCACCTCCGGCCCGGCTCCCGCCCTGAAGAATCTCGTCCCAGCCGATGAGCCGGCGTCCGCGCGCGGCGAGCCAGGTGCCGAAATGGCGGACGAACCAGGACTGCAGTTCGTCCTCGTCCGCGAGTCCGAGTTCCTTGACGCGCGCCTGTGCCGCGGGCGATGCGCGCCACTGATCCTTGGGGCATTCGTCGCCTCCGATGTGCACGAACCGGGAGGGGAAGAGTTCCAGCACCTCCTCGAACACCCCCTCGTAGAAGCGCAGGGTGGTGTCGGTGGGGGCCAGTACGTTGGGAGAGATTCCCCAGTTGTCCCAGACGGTGAGGGCGGTGGTGTCGATGACGTCGGTGTTGCCGAGTTCCGGATACGCGGCGATCGCGGCCTGCGAGTGTCCCGGCACGTCGATTTCGGGGACGACGGTGATATGCCGCTCGGCGGCGTAGGCGACGATCTCCCTGATGTCGTCCTGGGTGTAGTGACCCCCGTGCGGCTTCTCCTCCCACAGCGGTGACGCCCGGTGCCCGAATTTCGTCCGTGCCCGCCAGGAGGCGACCTCGGTGAGGCGCGGGTGGCGTTCGATCTCGATCCGCCATCCCTGGTCGTCCGTCAGATGGAGGTGCAGGACGTTGAGTTTGTGCGCGGCCATCAGGTCCAGGTAGCGCAGGACGCCTTCCTTGGGCATGAAGTGCCGGGCCACGTCGAGCATCAGGCCACGCCAGGCGAAGCGGGGGGAGTCCTCGACGGTGACCTGCGGAAGGTCCCAGTCGCGCCCCGGCCGCAGCGGCGCCCGGCGGAACGCGTCGGGGCCGAGCAGTTGACGGAAGGTCTGGGCTCCCCAGAACACACCGGCCGCGCTGCCGCCCTGAATGCGCATCGGCCCTTCGTCGTTGACCAGGCGGTAACCCTCCGCCGGCAGATCCGTTTCGATGCTCAGCACGATGCGGTTGTCGCGGTCGCGGCCTTCGCGCGCCTCCGGAAAAGGCAGACCGGTCGCCGCACCGACCGTCGCCCGCAGCCAGCGCCCGACGCCTTCCGTACCGGGCCGCGCCTCCAGGGCCGTATCGGCGTCCAAGCTCGTGCACCCGTCAGCGTTCCGCGAACAGTGCGCCGGGGCCGGAATCACATCCACCATGTCGGTCCTTTACCGCCCGAAGGAGCTCAGCAGGGACGTTCGGATGGCATCACGAGCGGGTAAAGCGGCCACCGGACGCGTGATCAGCAGGGTGACCCGGAAGCGGAAACGAAAACAAGACCCGGTGTTGCGACTGACGCGATGACTGTTCCGGTCCCGCAACACGGCAAAGGCCCCGGGGAAGCGCCTCGACGCGCTCCCGGGGGCCCGGCGATATTCAGGTGGACGCGAAAGACGTCACGGCGTTACTTCTTGTCGCCGCCCTTGCCGCCCTTGTCGTCGCCGCCGCTGCCCATGGACTCGTAGATCTCCTTGCACATGGGGCACACGGGGTACTTCTTCGGGTCACGGCCCGGCACCCACACCTTGCCGCAGAGCGCCACGACGGGGGTCCCGTCGAGGGCGCTCGCCATGATCTTGTCCTTCTGGACGTAGTGGGCGAAGCGCTCGTGGTCGCCGTCACCGTGGGACACCTGCGGCGTCGGCTCTACGAGGGTCCCCGTACCAGTCCCGCGCTCGGGCTCGAGAGTGCTCATATCAGCAAGGGTACTGAAGCTCACCGGTATCAGTTGAGCGACGGGTCGTCCGGGTACGTGGCCACCATCGCGAGCTCGTTGCGCTGACGGCGCAGGACCTCGCGCCAGAGTCTCTCCGGGGCCGGGGAGGAGACGTCACCGGGTTCGGACTCGACGACGTACCAGGCGCCCTCGACCAGCTCGTCCTCCAGCTGCCCCGGGCCCCAGCCGGCATATCCGGCGAAGATGCGCAGGGAGCCGAGGGCCGAGGCGAGCAGCTCGGGCGGGGCCTCCAGGTCGACCAGACCGATCGCGCCGTGCACCCGCCGCCAGCCGAGCGGGGTGCTGTCCCCGCTCGCGCCGCCGGGGATGACCGCCACGCCGAGCGCCGAGTCCAGCGAGACGGGGCCGCCCTGGAAGACGACACCGGGTTCACCCGCGAGGTCGGCCCAGCCCTCCAGGATGTCCCCCACGTCCACCGGGGTGGGGCGGTTGAGGACGACACCGAGCGAGCCCTCCTCGTCGTGGTCGAGAAGGAGCACCACCGCACGGTCGAAGTTCGGGTCCGCCAGGGCGGGGGTAGCCACGAGCAGCCGCCCTGTGAGCGAGGACACCTCGGTCATGGCAGACATGATCCCGCATCTTGCCTTCACGTGGGGAGCCAATGCGGATGGCGGAGTGAATGCGGCTCCGAATCGGACGTTGTCGCCCGTCAGCGCCTCGTTCGAGGGTGGCGGTGGGAGACGGGCGGAAGTAAAGGCGGTCTCGAGGTGCCGCCCGGCGGCGGTGACCCCATGTGCCCGCGATGAAACCGTTCGTGTTGTGACACACCTATGACGCGACTGGGCGCTACTTGGGCTTACAGAAGGGGGGTGATCGGCGATTACCCTGTCTCTCCGGCCCCCGCGCAAAGTCATCGGCCGACCCCTGCCCGACTCATCGGAACGCGAGATACATGACCGTCAACGACGATGTCCTGCTTGTCCACGGCGGAACCCCGCTGGAGGGCGAGATCCGTGTCCGTGGTGCGAAGAACCTCGTACCCAAGGCCATGGTCGCCGCCCTGCTGGGAAGTGCGCCGAGCCGACTGCGCAACGTTCCGGACATCCGTGACGTGCGCGTCGTACGCGGCCTGCTGCAGCTGCACGGGGTGACGGTCCGTCCGGGTGAGGAGCCCGGCGAGCTGGTGCTCGACCCGACCTACGTGGAGAGCGCGAACGTCGCTGACATCGATGCCCACGCGGGTTCCAGCCGTATCCCGATCCTCTTCTGCGGCCCGCTGCTGCACCGTCTCGGCCACGCCTTCATCCCGGGCCTCGGCGGCTGCGACATCGGCGGCCGGCCCATCGACTTCCACTTCGACGTGCTGCGGCAGTTCGGCGCGACCATCGAGAAGCGTGCGGACGGCCAGTACCTGGAGGCGCCCAAGGGCCTGCGCGGTACGAAGATCCGGCTGCCGTACCCGTCCGTCGGCGCGACCGAGCAGGTGCTGCTGACGGCCGTGATGGCCGACGGTGTCACGGAGTTGTCCAACGCGGCCGTCGAGCCGGAGATCGAGGACCTCATCTGCGTTCTGCAGAAGATGGGCGCGATCATCGCGATGGACACGGACCGCACGATCCGCATCACCGGTGTGGACAAGCTGGGCGGCTACACCCACCGCGCCCTGCCGGACCGCCTGGAGGCCGCGTCCTGGGCGTCGGCCGCCCTCGCGACCAGCGGCAACATCTACGTCCGCGGCGCCCAGCAGCGCTCGATGATGACGTTCCTGAACACCTACCGGAAGGTGGGCGGTGCCTTCGAGATCGACGACGAGGGCATCCGCTTCTGGCACCCGGGCGGCCAGCTGAAGTCCATCGCGCTGGAGACGGACGTGCACCCCGGCTTCCAGACCGACTGGCAGCAGCCGCTGGTGGTGGCCCTCACGCAGGCCACGGGCCTGTCCATCATCCACGAGACGGTGTACGAGTCCCGGCTCGGCTTCACCTCCGCGCTCAACCAGATGGGTGCGCACATCCAGCTCTACCGCGAGTGCCTGGGCGGCTCCGACTGCCGCTTCGGCCAGCGCAACTTCCTGCACTCCGCGGTCGTCTCAGGACCCACCAAGCTCCAGGGCGCCGACCTGGTCATCCCCGACCTGCGCGGCGGCTTCTCGTACCTGATCGCGGCCCTCGCGGCCGAGGGCACCTCCCGTGTCCACGGCATCGAACTGATCAATCGCGGCTACGAGAACTTCATGGAGAAGCTCGTGGAACTGGGCGCCAAGGTCGAGCTGCCGGGCAAGGCACTGGGCTAGGCATTCACGAACGCCGAATGGGCGGCCCCCCGGTGAAAGGGGGGCCGCCCATTCGGCATCCTCGGCCGGAGCGCCCCCGAAGGGGCGCGGGGCCGCATCGATATGCGGCTCCGCCGCGTGGGCGCGACCAGCCACAACGGACCAGCAGTCACCCACGGCGCCCCAGCACGACGGCGCTCCGGCGAACGGCGCTACAAGCGGAGCGCTTACTTGCCCTTGGCCGCTTCCTTGAGCTTCGAGCCCGCGGAGACCTTCACGCTGTAGCCGGCCGGGATGTTGATGGGCTCACCGGTCTGCGGGTTGCGCGCGGTACGAGCGGCACGGTGGGTGCGCTCGAAGGTCAGGAAGCCGGGGATGGTGACCTTCTCGTCGCCCTTGGAGACGATGTCGCCGACAACCTCGGCGAACGCGGCCAGAACGGCGTCGGCGTCCTTGCGAGTCACCTCGGCGCGGTCGGCCAGCGCGGCCACCAGCTCACTGCGGTTCATGTTCTTACTCCCGTGTTCTTCTTGCCATTGAGGCGTGAGGTGAGTATCGATGCCGATGCGCTCGCGCCCAGAGACGCATCCTGCCCCTACCTGCGGCGGGAAAGCCAATCCGGCACCCGTAGGAGTCGTGAGAACACCCTAGGGAGTCACACGAAAAGCGCCTGCTCGGCCGTCACCCTAGAGGGCGCCCGATGGTGGGGGGTTTCGCGACGCGCCGGTACAAGGGCTGCCGTATCGATCCTCACAGCCTTAGCACCTTACGGCACGACCGCCTACGACGCCGCTCCGGCCGCCTTCGCCGCCTCGCGCACCGCGCCCGCCACCGCTCCCGCGACCTTCTCGTTGAAGACGCTCGGGATGATGTAGTTCGGGTTCAGCTCGTCCTCGGTCACCACGTCGGCCAGGGCCTGCGCTGCGGCGAGCATCATCTCGGTGTTGACGGTGTGGGACTGGGCGTCCAGCAGGCCGCGGAAGACACCCGGGAAGACCAGCACGTTGTTGATCTGGTTCGGGAAGTCGGAGCGGCCGGTGGCCACAACTGCCGCGCTCTGACGGGCGATTGCGGGGTCGACCTCGGGGTCGGGGTTCGCGAGCGCGAACACGACCGCGCCGTCCGCCATGGCGGCCACGTCGTCGCCGTCGAGCACGTTCGGGGCGGAGACGCCGATGAAGACGTCGGCGCCGCGGACGGCCTCCTTGAGGGTGCCGGTGAGGCCCTCGG
Source organism: Streptomyces sp. NPDC002520 (assembly GCF_053595235.1). Classification (NCBI taxonomy): domain Bacteria; kingdom Bacillati; phylum Actinomycetota; class Actinomycetes; order Kitasatosporales; family Streptomycetaceae; genus Streptomyces; species Streptomyces sp. NPDC002520. The sequence goes on along the minus strand of NZ_JBSFXG010000004.1, from coordinate 83,508 downwards.
GGTTGGTGTTGTCGGCGATCCAGCGCAGCGGGGAGTCGGCCGGGGCGTCCACCAGGTCCTCGCGGCCGGCGTGCACGACGCCCTGGATGTCGGCGACGACGGCGTTCTTCACGCCGGCGGCGATCAGCAGCTTGAGGATGGCCGTACCGGCCGCTCCGGCGCCGGACATGACGACGCGGATGTTCTGGATGGCCTTGCCCGTGACGCGAAGCGCGTTGGTGAGGGCGGCGAGGACGACGATCGCGGTGCCGTGCTGGTCGTCGTGGAAGACGGGGATGTCGAGGGCCTCGCGCAGGCGCGCCTCGATCTCGAAGCAGCGGGGCGCGGAGATGTCCTCGAGGTTGATGCCGGCGAACCCGGGGGCGATCGCCTTGACGATCTCGACGATGGCGTCGGTGTCCTGGGTGTCCAGGCACAGCGGCCAGGCGTCGATGCCCGCGAAGCGCTTGAAGAGGGCCGCCTTGCCCTCCATGACGGGCAGCGCGGCCTTGGGGCCGATGTTGCCGAGGCCGAGCACGGCGGAGCCGTCCGTCACGACCGCAACGGAGTTGCGCTTGATGGTGAGGCGGCGGGCGTCCTCGGGGTTCTCGGCGATCGCCATGCACACGCGGGCCACGCCGGGCGTGTAGACCATGGAGAGGTCGTCACGGTTGCGGATGGGGTGCTTGGACTGCATCTCGATCTTGCCGCCGAGGTGCATGAGGAACGTTCGGTCGGAGACCTTGCCGAGGGTGACGCCCTCGATCTCACGCAGCTGCTGCACGATCTCGTCGGCGTGCGCGGTCGAGGTGGCCGCGATGGTGACGTCGATGCGGAGCTTCTCGTGCCCGGACGCGGTGACGTCGAGGCCGGTCACCGAGCCTCCGGAGGACTCCACGGCGGTGGTGAGCTGCGAGACGGCGGTTCCGCTCGCGGGCACCTCCAGCCGGATGGTCATCGAGTAGGAGACGCTGGGCGCCGTTGCCATGGCCGACTTCCTCTGCTTTCACCGTGTCGCGAGTTGTGCGTCCGATCGTCGCACCTACCCCTGAGTACGTGGTAGCCGCCCCGGATTGCGGACGTTGTGTTCACAAGAGACGTGCGCTTTTCGGAAAACTATTTCCACCATACGAGAAACGGCCTGCCGAGGAAAGGGCCCGTCCGGGCAAAGAAGGAGGCCCACGTCACATCGTGACGTGGGCCTCCCACACGTTCATGACACCGACCCGCCATGCTCGCCTCGCGGCAAGTGGTCCCTCGAGGGGACGAAGGTTGGGCCCGGGGGCTTGGATCGAGCCGGTGTCACACCCAGGCTAACAAACAGATGCCGATCACCATTCCCCCCGCGGGGAGTTCACAGGAATCAGTCCCGCAGGAGGTCCGGCACCCCGGCCGCGTCCGGCACGTCCCGTTCCCCGGACACGACCGTGAGCTGCTGGGTCGCCCGGGTCAGCGCCACGTACAGCACGCGCAGCCCGGCCGGGGACTCGTCGGCGATCTCCGCCGGGGACACCACCACCGTCGCGTCGTACTCCAGGCCCTTGGCCTCCAGGCTGCCGAGCGCGACCACCCGGTCGCCGAGCCCGGCCAGCCAGCGCCGGGCCTCCTCGCGCCGGTTCATGGCGACGACCACGCCGACCGTGCCGTCCACCAGGCCCAGCAGCCGCTCGGCCTCGGCCCGGACGGTCTTCTCCGGCGAGTCCCCGACGACGGCGAAGCGCGGCTCGACCCCGGTGGACCGTACGGCGGAGGGCGCCTCGGATCCGGGCATGGCGAGGGCGAGGACCTTGGCGGCCAGCTCGGCGATCTCGGACGGGTTGCGGTAGTTCACCGTGAGCTGGAAGCGGCGCCGCGGGCGGGTGCCGAGGGCCTCGTCGCGGGCCTCGGCCGCCTCGTCCGGGTCGGACCAGGAGGACTGCGCCGGGTCACCGACGACCGTCCAGGTCGCGTGCCGGCCACGACGGCCGACCATCCGCCACTGCATCGGCGTGAGGTCCTGCGCCTCGTCCACGATGACGTGCGCGTACTCGGTGCGCTCCTGCGCGAGCCGCTCGGCCCGCTCCCACTGGCTCTCCTCGCGGACCGGCATCAGCTCCTCCAGGCCGGTGAGCTGGTCCAGCGGGTCCAGGTCGCGCTTCTTCCTCGGGCGGGCCGGGGCACCGAGGACCGCCTGGAGCTCGTCCAGCATGGCGACGTCGTGCACGGAGTACCCGTCCCGCCTCAGCGAGCGGGCGACCCTGCGGACCTCACCAGGGTTGAGGATGCGGCGGGCCCAGCGGCCGAGCCGTCTCTCGTCGGCCATGGCGTCGAGGACGCCCTTCGGGGTCAGTTCCGGCCACCAGGCGTCGAGGAAGACGAGGAAGGAGTCCTCGCTCGCGACGTCCTCGTCGAAGGAGGAACGCAGCTCGGCGGCCAGCTCCGGGTCGCTGTGCCGGCCGGCCGCCCCGGACTTCGCCCACAGGGCGTCCAGCAGCAGCTTGCGGGCGCGCGGGCGCAGCAGGTTGACGGGCGCGGTGCCGCCGAGGGCGGTACGGCGGATTCGCTCCAGTTCGTCGGCCTCCAGCTCCAGCCGACGGCCGAAGGCGACCACGCGCAGCCGGGTGGGCGGGCCCGCGGGCGCCCCGGGCGCGGCGGCGGACTCGTCGGGCTCGGCGGACTCGTCGTCCAGGGCGAGCTGCCCGTCGGGCCCGGCGCTGCCCCGCCCCAGCTCCAGCGCGCCCCGGGCGGCCTTCCGCAGGACCTTCAGCATCCGGTACGAGCCCTTGGCGCGGGCCACGGCCGGTGAGTCGTACAGCGTGGCCTCGGAACCGTCGACGAGCGATCCGATCGCGCGGATGGCGACCTGGCCCTCCTCGCCGAGCGAGGGCAGCACGCCCTCGGTGTAGGCCACCAGCAGCGGGGTCGGCGAGACGATCAGGATGCCGCCCGCGTAGCGTCTGCGGTCCTGGTAGAGCAGGTAGGCCGCGCGGTGCAGCGCGACCGCGGTCTTGCCGGTGCCGGGGCCGCCCTCCACGTAGGTGACGGAGGCGGCGGGGGCTCGGATGACCAGGTCCTGCTCGGCCTGGATGGAGGAGACGATGTCCCGCATGGTGTGGCTGCGGGCCTGCCCGAGCGCGGCCATCAGGGCGCCGTCGCCGATGACGGGCAGCTCATGGCCGTCGAGGGAGGCCGTCAGCTCGGGGCGCATCAGGTCGTCCTCGACGCCGAGGACCCGGCGGCCCTTGGAGCGGATGACCCGGCGTCGTACGACCCGGCCCGGGTCGACCGGGGTGGAGCGGTAGAACGGCGCGGCGGCCGGCGCCCGCCAGTCGATGACCAGCGGGGAGTAGTCCTGGTCGAGCACGCCGATCCGGCCGATGTGCAGGGTCTCGGCGATGTCGGCGGTGTTGTCGGAGCGGACCGCGCCCTCGGCGGGCTCGACGGCGGTGTACGCGCCGTCGGGTCCCTTCTTGCCGTCCTTGCCCTCGAGCAGGTCGATCCGGCCGAAGAGGAAGTCCTCGAACTCGTTGTTGAGCCGGTTCAGGTGGATGCCGGCCCGGAAGACCTGCGCGTCCCGCTCGGCCAGCGCGCCGGGGGTGCCGACCTGGCCGCGCTTGGCCGCGTCGTTCATCAGGAACTCGGCCTCGTGGATCTTCTCCTCGAGGCGCCGGTACACCCGGTCCAGGTGTTCCTGTTCGACGCTGATCTCCCGGTCACGGACGGAATCGTGTGCGCCGTGTACCGAGCCGACCGCGGACTGCTGAACCTGAGCGGCCACCGGGCCCCCTTCTGACGTGCTGGGCAGCCGTCAACCGTACGCGAAGGGGACCCGGCAAAGCTACGGCGCCTACGCGTCCACCTGGACGAGCTTCTTCCCGTCGAAGGTCATGACCTCGAAGTGGTCGATCTCGTTCGGCTTGAGAGCGGCGCCGCCGCCGATGTACAGCGGGGACTTCGCCTCCTCGTGCTTCGCGTCCGGGATGCCGTAGCCCCACTCCCCGACGGACCAGGAGCTCAGCGTCTGGCGTTCGCCGTCCTTGCCGACGGCGATCAGCGAGCACTTGAGCGGCCCCTTGACCCCCTTGAGCTGGAGGACCGCGTCGGTGCCCCACTTCTTCTCGGCCATGGCGATCGTCGCCGAGACGCCGGTCGTGGAGTCCGAGGCCGAGACCTTGTCGGCGAGGGAGTCGAAGTGGGTCTCGGCGGTGGCCGCCAGCGGGGTGGTCTTGCGGCCCGAGTCCCCGTCGCCGTTCACGGCCATGACGGTCAGCGGGCCGCCGATGATCAGCGCGGCCGCGGCCGCGACCAGGTAGAAGCCCCGGCGCCGCTTCTGTGCCCGGCGCTCGGCGACCTCGTCGACCAGCTTCTCCGCCAGGCGCGGGCTGGGCTGCGCGGACAGCGACTCGCCGATCGCGGGCGTGCTGCCGGAGCCCGGCAGGTCCGCGAGGGCGGCCAGCATGGGTTCCATCCCGGCCAGCTCGTCCAGTTGCTGGGCGCACCACTCGCAGCCGGCGAGATGCGCTTCGAAAGCGGTTGCCTCGGCGTCGTCGAGAATCCCGAGAGCGTAGGCGCCGACGGTCTCGTGCTCGTTCGGCACCGGATCTCCCTGCATGGGCCCAGACATACCCGTACCACCCGTGCCGAATCCCTGACTGCCCCCGTACACACTCATCACGCCGTCACCCCCCGCTCCTCCAGTGCCAGCTTCATCGACCGCAGGGCGTAGAACACCCGGGAACGGACGGTGCCGCTGGGTATGCCCAGCGTCTCGGCCGCCTCGTTGACGGTACGCCCCTTGAAGTAGGTCTCGACGAGGACTTCCCGGTGGGCCGGGGTCAGGTCGTCGAGCGCATCGGACAGCGTCATCAGCCACAGCGCCTTGTCGATCTCGTCCTCCGCGGGGATGACCTCCAGCGGCGACGGATCGACCTCCTGCGGCCGGGCCTGCCGGCTGCGGTGGCCGTCGATGACGATGCGGCGTGCGACCGTCACCAGCCAGGGGCGTACCGAACCGGTCGCCCGGTTGAGCTGACCGGCGTTCTTCCAGGCACGGATGAGGGTTTCCTGCACGACGTCCTCGGCACGCTGTCGATCTCCGGCGACCAGCCTGAGCACGTACGCGAGCAACGGCCCCGCGTGCTCCCGGTACAGGGCACGCATCAGCTCCTCATCCGGTTCCGAGGGCTGTGAGGACATGCGATGTCGGGCCCTCGGTCCACGTTCATTGGCCACGGCCGCATCCTTGCGCACGCCCACCTCCGGTGTCCGGGGGTTCCCCCAGTCGGTCGCTCGCCCACCCGTACGGACGGGGGCGGGGCGGTGTTCAACGCGCGACGCCGGATTTCCCGGGGTGGCGTGACGAGCGGGACATGAGCGCACATTCCCACCGCGCTACCTCCACATTTCCGGCACGCCGACGCGGTCGGCGGGACCGGATCCCCCGGGCCGCGGCGAACCCGGTGTTGCGCACATCACGTCCGGCTCCCGGGCGGGCGCCGACGCGTCGGCCCGTCAGGCGCGCGCGAGGGCCGCCCGCCGCCGGTGCCGGGCCACGCGCTCGCGGTTCCCGCAGATCTCGCTGGAGCACCAGCGCCGCCGGCGCCCCCGCGAGGTGTCCACGTACACGATGGGGCAGTTGTCCCCCTCGCACTCGCGGACGGCCGCCCGCGCGACGGGATCGGTGAGCAGCTCCACGGCGTCCCGGGCGACGACGGCGAGCAGCGCCGCACACGCCGGCGCCCCCGCCAACTCGCGGACCAGCATGCCGTCTTCACCCCGCACCGCGCACGGGACCGGAGGCGCGTTGCGGGCGGTCTCGTTGACGCGGCCGAGCGCGCGATCGTACGACAGCATGTCCCCCGCGACGGCCCCGCGCACCAACTTCCCGATGTGACCGCGCAGTTCCCGGAACCCCGACAGCCAGGTGGCGTCGGCGTGATCCAGCGGGGTGCGGGGTGGCACGAGAGAGGCACCGGCGATCCAGGCGCACAACGGGCCGACGGCGTCGAGCCGTTCGACCGGGTGCGCGGTCGCGAGGAGGTCCAGGCAGATCCGCCCGGCGTCGAACCGCAGCTCGTACGGGTCCGTGACCGTACCCAGCACCATGTGCCTTCCACCGCCTAGGGTCACCAGGGTGGGCGTCCGTTCTCCCTCTCCCACAGTGCCCGCCGGGCAGCGTCACCGGAACCCCTCGTACCGGCCTGGACGCACGCGTATGAGGGCGCGCGCCTCGGCCATGTCCGGCGCCGGGCCGCTCCGGTTGGCTGAAGGCATGACGAGCACGATGGACAGGACGAACAGCAGCGGCGTCGTACTGAGCGCGGCCACCGTCGCCATGGGCCTGATCGCCGGGGTCTTCTACATCTTCGCCTGCGCGGTGATGCCGGCGCTCGCCCGCGGCGACGACCGGACGTACGTCGAGGTCATGCGGAACATCAACGACGTGATCCAGAACCCGGTGTTCTTCCTGAGCTTCATGGGGGCACTGGTGCTGACGGCGGTGTCGGCGTGGCAGCTCCGCCAAACGCCCGGCGCCCGCTGGGTCCTGGCGGCCCTGGTGGCGTACGCCCTCGTCTTCCTCGTCACCATGGCGTTCAACGTCCCGCTGAACGACGCGCTGGCGGCGAAGGGCGACCCGGCGAGCCTGCGGGCGCGCTTCGAGGGGCCGTGGGTGGCGTGGAACGTGGTCCGGGCCGTGGGCTCGACGGTGGCGACCGCCCTGCTGACCCGGGCCCTGCTGCTGCACGGCCGCGTCAGCCGCTCCTCGTGACCGGGCGGGCGAGTCCAGGAATCCCATGGTCAGGGCAGCAGGTCGCGTGTCCGGAGACCGACGGCACCGGACCCGGCGGCAGCGGGCCGGGCGGCAGCCCCGTCGACGCCTCACACGTCCGCGTACTTCGCGTCCGCCGCCGGGTCCAGTGCCAGCCGGTAGCCGCGTTTGACCACCGTCTGGATCAGCTTCGGCGACCCCAGAGCCGTACGCAGGCGGGCCATCGCGGTCTCCACCGCATGCTCGTCCTGCCCGGCGCCCGGCAACGCCCGCAGCAGTTCCGACCGCGCCACCACCCAGCCCGGCCGCCGCGACAGTGCGCGCAGCAACGACATCCCCGCCGGCGGCACCGGCCTCAGGTCTCCGTCCACCAGGACCGCGTGCCCCCGGATCTCCACCCGGTGACCGGCGACCGGCAACGCCCGTGCCCGTCCCGGCAGTTCCTGGCACAGCAGCTGGACGAGCGGGCCGAGACGGAAGCGTTCCGGTTGGACCGTGTCCACGCCCCGGGCCTGGAGGGGGAGTGCGGTGACGGGGCCCACGCAGGCGGGCAGGACGTCGTGACCGAACGCGGTGAGCAGTTCGGGGAGCAGGCCGCGTTCCTCGGCACGGGACAGCAGGGAGACCGCGGCGGGCGCGCTGGTGAAGGTGATCGCGTCGAGGCCCTGGGAGACGGCCGCGTCGAGCAGGCGGTCCACAGGTCCGATGTCCTCCGGCGGCATCCACCGGTAGACGGGCACCAGGACGACCTCCGCTCCCCCGGCCCGCAGCGCCTCCACGAAACCGGGCAGCGGTTCCCCGTGCAGCTGCACGGCGACCCGGCGGCCTTCCACGCCCTGCTCCAGCAGCCGGTCGAGCACCTCGGCCATGGACTCGCCGGCCGGCGCCCACTTCTCGGTCAGGCCGGCGGCCCGGACGGCCCCCTTGACCTTGGGGCCGCGGGCCAGCAGCTCCACCCCGCGCAGCCGTTCCAGCAGCTGCTCGCCGAGCCCCCATCCGTCGGCGGCCTCGACCCAGCCCCGGAATCCGATGGCGGTCGTGGCCACGACCACGTCGGGCGCCTGGTCGATGATCCCCTCGGTGGCGGCGAGCAGTTCACTGTCGTCGGCGAGCGGCACGATGCGCAGGGCGGGCGCGTGCAGGACGGCGGCGCCGCGCCGTTGGAGCAGGGCGCCCAGCTCGTCGGCGCGGCGCGCTGCGGTGACGCCCACGGTGAAGCCCGCGAGGGGGCTGGGTTCCCGCTGTTCCCGCCGTCCGACCTGCTGCTGTTCGTCGTCCTGCTGTTCGTCGCCCATGGTTCTCCTAGCTGACCCGCATGTCGAACGAGCCTGTCAACGGCGCGTGACAGGCTCGGTTCGCCATGATGTCGCAGGTGTTACGTCACACCTCGGCGTAGCTGAGCTGCGGCTTCTCCTCCGCTTCGGCCGTGGCCCGCGGCGCTGCGGCCGGGCGGCGGAGGTATACGACCCGGGTGACCACGATGCAGGCGCCGTAGAAGGCGAGGAACACGAGGAAGGCGCCGGTGCCGGTGCCGTAGGAGAGGTAGGACTGGCGGAAGGCGAGGTTGATGCCGACGCCGCCGAGCGCGCCGACGGCGCCGATGAGCCCCATGGAGGCCCCGGAGAGGCGGCGCCCGTACGCCGCGGCCGCCTCCCCCGTGAGCCCCCGGGCGAGGGCCTTGGCCTGGAAGATCCCCGGAATCATCTTGTACGTCGACCCGTTCCCGAGCCCGCTCAGCATGAACAGCACGACGAAGACGGGCACGAACAGCGCCAGTGACTTCTGCATGCCGGCGACGACGAGGACGGCGGTGGCGGCGGCCATGCCGGCGTAGGTCCACAGGGTGATGCGGGCACCGCCGAACCGGTCGGCGAGCCGACCGCCGACCGGCCGGACGAGGGAGCCGAGCAGGGGGCCGACGAAGGTGATGCCGGCGGCCTGGAGCGGGGTGCGCCCGAACTGGTTGGTGAGCACCTGCCCGAAGGCGAAGCTGTACCCGATGAAGGACCCGAAGGTGCCGATGTAGAGGAAGGCCATGATCCAGGTGTGGCCGTCCTTCGCGGCGTCCTTGGCCGCGCCGGTGTCGTTCTTCACCGTGGCGAGGTTGTCCATGAACAGGGCGGCGAGGACGGCGGCCACGACGATCAGCGGGATGTAGATCCCGAGCAGGACACGCGGTCCGCCGTTCGCCCCGATGACGGCGAGGGCGACGAGCTGGATGACCGGCACGCCGATGTTCCCGCCGCCGGCGTTCATGCCGAGGGCCCACCCCTTCTTCCGCAGCGGGAAGAAGGCGTTGATGTTGGTCATGGAGGAGGCGAAGTTGCCGCCGCCGATGCCGGCGAGCAGGCCGACGAGGAGGAAGGTGGAGAAGGACGTCCCCGGCTCCATCACCACGAAGGCGGCGATCGTCGGCAGGAGCAGCAGGGCGGCCGAGACGATCGTCCAGTTGCGGCCGCCGAAGACGGCCACGGCGAAGGTGTAGGGGATGCGGACGGCGGCCCCGACCAGCGTCACCATGGACGTGAGCAGGAACTTGTCGGCGGGGGTCAGCCCGTACTCCGGGCCCATGAAGAGCACCAGCACGGACCACAGGGTCCAGACGGAGAACCCGATGTGCTCGGTGAGGACGGAGAACAGCAGGTTCCGGCGGGCGACCTTCTCCCCCGTCTCGTTCCAGAAGGTCTCGTCCTCCGGATCCCAGTGCTCGATCCAGCGGCCTCCCCTGCTCTGTGCGGGGGCTGTACTCGGGGCTGTCATGGCGCCTCCACAAGGCTCCGGGTGCTCGGTTCGTCGACGAGGGACTGAGCCCGAAGGTAGGGAGGGCGCGTTTCTGACCTGTGGCTGTGGGTGACCGGAAGGGAACGTTGCTCTCACGTGACGGGAGGGCGGCCGGTGAGGGGCTCGGACGGGGCGGTCATCACCTCCAGGTCGGGCGCCGGGATCCAGCGGTCCGCGGGCTGCCGCAGCCAGCCTTCGGCGAGGGCGATCTCGGCGGCCGCCCGCCGCAGCGCGTCCAGAGCGGGATGGACCAGCCCCTTGCGCCACACCAGCGAGACGGGCGAGAGCGGGACGGGATCGACGAGGGGCCGCACCACCGTGCGGGGCAGGGCCGGGAAGTCCACCACGGCCAGGACCGGGTTCCGTGTCTTGGCCATGATCCGCTCGAACTCCTCGTCCCCGACCGCCAGCGGAAGGGGCGGGGCCAGCCGGATGCCGTGCCCCTCGAAGAGGCGCAGGGCCAGGTCGGTCCATTCCGGGGTGCGCGGATTCCCGGCCCCGGCGTACACCGTCTCGCCGGCCAGCGCGGCCGGCGGCACCTCCGGCAGGGCGGCCAGGTGATGCTCCTCGGGCAGGACGACGGCCATCGGCTCGTAGCGCACGGGCTGCTGGTCGAGGCCGGAGCGCAGCGCCGGGTCCAGGCCGGCGTAGCGCCCGAAGGAGGCGTCCAGCCGGCCGGCGAGCAGTTCGGCCGCCGCCCCGGTGAGGCCGCTCTCGTAGCGGGCCATCAGCTCGCAGTCGGGCGCGAGGTCCCGGGCCCGGTGCAGGACCCGGCGGCCGGTGACCAGGCCCGGGGAGTTGAGATCGACCAGCAGCGGCCGGGCCTGCCGGAAGGCGGCGAGCAGGTCGTCGTGGGCGGCGAGGACCCGGCGGGCGTGCGGGAGCAGACGTTCGCCGTCCGGGGTCAGCGTCACCTGCCGGGTGGACCGCACGAACAGCTCGCTGCCGAGCTCCCGTTCCAGCCGCCGCACGTCCCGGCTGAGCGCCTGCTGGGCGACGTACAGGCGCCCCGCGGCCCGGGTGAAGTGCAGTTCCTCGGCTACGGCGACGAAGGCCCGCAGGAGGCGGGGTTCTATGGCGTCGGAGGCGGGCATGGCGGCGAACTTACAACACGGGTGCGTGAATCGGTGCGCAGCAGGTGTTGGACGCGTTGATCCACTCGGGGCGACCGTGGAGCCCATGCCGTCCCGATCCACCACGGAAGACGCCCGGACAACCGCCGGGAACCCCCGACTCACCGGATACCGCCGCCTGTTCTCCCGCCCCGGCACCCTCGCCTTCACCGCCGGCAACCTCGTCGCCCGCCTGCCCGTGGGCATGTTCGGCGTGAGCGCGGTGGTGATGATCGCCGGGTCCCGGGGCTCCTACGCCCTCGCCGGTGCCGTCACCGCCACCGGACTCGTGGCGACCGGGGTGGCCGGGCCGTGGATCGCGCGGCTCGTCGACCGGCACGGGCAGGCCCGGGTGGCCGTGCCGGCCACGTTCACGGCCGTGCTCGGCAGTCTCGTCCTGTTGCTGTGCGTGCGCTTCGGCGCCCCGGACTGGACCCTGTTCGCCGCGTACGTGTCCACCGCCGCGACCCCCAACATCGGCGGCCTGTCCCGCGCCCGCTGGTCCCACCTGCTGCGGGACGACCCCGGCGCGCTGCACACCGCGAACTCCTTCGAGCAGGCCGCCGACGAACTGTGCTTCATGCTCGGCCCGGTGCTGGCGTCCTTCCTGACCGGCACCTTCTTCCCGGAGGCGGGCACGCTCGCCGGGGCCGTACTGCTGCTGACCGGCATGCTGCTGTTCACCGCCCAGCGGGCGACCGAGCCGCCGCCCCGGGCCCGTTCGAAGGCGCCGTCACCGCTGCGCAGCCCCGGCATCCCGCCTCTGCTGGCCTGCTTCACGGCCACCGGCGCGGTCTTCGGCTCGATGGAGGTCGTCACGATCGCCTACGCCGACGCTCAGGGCCATCGCGCGGCGGCCGGAGTGGTCCTCGCGCTCCAGGCGGCGGGCTCGTGCGCGACGGGCCTGCTGTTCGGGGCCCGGAGACCGGCGGGCCTCGGTTTCTCCCGGTGCCTCGCGGCGATGGCCGTGCTGATGACCCTGCCGTGGCTGGCGGCCGCCACCGCCGGTTCGCTGCCGGTGCTGGCGGGGGCGCTGCTGGTGGCGGGCATGGCCACCGCTCCGACGATGGTGACGGCGATGACCCTGGTCCAGTCGCGCACCCCGGCCGACCGTCTCAACGAGGGCATGAGCCTGGTGGTGACCGCGCTGCTGACGGGGATCGCGTGCGGCTCGGCGGGCGGCGGCTGGGCGGTGGAGCACCTCTCTCCCAGCACCGCGTACGCCGTTCCGGCGGGAGCGGCAGCCCTCGCACTGCTCATCCACACCGGTCGGCGGTGGGTGAAAGCCGACGGCACGGCAGCTCCCTAGGGGCGCGGGGCTCTGTTCGGACCCGCACCCGGAACCCCACCCGCACCCCCACGGCACCGCCCGAATGACAACGGCCCCGTCGCTGACGCGACGGGGCCGTTGCCCACATGGGGCTGACCCCCGAAGGGGCCTGGTGGAGATGGCGGGAATCGAACCCGCGTCCAACGGTGCGGAATCAGGGCTTCTCCGTGTGCAGTTCGCTACGAGTTTCTCGGCCCCGGAGATCACGCGAACAAGTCTCCGACGGGCTCAGTCACTGTTGGATTTCCCTCTTCACCCCGTGACCGGGATCAAGGTTTAGTTCCCTAGCTGATGCCAGGATCCGGGTCGGGAACAGCCCCGGGCTGACACTTCGCAAGTCGCTACTTAGGCAGCGAGGGCGAAGGAATCGCGCTTGGTGTTGGCGATTATTTTTTGCGACATATGGTTTACGAGATCATTGCCGCTTCCTCGACACGCTTCCCCTGCTTCGACAGCCGCTGTCGAAACCGATCATCCCCATGTTGATTTTTCAAACCCTCCGGAGAGGGTGTGCGCACCCGCTGTGGGGTGCAGGTGCCATCGTACGGGAACAACGCGTGACAGTGCCAGCGCATTCCCGGCGGCGGCCCCGGTCAGACACCCCGCTGCCGCCGCTTCGCCGCCGCGATCGCGCGGTCCGACTCCCGCCGGTCCTGCTGCTCCCGCAGGGTCTGCCGCTTGTCGTACTCCTTCTTGCCTCGCGCGAGGGCGATCTCGGCCTTCGCCCGGCCGTCCTTGAAGTAGATCGCCAGGGGCACGATGGTGTGACCCGTCTCCTGGGACTTGGACTCCAGCTTGTCGATCTCCTCGCGGTGCAGGAGCAGCTTGCGCTTGCGGCGCACGGAGTGGTTGGTCCAGGTGCCCTGGTGGTACTCGGGGATGTGGGCGTTGTGCAGCCACGCCTCGCCCCGGTCGATGTGGACGAAGCCGTCGGTCAGCGAGGTCCGTCCCTCGCGCAGCGACTTGACCTCGGTGCCGGTCAGCACGATCCCGGCCTCGTAGGTGTCGACGATCGCGTAGTCGTGCCGGGCCTTCTTGTTCTGGGCGACGATCTTGCGCTTGCCGCCCTTCTCGCCGTCCCTGGCCTTCGCGGCTCCCCCGCCCTGCTTGGGCTGGGACTCCTTCGGTACGTACATTCCCTTGCTCATAGTGACGACATTTTCTCACCACACATGGGGTGCGAGGGAAGCGTATTTACGGGGTCCACGACGGTTCGATGGGCTAGGCCGGGTCGCCGAGGCCCGTCAGCACCGTCTCCGCCCGCTCCAGCGCGTCCGCGCCCGCGTCCAGGTCCGGCACGATGCCCCTGCCGTCGACCTTGTGACCGGAGGGGGTGCGGTAGTGGCCCACGGTCAGCTCGGCCACCGAGCCGTCGGGCAGTGCGGTCGGCATCTGGACGGAGCCCTTGCCGAAGGTGCGGGAGCCGATCACCACCGCGCGGCCCCGGTCCTGGAGGGCGCCGGTGAGCATCTCGGCCGCGCTCATGGTGCCGCCGTCGACCAGGGCGACGAGCGGGCGGGCGGTGTCACCGCCGGGGGTGGCGTGCAGGACGCGCTGGGCGCCGTCGACGTCGTAGGTGGCGACCAGGCCGCCGTCGAGGAAGGCGGAGGCGGCGTCCACCGCCTCGGTGACCAGGCCGCCGGAGTTGCCGCGCAGGTCGAGCACGATCCCGGAGTCCGCCGGTGCCTGGCGTACGGCGGCGCGTACGGCCTCGCCGGAGCCCTTGGTGAAGGCGGCGACCCGGATGACGACGACCCCGTCGGCCAGCTTGCGCACGGTCACGGAGTCGGTGGACAGGCGGGCGCGGTGCAGGGTCCGCGTCCACGCGCGCGTGCCGCGCTGGAGGCCGAGCGTGACCGCCGTACCGGCGGCCGCGTCGTCGGCGTCGCCGCGCAGTAAGGAGACCACCTCGGTGACCGGCCGGCCGTCGACCTTCTTCCCGTCGACGCTGCGCAGCCGGTCGCCCTCGTGGATCCCGGCCTCGGCCGCGGGCGAGCCGGTCTGCACCCGGGTCACCTCGATCCGGCCGTCGCGTTCACGCCGCGCCCACAGGCCCACGCCGGTGTACTCGCCGTCCAGAGCCTCCTGGAACTCCTGGTACTCGCCCTCGGAGTAGACGGCGCCCCAGCGGTCCCCGCTGCGGCTGACGGCGCGCGCGGCGGCCTCCATCGGCGACTCGCCGTCGGCCATGGCCTCGGCGGCGGCCCTGCGGACGTCCTCGTGCGGGGCGGCCGCGGGCGACGGCCCGGCGCTGCTGCGACGGCCGGACGCACCGGGCTGACCCGACTGGTCCGCATGTCCGGTGTCGGGGAAGGAACCGGTGGCGGCACCGGCGGCCAACAGGCCGGCGAACACCAATGTCAGGGCGGCCCCGCGGCGTTTGCGGCGGGGCTGACAGAACAGGTCACGGCCTGACATGGCGGTGAGTCTAGGACAATGCGAAGGGCCGTACGGCCGGATGCCCGTACGACCCTCTTGGCATGGGTCACACCTTCAGGTACTTGCGCAGTGCGAAGAACGCTGCCAGCGCAGGCATCAGAACACTGGTCGCGAGAATCAGCGGCAGCTTGGTGAACACCGCGTCCCAGCCCACGAAGTTGATGAGCGTGAGCTTGGTGGACAGGCCCATGCCGTGGTCGATGGTGAAGTACCGGCCGACGACGAGGAAGACACAGGCCAGACCGCCGCCGATGAGTCCGGCGACCGCGGCCTCCATGATGAAGGGCGCCTGGATGTAGAAGCCCGAGGCACCGACCAGGCGCATGATCCCGGTCTCACGCCGTCGGCTGAACGCCGAGACACGCACGGTGTTGACGATCAGCAGCAGCGCGACGAGCAGCATCAGCGCCATCACACCGAGTGCCGCCCGGTTCATCAGATTGAGCAGCTGGAAGAGGTTGTCCAGGATGCCCTTCTGGTCCTGCACCGACTGCACACCGTCACGGCCGTTGAACGCGGTCGCGATGACCTGGTACTTCTGCGGGTCCTTGAGCTTGATGCGGTACGACTCCTGCATCTGCTCCGGCGAGAGGGAGCTGGCCAGCGGGGAGTTGCCGAACTGCTGCTTGTAGTGCTTGAACGCCTCGTTCTGGGTCTCGTGGGTGACCTTCTCGACGATGGGCATCTTCTCGAGGTCGGCCTCGATCTGCTTCTTCTGGTCCTTGGTGACCGCGCCCTTGGCGCAGTTCACGTCGGACTGCGCATCACTCTTGTTGCACAGGAAGATCGAGACGTTGACCTTGTCGTACCAGTAGCCCTTCATGGTGCTCACCTGGTCGCTCATCAGCAGCGAACCGCCGAACAGGGCCAGGGACAGGGCGACGGAGACGATGACGGCGAAGGTCATCGTCAGATTGCGGCGGAGACCGACACCGATCTCCGACAGGACGAACTGGGCGCGCATGGCGTCGGGTTAAGCCTTTCCGTGGACGGTCGTCGGGCAGCGGCTACGGCGGTCAGTGCTGGTAGCCGTAGACACCGCGGGCCTGGTCGCGGACGAGGCGGCCCTTCTCCAGCTCGATGACGCGCTTGCGCATCTGGTCCACGATGTTCTGGTCGTGCGTCGCCATGATGACGGTGGTGCCCGTCCGGTTGATCCGGTCGAGCAGCTTCATGATGCCGACGGAGGTCTGCGGGTCGAGGTTGCCGGTGGGCTCGTCCGCGATCAGCAGCTTGGGCCGGTTGACGAAGGCCCGCGCGATGGCCACGCGCTGCTGCTCACCGCCGGACAGCTCGCCCGGCATCCGGTCCTCCTTGCCGCCGAGCCCGACGAGGTCGAGCACCTGCGGCACGGACTTGCGGATCTCGCCGCGCGACTTGCCGATCACCTCCTGCGCGAAGGCCACGTTCTCCGCGACCGTCTTGTTCGGCAGGAGCCGGAAGTCCTGGAAGACCGTCCCCAGCTGGCGGCGCATCTGCGGCACCTTCCAGTTGGAGAGGCGTGCGAGGTCCTTGCCCAGAACGTGCACCTGGCCGTGACTGCACCGCTCCTCGCGGAGGACGAGTCGCAGGAAGGTGGACTTTCCGGAGCCGGAGGACCCCACGAGGAAGACGAACTCACCCTTCTCCACCTCCAGGGTGACTTCCCTGAGGGCGGGACGGGTCTGCTTGGGGTAGACCTTGGAGACATTGTCGAATCGGATCACGGATGCACCACGGGTCGCCGGGGGTAGGTGAGCGTGACCATACGCGAACCGGGTGCGCAAGTGCAGTCACCGGTTGCGGTTGCGCCATACTTGTGCGTTTTTGCACCGGGAAGTGTCCGTACCGCGAAGGGCGCGGGGAACCGTGCGGGGGACCATGCGGGCAACCGCGACGCACCCGCGGCCGCGATACGGCGGAAACCACCCCTTTGTAGACGCCCCGCGCAACCTCTGAAGGAACCTGGCACAGTGGAGGGGGGAACGTTCTCGTTCCCGGAAGCGTTCTATGGGTGATGGCCGGTGCAAGGAGGGCGAGCGCATGACGTACGACCGGTTGGTGTGCGCGAACTGCGCGGCGCCCGTGAGCGAGGGCCGGTGCCCGGTGTGCCGCGCCAACCGCGCGCGGCTGCAGCAGGAGGGCTTCTTCGCGGGGATGAACCCGATGGCCCTGATCGCCCTGCTCGCGGTGCTGATCGCCGCGGTGGTGCTCTTGGCCCACCAGACCGCGTAGGCGGACACGACAGACGCCGAAAGGGCCCGGAGCGTCAAGCTCCGGGCCCTTTCGCATGTACCTCGCGTGCGGAACGCGAGCGTACGGCTACGCTCAGGCAGCCGCGCCGCCGCGACCGTTGACCAGACGCGGCAGGACACGGAAGCCGATGCCGCCGGCGATCATGGTCGCGGCGCCGATGAGCAGGAACGCGGTCTGACCGGCACCGGTCTCGGCGAGCTGCTTGTCACCGCCCTGGGCAGAGGTGTCCGAGCCCGTGTCGGTGAGGGCCGAGGAGCCCTCCTCCTGGGAGGCGTTGTTGTTGCCGCCACCGTTGGGCGTGGTGTTGCCGTTGCCGCCGTCGGTGCCGGAACCGCTGTTGCCACCGTCGCCGTTGCCACCGTCGCCGCCGATGGAGCCGTTGCCACCGTCGCCGCCGCCGATGGAAGCGTCGCCGCCGTTACCGCCGTTGCCGCCGTTGCCGCCGCCGTTGGAAGCGTCGCCGCCGTTGCCACCGTTGCCGTTGCCGCCACCGTTGGAAGCATCGCCGCCGTTGCCACCGTTGCCGCCACCGATGGAAGCGTCGCCACCGTTGCCGTTGCCGCCACCGTTGGAAGCGGCGCCACCGATGGAAGCGGCACCGCCGTTGCCGTTGCCGCCACTGTTGGAAGCGGCGCCACCGTTGGAAGCGGCGCCACCGTTGGAAGCAGCGCCACCATTGGAAGCAGCGCCACCGTTGGAAGCAGCGCCACCGTTGGAAGCAGCGCCACCGTTGGAAGCGGCGCCACCGTTGGAAGCGTCGCCACCGCCGAGCACGCCGCCGAGGGAGGCGGTGCCAGCGTCACTGCCGCCGACAGCACCACCGATGGAGGAGTTCCCACCGTTGGAGTTGCCTCCATTGGAGTTGCCTCCATTGGAGTTGCCTCCGTTGGAGTTGCCGCCGTCGGAGTTCCCGCCCTCGGTGGTCACGCTCACGCCGATCGGGCCGGCCTGGACGCCGAGGTCCAGGGCGGACGCCGCACCTGCGGCCGTCAGAGAGGCGCCGGCAGCGATCACGGCACCGGCCGCTATCCGCGCGACGCGGATCCGCGTCTTCTTGGTCATATGGTTGCTACCCCCAGTAGCCGTTTTGTCAATGAGGCCGCGCTCGGGGGCCGTGATCGACGGAGGCGGTCGGGGAGTCCGGAAGTGGCGTCCGCGTCGGTGCCGGCATCCGAATCACCCCCGATTCCTCCGGTTCACATGCACCCCAGAGATACGCATGCCACGCTGCAGCCTTCCCATTTTTCAAAGCAACGTCAAGGCCGTTGCGCGCACGTTGTCCGGTGGGGTGGCGTTTGCCGGGAAATGGAGCCCGTGAGTGTGACGTAAAACCCAGACAAATGACAACTGCCGCCACTCGGGCGGCAGTTGTCATATCGACAAAGTCACTTCTCCCGCTGCTTGCGCCAGCGAATACCGGCCTCGAGGAACCCGTCGATCTCGCCGTTGAACACGGCCTCGGGGTTGCCGACCTCGAACTCGGTGCGCAGGTCCTTGACCATCTGGTACGGGTGCAGCACGTACGAACGCATCTGGTTGCCCCAGGAGTTGCCGCCGTCGCCCTTGAGGGCGTCCATCTTGGCCTGCTCCTCCTGGCGGCGCCGCTCCAGCAGCTTGGCCTGGAGCACGTTCATGGCACTGGCCCGGTTCTGGATCTGCGAGCGCTCGTTCTGGCAGGAGACCACGATGCCGGTGGGCAGGTGCGTGATGCGCACGGCGGAGTCGGTGGTGTTGACGCCCTGGCCGCCGGGCCCGGAGGACCGGTAGACGTCGACCCTCAGCTCGGACTCGTCGATCTCGACGTGGTCGGACTTCTCGACGACCGGGAGTACCTCGACGCCCGCGAAGGACGTCTGGCGCCGGCCCTGGTTGTCGAAGGGCGAGATGCGCACCAGCCGGTGGGTGCCCTGCTCGACGGAGAGCGTGCCGTAGGCGTACGGGACCTCGATGGCGAAGGTGGTCGACTTGATGCCGGCCTCTTCCGCGTACGACGTCTCGTAGATCTCGGTCTTGTAGCCGTGCTGCTCGGCCCAGCGCAGATACATGCGCTGGAGCTTCTCGGCGAAGTCGGCGGCGTCGACGCCACCGGCCTCGGCGCGGATGTTCACCAGCGCCTCACGGGAGTCGTACTCACCGCTGAGGAGCGTGCGGACCTCCATCTCGTCCAGCGCCTTCTTCACGGAGGTCAGCTCGGACTCGGCCTCGGCGCGGGTGTCCGGGTCGTCTTCCTCCTCGGCCATCTCGAAGAGGATGGCGAGATCGTCGATCCGGCCGCGCAGCGCCTCCGCCTTCCTGACCTCGGCCTGGAGGTGGGAGAGCTTGCTGGTGATCTTCTGCGCCTCGTCCGGGTTGTCCCAGAGGGACGGCGCGGCCGCCTGCTCCTCGAGCACGGCGATGTCTGCCCTCAGCTTGTCGAGGTCCAGGACGGCCTCGATCGACTCCATGGTCGAGGAGAGGGACTTCAGCTCTTCGGATACATCGACGACTGCCACGCCTCCAGCGTAACGGCTCCGCCGAGCGGCGAGGCCCGGGGTGAGGAGCGGAGCCGAACGGTGGGCCGGTGCCGGTGCGGGCCCGCCACCGGGGCTGCCGCCCCCGGACCCCCGCGCCGGCCCTGAACGAGCCTCGTCCTCGCCCCCCAGAGAGGGTGCCCCCGGACGGGCTGGTCCGCGCGGAGCCCCGGGGGTCAGGGAGCCGAGGTGCTGTGGGTGTCCCGGGGCGGCTGCTCGTCGTCCGAGGTGGCCGCCCACGCACCGATGCCGACGGCCGCGGCCAGGACCACGCCGGCGACACTGAAGGTGATCTTCCGGCGTCGGGCGGCCGCGCGGTGCCGGGCGGAGCCGGGGCGCGGTGCGCCCGGGGTCCGGGGCGCCCGGGCCGTGCCCCGCGCCCCGCCGGCGAGCTCGTCCGGCCCGGGGACCCGCATCGACGTGTGCGTGTCCCGGTTGGAGTCGGGCTTGGCCCCCGGCACCAGGGAGACGGCGCCCCGGCGCCGCACGGGCTCCGCGTCCTCGACCGGCGCGGGTGCCTCCTGCGGCCCCTCCTCCGCGGTCTCGGACTCGGGTTCGTCCACGTCCAGCGGCGGCATCCCCGCGAGCACCGGCAGCTGCTCCCGCAGCCGCGCCGCCAGCTCCGAGGCCCGCAGCCGGGAGGCCGGGGCCTTCGCCAGGCACTGCACGAGAAGCTGCCACAGCTCCTCGGGGATGCCGGGCAGCGGTACGACGCTCTCGGTGACGTGCCGGCGCAGCACCGCTCCGGGGTGGCCCCCGCCGAACGGGGTGAAGCCCGCGAGCAGCTCGTACAGGACCGTCGCCAGCGCGTAGATGTCCACGGCGGCCCGGGGCGGCAGGCCCTCGACGATCTCCGGGGCGAGGTAGTCCGGCGTACCGATGATCTTCGTGGCCCGGGTCCGCTTGGGCGAGTCGATCAGCTTGGCGACACCGAAGTCGGTGAGCAGCGCGGGATGCGCGCCGCCGGGTCCGAGCGGGCCCTGCATGTCCAGCAGGACGTTCTCGGGCTTGACGTCGCGGTGGACGACCCCGGCCGCGTGCGCGGCCGCGAGCCCGTCTGCGACGTCAGCGACGATCGCGACGGCGGCCTCGGGCGCGAGCCGACGCTCGCGCTCCAGCCGGGTGCGCAGGTCCGTGCCCCGGACGAGGTCCATGACCAGCGCGAGGTCGTTGCCGTCGACCACCAGGTCGCGCACGGTGACGATGTGCGGGTGCTCCAGGCCGAGCAGCGCGGTGCGCTCCTGCACGAAGCGCCCCACGAGCTCCTGGTCGGACGCCAGGTCCTCGCGCAGCAGCTTGATCGCGACGGGGCCGTCCGGCCCCTCGCCCAGCCACACCGTGCCGGCGCTGCCCCGCCCCAGGATCTGGTTCGCGGTGTACCGGCTGCCGATCTTCCGTGCCAAGACTGCTCCTACAGACGCGTGTTGTCGCCAAAACTACGCGCTGGACGAGCCGACCTTCACCACGGAGGCAGAAATCACCCGCCGGGTGTCGACAAATCCCCAACCCTGCGATCAGTTGGCGTTGCCGGAGGAGCTTCCCAGCTCCTTCAGCCAGCTGCTGATCTGCCCGGCCCAATCGCTCAACTGGTGCCAGTAGCCCTTGCCCTGGCCGACCCAGGTGTGCAGCGGGGTCAGGTCCCAGACCAGCCAGCTCGCGACGACCAGGATGACGATCGTGAACAGGCAGCCCTTGAGGCAGCCGAGTCCGGGGATCTTCATCGGGTTGGCGCCGCGCTGCCGCGGCGGCCGGGGCTCGCGGACGGGCCGCTGCGGCTCCGGCGCGTACCGCTGCGGCGCCGGGGCGTACTGCTGGGGCGCCTGGCTGTACCCGCCGGGGGCGCGCTGCTGCGGTCGCTGCGGGCGTGCCTGCGGTGCCTGGCGCGGCTGCTGCTGCGGCCGGGCGACCTGCCGCTGAGGGCGGCGGCGCAGCGGGTCCTCGTCCGGGGCGAGGTACTGGACCTGCGTCTGCTCGTTGCGGTCGCGGGCGGCGCGCAGCTGGTTCTGCCAGGGGTGCGGCTGATCGGGTCCGCCCGGCTGCCCCTGGGGCATCGGCGGCATGGCCGCGGTGGGGTCGGCGGCGCCGGTGCTCGGCAGTACGGCGGTGGGGTCGGCGGCGCCCGCGGGTCCGCCGGTGTGCGGCAGGACGCTGGTCGCGCCGTTCGGGTCGTACGCCCCCTGCGCCGCGTTGGCCGGCAGGACCTGCGTGGGGTCGGCGGAGCCGGGCACGCCCGGGACGGCGGCCGGGGCCGGGTCGGGCGCGAGCAGGGCGCCGACGCCCTCGGCCGCGGCGATCTGGGCGGCGTTCGCGTGCACGCCGACGCCGTCGGCGACGACCCGCAGGCCGCGCGCGAGGTTCTCGGCGCTGGGCCGCTCGTCGGGGTTCTTGCGCAGGCAGCGCTCTATGACCTGCCACAGCGGGCCCGGGACGGTGGAGGGGCGGCGCGGCTCGGCGTTGAGGTGCTGCTGGAGCACTTCGAGGGCGGTGCCGCCGGAGAACGGCGGGCGGCCGGTGACCAGCTCGTACAGCAGGATGCCGGCGCCGTAGATGTCGACGGCGGAGGTCTGCGGGCGGCCCTCGGCGGACTCCGGCGCGACGTACGCGGGGGTGCCGACGAACTCGTGGGTGCGGGTCAGGCCCGGGGAGTCGGCGAGGCGGGCGATGCCGAAGTCGGTCAGCATCGGGTGCATCCGGCCCTCGTCCTCGCTCAGCAGCACGTTGGCGGGCTTCAGGTCGCGGTGGACGACGCCGTCGGCGTGGCTCGCGGCGAGGGCGTCGGCGATCTGGGCCGTCGTCAGCGCGGCGGCGACGGGCGTGAGGGGGCCGTTCTCGCGCAGGTAGCGGTGCAGGTCGGGACCGTCGACGAGGTCCATGACGAGGGCGAGCAGATCGCCCTCGACGACCAGGTCGCGGACCCGGACGATGTTGGGGTGCGTGAGCCGGAGCAGGACGGAGCGCTCGCGCAGGAACCGCATGACGATGTCCGGGTCGCCGGCCAGCTCCTCCTTGAGGACCTTGATGGCGACCGTCTCGCCCGGCTGGCCCGGCACGGCCGCCTCGGCGCCGGCGGTCTCGCGCTGGCTCGCACGCCAGACGGTGCCCGTGGCGCCGCGTCCGAGCGGCTCCTCGAGCAGGTACTTGCTGCCGACTGGCCGCACGTCACGCGCTCCCTGCTGGTTGCTTGCCGGTGTTCCGGTTACCGACCCACTGTAGTGCCGTCCACGAGGGCACCACATGAACGATCTCGTACAACTTCGAAGGTAAGACGCTCGCCTCGGTCTCCCGGTTGCCAGGCCGCGGACGTGACCGATCTCAACTGATCGCATGACCGATATCAACTGATCAACGGCGCACTCCCGGGCAGGCACTTTTGGGGGCAGAGCTGACCAATCAAGATCACTTGGTACCGGGCCGCGGGCGCGTTGTCGGTGACAGGTGCGAGGATGCCTGCAGTACTGGCCGACGTGCTCGTGTGGGGTGGGGAGTCCGCGCCCGGGCAGAAGGGACCGCTGACGGCGATGCAGATCCGGCTGACCGTCGTAGACCCGCTGGGCCCGGCCCCGCAGCGGGGCCGCCCCGCGAGCCGGGACGTGCTGGTCACGGCACCGGCGGGCACGGACCTGGCCGCGGTGGCCTCCGCACTGGCCACGGCGGTCACCGGAGACGGCGGCGCGGGCCGGGAGGCCTCGGGCGCGCCGGTGGTCCTGTACGCGGGCACGGAGCGGCTCGACGCCCGCCGCCGCACCCTCGGCGAGCCCCCGCTGGTCGACGGCGCCGTGCTGTCCCTGGGCGCCCCCGCGGCCCCCGAGCCCCATCCCGAGCTGGACGACGCCCCGACCCAGCTGCACGTGGTCGCGGGCCCGGACGCGGGCGGGGTCCACCTCCTGCACGGCGGCCGGATCACGGTCGGCCGCTCCGTCGACGCCGACGTCCCGCTGGACGACCCGGACGTCTCCCGTCTGCACTGCGCGGTCACGGTCGCCGCCGACGGCGGCATCTCCGTCACCGACCTCGGCTCCACCAACGGCACCACCCTGGACGGCGCCCGCGTGACCGACCGGCCCCGGCGCTTCCCCGCCGGGGCCCTGCTGCGGCTCGGCGAATCCGCCCTGCGGGTCACCCCGTCCGGTGGCCCCGCGGCCCGGGTGCGCACGGTCCCGGACGGGGAGGGGTGCGTACGGCTGCCGCTCGGCGGCGGGGCCGAGGAATCCGATGCCCTCGGCGCGTCCGCCGGATACGCGGCACCGGGCGCGGGGACCTCACCGGGTACGGCCGGTACGGCGCACGCCGCCGGGCACGCACGCGTGGAGCCCTCGTCGGCCACCGGTCCGTCCGGGCCCACCCGGCACGCCTACGGCACGGCGAACTGGACCGGCTCCGGCACGGGAGCCCAGGAGTACCGGTACGAGGAAGCGGAGGCCGCGGTCCCCGGTCAGGCCGGGGCTCCGAGCATCGAGAGCCGGGGCGCGGACGCGCCGGGTCCGGCAGCGGGTACGGCTTCCGCCGGCAGGCCCATGAGCCGCCCCGGGAGCCACGGGCCGAGCGGTGAACCCGGGCCGGACGGGACGACCCGTTCCACCCCGTCCCCCGACGGCCACACGCGCGCGGACCGCTTCGAGACGGGCGCCCCGAACGGCGCTCTCCGCTCACCCGGCGCACCCGCCCCGTCCTCCGGCAGCGGAGACACGCACGCGGGCCGCCACGGCATCGGCGGCCCCGACGGCCCGACCGAGAGCGGGTACGGCGGTACGGCGGCCTACGACCCGGTGCCGGACGGCTACGACACGCAAGGGGACGGGGGCGCGCGTTCCGGGGGGCGCAAGAGCACTCCGGTCCGGGGAACCGACGTACCCCAGGGCGCCCGGCGCCGGGGCGGGCTCGGTGCGTGGGCGCGCCGACTGGCCGGCGGACGCGGGGAGCCGGAGACGTCCCGTGAGGAGTACGGCGCCGGAGCCGCCGACCGGGCCGGCATCCCGGCCGATGCCGTCCCGCGCCGGCCCGACACCTGGCCCGACCCCGCCGCGCTGCTGCTGACCGCGCTGGGCCCCGGGCCCCGGCTGTGGGAGCGGGGCCCCGGGCACCCGGAGGCGCTGTCGGTGCGGCTCGGGACGGCCGACCGGGCCACGCCGGACGGCTCGGGACTGCTGCCCGCGGTCCCGGTGACCACCGCGCTGCGCGAGGCGGGTGCGCTGGGCCTGGCCGGCCCACGCCCCCGGCTGTCCGGGCTGGCCCGCGCGGTGCTGGCCCAGCTCGCCGCGCTGCACTCCCCCGACCTGCTGGAGATCGTGCTGATCAGCGCGGACCGCTCCCGTCCGCTGGAGGAGCGCACGGCCGAGTGGTCCTGGCTGGGCTGGCTGCCGCACGTCCGTCCGGGCCACGGCCAGGACTGCCGCCTCCTGCTGGCCTACGACCGCGAACAGGCGGCGGCCCGCACGGAGGAACTCCTGCGCCGGGTGGAGGACCACGCCGCGACGGGACGAAGCACGGCCCGGCCGGCGACGGCGACGACGGGTCCGGCCCCCGCCGGGTCGGTCCCGGCGCCTCAGGACTTCGCCCAGGATCCGTCCCGCCCCGCGGGACAGTTCCCCGACGCGGACGGCCCGGCCGGCCGGACACCGGACGCAGCGGCGCACGCCGCCACGGCGCCCGCTGCCCCGGCCGGCACCGGCCGCACCTCCCCGCACGGCACCCCCGCCCGTCGCCCCTCCTGGGCCCGCGAGGGCGCCGGAGCGGACGGCGTCGGCGGGTTCCCGGGGCCGTACACGGTGGTCGTCGTGGACGGTGATCCCGGTGGGGCGGCGCTCCGGGAGGCCGTGGCACGGCTGGCCGTGGCAGGACCGCGGGCCGGGATCCACGTGGTGTGCCTCGCCGAGACCCCGGCCACCTCCCCCTCCTCCCCGGTCGCGGAGACGTACGAGGCGGCCTGCGCGGTGGCCCCCGTCTTCCGGTACTGCGGGGCCGTGGCGCTGCTCGGCGGTGACGTCGCGAGCGTGCTGCATCTGCTGCGCGTGGCGCCCGGCGGGCCCGTCGGCCCGGGTGCGCTCGCCGCCGTGGACGCCGTCTCCCCCGCCTGGGCGGAGCGGTTCGCGCGGGCGCTCGCGCCGCTGCGCCCCGACAGCCCCGCCGGTGAGCGGCACGCGCGGGTGGCCGTGCCGTTGCCGCAGTCGGCCCGGCTGCTGGACGAGCTGGGGCTGGCGCGGGCCACCCCGGCGTCGCTGATGGCCCGCTGGGCGGACGCGGCGGACGACGCCGAGTCCCTGGGCGGCCGGGCGCGGGCGGTGCTCGGTGCCGGGCCGCGCGGTCCGCTCACCGCCGACCTGGTGGCCGACGGGCCGCATCTGCTGATCGAGGGGCCCCCGGGCAGTGGCCGTACCGAGCTGCTGCGGGCCGTGGTCGCCTCGCTGGCCGCCGCCGAGCGGCCCGACCGGCTGGGCATGGTGCTGATAGACGGCCGGGACGGCATCGGCACGGGCGCCGGCCGCGGTGAGGGGCTGCGGGTCTGCACGGATATACCCCATGTGACGACCTACCTCATCGCCAACGACCCCGTGCGTATGCGGGAGTTCGCGCAGTCGCTGAGCGCCGAGCTGAAGCGGCGGGCCGAGCTGGTGGGCATGGGCGACTTCGTCCAGTGGCACTCGGGGCACGAGGTCTCGGGCCGGATCGTCGCGCAGCGCACGCCGGGCGGACGGGCGGCCGTGCCCGGGTCCGGCACCGGGGCCGGCGACATAGACGCGCCGCCCAGCTCCACGCTGCGGCTGCGGCCCGGCGCCGCGGCCCGGCGGCGGACCGAGGCGGCGCCGCCGCTGCCCCGGCTCGTGGTGGTCGTGGACGACCTGGACGCGCTGGTCTCCCCCGCGCTGGGTTCACCGGGCCGGCCTGCCGCCGGCTCGGTGATGCGGGCGGTGGAGGCGGTGGCCCGGGAGGGCGAGCGGCTGGGCGTGCACCTGGTGGCGGCGGCCTCGGCGGGCGGTCGTACGGCGGAGACGGAGCCGGCCCGGCGGGCCGTGCTCCGGGTGACGCTGGACGCGCCGTCCTCCGGCCCTGGGGGCACCTCCCCGTTCGAGCGAAGCCGAGAACGTGGGGGCGAACCGGCGCCGGGGCGGGGCAGCCTGACGTACGCGGACGGGCGGAGCATCGGCTTCCAGGGCGGCCGGGTGACGGGCCGTATCCCGCGCACGGCGACCCAGCGGCCGACGGTGCTCCCGCTGGAGTGGGAACGGATGGGCGACCCGCCGGCCCGCCGCCCGGTGCGCGAGCTGGGCAACGGCCCCACCGACCTGGCCTTGTTGGCGAGCGCGGTGGAGCGGGCGGCCCGGGAGGTCTCGGCGGCGGAGGTGCCCTCACTGCTCTAGTCGTGGCCGGCACGCATACGTCCCTGATCACGAGCCGGTCACGATCAGCCGCCGGACGGCACGGGCGCTCTTGCCGCCCGTGTGCGGCCCGGCGTAGACCGGACGGCACGGACAAGTCTTCACGTTCATACGGACAGTCTCCTGACGTTCAACGGAGAACGACGAACGGGGAAGTGATGCGCAATCAGAGCAGCACCATCCGGACAGGCAGGGCGGTCGGCACGCTCGCCGCGCTGCTCGCGGGAGCCCTCGCGCTCACCGCGTGCTCGGGCAGCGACAACAAGAAGGACAGCGGCGGCAAGAGCAGCGCGAGCGCCGGCGGCTCCTCCGTCACCCTGCCGAAGCTGAACGGCGCGAACCTGGAGGTCGCCGCCGTCTGGACCGGCACCGAACAGGCGAACTTCAAGAAGGTCCTCGCGGAGTTCGAGAAGCGCACCGGCGCGAAGGTGACGTTCGTGCCCGCGCAGGACCCGATCATCAACTTCCTCGGTTCGAAGATCGCGGGCGGTCAGCCGCCGGACGTGGCGCTGCTGCCGCAGCCGGGCGCGATCAAGCAGGCCGTGGAGAAGAAGTGGGCCAAGCCGCTGGGCCCGGAGGCGCTGGGGGAGCTCCAGAAGAACTACTCTCAGGGCTGGCAGGACATCGGCAAGGTCGACGGCAAGCAGTACGGCGTCTACTACAAGGCCGCCAACAAGTCGCTGATCTGGTACAACGCCAAGGCGTTCGAGAACGCGGGCGCCAAGGAGCCGAAGACCTGGCCGGGGCTGCTGACCACCGCGCAGGCGGTGTACGACTCCGGTGTCACCCCGTTCTCGGTGGGCGGTGCCGACGGCTGGACGCTGACGGACTGGTTCGAGAACGTCTATCTGTCCCAGGCCGGGCCTCAGAAGTACGACCAGCTCGCCCAGCACAAGATCAAGTGGACCGATCCGTCGGTCAAGCAGGCCCTGACCACGCTCGCCCAGATCTGGGGCAAGAAGGACTACGTGGCGGGCGGCGCGGACGGCGCTCTGCAGACCGAGTTCCCGGCGTCGGTCACGCAGACCTTCACCGGAGGCGACCAGCCCAAGGCGGCGATGGTCTACGAGGGCGACTTCGTGCAGGTCAACATCGGCGACACCAAGGCGAAGGTGGGAACGGACGCGAAGGTGTTCCCGTTCCCGGCGGTCGGCTCCAGCGCGCCGGTGGTCTCCGGCGGCGACGCGGCGGTGATCCTCAAGGACTCCAAGGCGGCGCAGGCGCTGGTCACCTTCCTGGCCTCCCCGGACGCGGCGACGATCCAGGCCAAGCTGGGCGGCTACCTCTCGCCGAACAAGAACGTCCCGGTGTCGGCGTACCCGAAGGAGGTGCAGCAGACCATCGCCAAGGCGCTGATCGCGTCCGGCGACGACTTCCGCTTCGACATGTCCGACCAGGCCCCGCAGGCCTTCGGCGGCACGCCCGGCAAGGGTGAGTGGAAGGACCTCCAGGACTTCCTGAAGAACCCGAAGGACGTCGCCGGCACCCAGGCGCAGCTGGAGAAGGACGCGGCGGCCGCGTACGGGAACGGGAGCTGATCCGGCCATGGCGTCGGCAGCGGCGGCGGGGTCCCCGAAGGGCCCCGCCGCGCCGAAGAGCCGCAGGAGCGTGACCGGCACCCGCAGGACGGTGGCAGCGCTGTTCCTGCTGCCGGCGCTGGTCCTGCTCGGCGCGCTCGTGGTCTACCCGATCGGGTACTCGGTCGTCCGCAGCTTCTACAACGCCTCCGGCGACGGCTTCGCCGGGGTCGACAACTACAAGGCGCTGTTCACGGACGACGGCATCCGCACGGCACTGAAGAACAACATCATCTGGGTCGTGTTCGCGCCGACGGTCTCCACCGCGCTCGGCCTGGTCTTCGCGGTGCTGACCGAACGGGTGCGCTGGGGAACGGCGTTCAAGCTGGTCGTCTTCATGCCGATGGCGATCTCGATGCTGGCGGCCGGGATCATCTTCCGGCTGGTGTACGACCAGGACCCGGACAAGGGTGTCGCCAACGCGGTGTGGGTGGGCGTGCACGACACGTTCGCCCAGTCCTCGGCGTTCCCGAAGGCGCATCCGGGCCGTGAGTCGCCGCTGCGGCCGGACCAGGGCGGGTTCATCACCACGGCCCCGGTGCACGCCGGTT
This sequence comes from Streptomyces sp. NPDC002520, assembly GCF_053595235.1. Classification (NCBI taxonomy): domain Bacteria; kingdom Bacillati; phylum Actinomycetota; class Actinomycetes; order Kitasatosporales; family Streptomycetaceae; genus Streptomyces; species Streptomyces sp. NPDC002520. The sequence goes on along the minus strand of NZ_JBSFXG010000004.1, from coordinate 54,873 downwards.
CGGCGGTCTCCCTCCCGCTGGTCGGTGTCGCTCCCGACCAGATGCCGCACAGCGCGAAGAGGGCCGTGGCGGCCAGGGCCGAGCCGGGGAAGATCACCGGCACCACCTGGCAGGACTTCACGCGCGGCAAGGGTGTCGGAAAGCTGGGCTCCCCCGACCCGTCCGAGCTGGGCTACGCCGGGATGCGGATCGAGGCGGTGAAGGACGGCAAGGTCGTTGCCTCCGCCAAGGCCGCCCCTGACGGCACCTTCACACTGCCGGCCGCGGCCGACGGGGCCCGGCTGCGGCTTCCCGCGAGCAACTTCAAGGAGCCGTACAACGGCGTCGACTGGCTCGGCCCGGCGCTGGTCACACCGGCCATCATCGGGTCGTACGTGTGGATGTGGGCGGGCTTCGCGATGGTGCTGATCGCGGCCGGGCTCGCGGGCGTGCCCCGGGAGCTGCTGGAGGCCGCGCGGGTGGACGGGGCCAACGAGTGGCAGGTGTTCCGCAAGATCACCGTGCCCCTGCTGGCACCGGTCCTCGCGGTCGTCACCGTCACGCTGATGATCAACGTGCTGAAGGTGTTCGACCTCGTCTACATCATCGCCCCCGGCTCCTCCCAGGACGACGCCAACGTGCTGGCCCTGGAGCTGTACCGCAAGGGCTTCGCCGAGAGCCAGCCGGGCATCGCGAGCGCCATCGCGGTGTTCCTGCTGCTGCTGGTGATCCCGGTGATGCTGTTCAACATCCGTCGGCTGAGGCGGGAGGGCAGGCGATGAAGATGCGTGCGCCTCGGGGCGGCCGGGGGTCCGGGGGTCGCCCCCCGGGAAAGCACAGCAACGTCCGTCGGCTGAGGCGGGAGGGCAGGCGATGACCGCGACCAGCGGCGGCGTCGGGAAGGCGGCATCCGCCGACATGACAGTGAAGGGACGGCAGTCCCTCGGTTCGAGGATCGCCGAGAAGCTCAACGGCGGACTGGTCCGCGTCTTCCTCATCGTGGTGGGCCTGTTCTGGCTGGTGCCGACCATAGGTCTGCTCATCTCCTCCCTGCGCTCACCGGAGGCCATGAGCGCGAGCGGCTGGTGGAAGGTGTTCACCCAGCCGTCCCAGCTGACCTTCGACAGCTACCAGAAGCTGCTGGAGAACAGCGACATCACCAACTCCCTGGTGAACACGGTGCTGATCACGGTTCCGGCGACGATCCTGGTCGTGGTGATCGGCTCGCTCGCGGGCTACGCGTTCGCGTGGATGGAGTTCCCGGGCCGGGACTGGTGGTTCCTCGGCGTGGTCAGCCTGCTGGTCGTCCCCGTGCAGGTGGCGCTGATCCCGATCGCCGAACTGTTCGGCGACATCGGCCTGTTCGGGACGATCTTCGGGGTGATCCTGTTCCACGTCGGCTTCGGTCTGCCGTTCGCGGTGTTCCTGCTGCGGAACTTCTTCGCGGAGATCCCGCGGGAACTGCTGGAGGCGGCCCGCCTCGACGGCGCCGGTGAACTGCGCCTGTTCGCACGGGTGGTGATGCCGCTCGGCGGGCCGGCGATCGCGAGCCTCGGCATCTTCCAGTTCCTGTGGGTGTGGAACGACATGCTGGTCGCGCTGGTCTTCACCAAGTCCGGTTCGCAGCCGATCACGGTCGCTCTGCAGACGCAGGTACGGCAGTTCGGCAACAACATCGACGTGCTCGCGCCCGGCGCGTTCATCTCGATGGTGATCCCGCTGGTCGTGTTCTTCGCGTTCCAGCGGCAGTTCGTGTCCGGGGTCATGGCGGGCGCGGTCAAGTAGCGGCCAAGTAGCCATAAAAACGGGCACTTTTCGAGGGGCGGGTCTTCACGGGCCCGCCCCTCGTCGTTCACCCGATGTCCCCCACATGCCGTACGAGCCGTAACCAAGTCACTCCGTCGGCCGTTCCCGGGCACAACGCCCGCATCGACCGACCCATGGATGTGTCTTGCCCAGGTTCAGTGTCATCGTCCCCGTGTACAAGGTCCAGGCGTACTTGTCCGAGTGCCTGGACTCGGTGCTCTCGCAGTCGTATCCCGATCTCGAACTGATCGCCGTGGACGACTGCTCCCCGGACGCGTGCGGGGAGTTGATCGACGAGTACGCGGCCCGCGACGCGCGCGTGAAGGCCGTCCACCTGACCGAGAACCAGGGGCTCGGCCGCGCCCGCAACGCGGGCATGGCCCTGGCGACGGGCGACTACCTGGTCTTCCTGGACAGCGACGACACCCTCACCCCGGACTCGCTCCTCGCGATCGCCGACCGGCTCAAGGAGACCGGCGAGCCGGACCTGCTGGTCTACGACTACGCGCGCACCTACTGGACGGGCCGGGTGGAGCGCAACAAGGTCGCGGCGCACTTGTCCGAGGAGGGTCCCGCGCCCTTCCGGCTCGAGGACCGCCCGGGTCTGCTCAGGGTGATCATGGTGGCCTGGAACAAGGCGTACCGGCGGGAGTTCGTCGAGAAGAACGGCTTCAGCTTCCCGCCCGGCTACTACGAGGACACCCCCTGGACCTACCCGGCCCTGATGGCGGCCGAGTCGATCGCGACCCTCGACCGGGTGTGCGTGCACTACCGGCAGCGCCGGCAGGGCAACATCCTCGGCACGGTCAGCCGCGAGCACTTCGACATCTTCGACCAGTACGACCGGGTGTTCGCGTTCCTCGACGAGCGGCCGGAGCTGGACCGGTGGCGGCCGATTCTGTTCCGGCGCATGATGGACCACTTCTCCACGGTGTTCACCAGGCGGGACCGGCTGCCGCGGGGCAGCCGCGCCGAGTTCCTGCGCAGGGCCCGCGCCCACTGCCGCCGGCACCACGCCGCGGGCGGCCCCGCCTCCCTGCGCTCCCGGCTGCGCCAGGGCCTGGTCCGCTTCGGCCTGCACCGCACCTACCGCCTCCTCCAGCTGACGACGGCCGCCTGCCGCCGCACCCACAAGGCCTGCCGAGGGCTCGCACGGGCCCTCAGGGCGGCCGCCCTCCAGGCCCACTACCGCATCCAGCTGCGGCTGCCCGTGCGCGCCGACCGGGCCGTCTTCGCCGCCTACTGGAACCGGGGGCACGCCTGCAACCCCGGCGCCCTGGAGGAGGCGTTCCGCACCTACGCCCCGCACATCCGCACCGCCTGGATCGCCCGCCCCGAGGACCAGCACACGATCCCGCAGGGCACGCGCCGGCTGCGCCCCGGCACCTTCGCCTACTGGACGGCGCTGGCCCGCTCCCAGTACCTGGTCAACAACGTCAACTTCGACCGCCGGCTGAGGAAGCGCCCCGGCCAGGTCTTCGTCCAGACCCAGCACGGCACCCCGCTCAAGCACATGGGCCTCGATCTCCAGGAACACCCGGCGGCCGCGGGCGACATGGACTTCGAGGAGCTGCTGCGGGGCGTCGACAAGTGGGACTACGTCCTGTCGGCCAACCGCCACACCACCCTGACCTGGGAGCGGGTCTACCCCGGCCGCTACACCACGCTGGAGTACGGCTATCCGCGCAACGACGTCTTCCAGCGGGCGACGTCGGCCGACGTGGCGCGCATCCGTTCCTCGCTCGGCATCCCCGAGGGCACGATCGCGCTGCTGTACGCGCCCACCCACCGCGACCACCAGCGCACCCAGCGCCCCGTCCTCGACCTGGAGCGGGTCGCGGACCGGCTGGGCCCGCGCTTCATGATCCTGGCCCGTGCCCACTACGGGCACGCCGGTCCGTTCGCGGACGGCCCCCGGATCATCGACGTCAGCGACCACCCGAGCGTGGAGTCCCTGTGCCTGGCCTCGGACGCGCTGCTCACCGACTACTCGTCGATCATGTTCGACTACGCCAACCTGGACCGGCCGATCGTCGTGCACACCGAGGACCGCGAGGCGTACGAGGCGGTCCGGGGCACCTACTTCGACGTGCGGACCTGTCCGCCGGGCGCGGTCTCGCGCACCGAGGACGAGCTGATCGACATCTTCGTCACCGGCCACTGGCGCGGCTCCCGCTCCACCCAGCTGCGGGCGGCGTTCCGGGAGCGGTTCTGCCCGTACGACGACGGGCTCGCCGCCAAGCGCGTCGTACGCCATGTCGTGCTGGGCAAGACCGCCGGGCTGCCGCCGTTCGTTCCGCTCGCCGAGCGTCACCCGGTGCCGTCCACGACGTCGGGGCGCACCCCACTGGCCACCATCCCGCAACCTTCCGGCCCCCGTCCCGTCACCGAGAGCCGCTGAACACCGTTGGTCCTTCCGGGAGTTCCCATGCCCCTCAGTTCGACGCGGCCCACTCCGAGCAGGCCGTCCACCTGGCGTCCCGCCGGACGGCCCAGCCGCGTCCGCAAGACGACAGAAAGAAGAGAATGCCCCGCTTCAGCATCATCGTTCCCACCCACGGGGTCCCGGGCCGGCTGTCCCAGGCGCTGGACTCGGTCCTCGGTCAGTCCTTCGGCGACCTGCAGCTGATCCCGGTCTGCGACGCCCCCGACGCCCCGGCGGCAGCGGTCGCCGCCGGACACGCCGAGCGGGACTCGCGGGTGACACCGGTCGACTCACCGCCGTCCGCCGGTCTGAGCGGGGCGCGCAACGCCGGGATGCGGGCGGCGACCGGCGCGTACGTGCTGTTCCTGGACGGCGACGACCTGCTGCTGCCGGGCGCGCTGGCGGCGCTGGACAAGCGGCTGGCCGAGACCGCCGGCGTGGACGTGCTCTACGTCGAGCACGAGCGGACCCCCTGGTGGGAGGGTGAGCCGGGCAACCCTGCGGCCCCGCTGCTGGCGAAGGCGCCCAAGGGGGCCTTCGCCCCCGGAGACGCGCCCGAGGTGACGGGCGTGCGGCTGCCCGCCTGGAGCGCGGTCTACCGCCGCACCTTCCTCACCGAGCATGAACTCGCCTTCCCCGACAGCCCTTTCACCGACCTCGGCTGGGGCGGCCTGACCACGGTCGCCGCCGGGCGGATCGCGGTGCTGCGCGAGCCCGTCGTACGGCACCGGCTGCGCCGGCAGGGCAGCCGGCTCAATCTGCCCGGTCCGCACCAGCACGCCGTGCTGGACCAGGTGGAGCTGGTGCTGACCCGGGCGGCCGAGGCGGGACTGCCGGCCGAACGGACCGGGGCGCTGTTCGAGCAGCTGTTCTCCGCCGTGCTGAGGACGGCGTCACGGCCGGACCGGATGCCCTCCGGGCGCCGGGCGTTCTTCCGCCGGGCCGCCCGGCTCTACCAAAAGCACCGGCCCGCGGGCTACACGCCCCCGGCCGGCAGCCTGGGCATGCAGCACCGGCTGCTGGCGGCCGGCGCGTACACGGCGTTCCGCGCGCTGCGCGGCGCCAACCAGGCGGCGGCCGGCACCCTGGAGCGCCTCCCGCGCCCGCACATGCTGCGCACACGGCTGCGCTACGCCCGCGACCTGCGCCGCCCCCTCGACCCGAACCTCGCCGTCTTCTGCGCCTACTGGGGCCGCGGCTACGCCTGCAACCCGGCCGCGATCCACGCCAAGGCCCGCCAACTCGCCCCGCACATCCGCTCGGTGTTCCTGGTGGAGGCCGACCAGGTCCACGCGATGCCGAAGGACGTCGAGTACGCGGTGATCGGCTCGCGCCGGTACTGGGAGGTGCTGGCCCGCGCCACCTACCTGGTCAACAACGCCAACTTCGCCGAGGGGGTGGTCAAACGCGCCGGCAGCGTGCACCTGCAGACCCAGCACGGCACCCCGCTGAAGACGATGGGCGTGGACCAGTCGACGTACCCGGTGGTGGCCGCGCAGTCGGGCAGCTTCACCAGGCTGCTGGGGCGGGTGGACCGGTGGGACTTCAACCTCTCGTCCAACCCTCACTCGACCCAGATGTGGGAGCGCGCCTTCCCCGGCTCGTACGAGCATCTGGAGTACGGCTATCCGCGCAACGACGTCTACTACACGGCGACCGCCGACGACGTCGCCCGCGTCCGGCGCCGGCTGGGCGTGCCCGAGGGCAGGACGGCCGTGCTGTACGCCCCCACCCACCGCGACCACCACACCGGCTTCGAGACGGGCCTGGACCTGGAGGCGTTCTGCGCGGCGGCGGGCGAGGACGTGGTCGTCCTGCTGCGCGCCCACTACTTCTACGACCGGGCGCGCCTCGACGGCTCCGGCCGGATCAGCCGTGTCATCGACGTGTCCGGGCACCGTTCCGCGGAGGACGTGTGCCTGGCGGCGGACGCGCTGGTCACGGACTACTCCTCGATCATGTTCGACTACGCCAACCTGGACCGGCCGATCGTCGTGTACGCCGACGACTGGGAGGTCTACCGGCAGACGCGGGGCGTCTACTTCGACCTGATGGCCGAGCCGCCGGGACCGGTCGCCCGCACCCCCGGGGAACTGGCCCGCGTCTTCCGGGAGCACGAGCACACGAGCGACGCGTCGCGGGCGCTGCGGGCCGCGTTCCGGGAGCGGTTCTGCCGGTTCGACGACGGGCAGGCCGCCGAGCGTGTCGTACGACGGGTGCTGCTCGGCGAGCCGCCGGAGGCGATCCCGCCTGTGATCCCGCTCGCTGAGCGCCTCCCCGCCCCCGCCGCCGCGACCCTCGTGAGGAGCTGACCCGCCGTGCCCCGCTTCAGTGTCATCGTCCCCTGTTTCAAGGTGCAGGGCTTCCTGCGCGAGTGCCTGGACTCGGTGCTGCTCCAGTCCTTCGGCGACTTCGAGCTGATCGCCGTGGACGACTGCTCGCCGGACGGCTGCGGCGCGATCCTCGACGAGTACGCGGCCCGCGACCCGCGCGTGAAGGTGCTGCACCTGCCGGAGAACGTCGGCCTCGGCCGTGCCCGCAACGCCGGGATGCCGCACGCGAGGGGCGACTACCTGTTCTTCCTGGACAGCGACGACACCCTCACCCCGGGCGCGCTGCGCGCCGTCGCCGACCGGCTGGAACAGGCCGCCGATCCGGACGTGCTGGTCTTCGACTACGCGCGCACGTACTGGTGGGGCGGCACCCGGCGCAATGTGCTGGCGCACGTGCTCGGACAGGCCCCGGACACCTTCACTGCCGCCGGCCGGCCGGAGATCCTGGACCTGCTGATGGTGGTGTGGAACAAGGTCTACCGGCGCGACTTCGTCGAGGAGCACCGCTTCGCGTTCCCGCCCGGGTACTACGAGGACACCCCCTGGACGTTCCCGGTCATGCTCAGCGCCGGGCGGATCACGGCCCTGGACCGGATCTGTGTGAACTACCGGCAGCGCCGGCAGGGCAACATCCTGTCCACCACGAGCCGCAAGCACTTCGACATCCACGACCAGTACGAGCGGGTCTTCGCCTTCGTGGACGGGCATGAGGAGCTGGCGTCCTGGCGGCCGTACCTGCACCGCAAGATGGGCGAGCACTGCCTGGACATCCTGGCCAAGCCGGACCGGCTGCCGCCCGCGGACAAGGCCGAGTTCTTCCGGCGTACGGCGGAGCTGTTCGCCAGGCTCCGGCCGGAGGGCGCCGTCGTGGACGGGGAGGCCACCCTGCTGGAGGGCGGCTACGCCGGGTACCGGCTGAAGCGTCAGGCGGAGCGGGCCGGACGCGAGGCGGGGCGGCGGGCGGTCCAGGTCCGCGGCAGCGTGGGCGCGCGGGCCCGGAGCGGCTGGGCGCGGCTCCATGCGCGCCGCCCGCTGGACGAGCACCTGGTGGTGTACTCGGCGTCCTCGCACCGGGGGGCGCTCGGTGATCCGGCGGCCGTCCACCGCAAGGCGCAGGAGATCGCTCCGCAGTTGCGCGGGGTGTGGGTGGTGCGGGACGAGGAGACGGCGGCGGGGCTGCCGGCCGGTGTCGAGCACGTCCTCGTGGACTCCCGGCGCTACCTGGAGGTCACCGCGCGCGCGAAGTTCTTCGTCAACGACGTCAACTGGCCCGGCTCGCTGGCCAAGCGGCCCGGCAGCGTGCACATCCACACCCACCAGGGCACGCCGCTGAAGTACATGGGCGCCGACCTGCTGGACAAGCCCGGTGCCCGGCTCGGTTTCGACGTGCCGCAGATGCTGCGCCGGGCCGACCGCTGGGACTACAGCCTGGTCGCCAACCCCCATTCCGAGCTGGTGTGGGAGCGGGCCTACCCGTGCCACTTCACCTCGGTGCGCACCGGAAGCCCCCGCAACGACGTGCTGGTGCGGGCGGGCGCGGAGGCCGGCCGTGACTTCCGGCGGCGGCACGGCGTCCCCGCGGACCACACGGTGGTGCTGTACGCGCCGACCCGCCGGGACTACCGGCGCGGCGGTCACGTGGACCGCGTCGACCTGGCCCGGTTCGCGGCCGATCTGGGCGAGGGGCACACCCTCGTGGTGCGGCTGCATCCGACGCTCGCGAACGGTCCCGCGCGCGGGCTGGGCCTGGCGGAGCTGGCCCGGCGCGGGATCGTGGTCGACGCGACGGACGAGCCGCACGTGGCGGAGGTGCTGCTGGCCGCCGACGCGCTGGTCACCGACTACTCGGCCCTGATGTTCGACTACGCCAACCTGGACCGGCCGATCGTGGTCCACGCCGACGACTGGGAGGTGTACACCGCGAGCCGGGGCACCTACCTGGACATCACGGCCGAGGCACCGGGCCATGTGTCGCGTTCCTACCGGGAGCTGGCCCGGCTGTTCACGTCGGGCTCGTGGCAGGACGCGGAGTCCGCGCGGCTGCGCGGGGAGTTCCGGGCGCGGTTCTGCGCGTACGAGGACGGGCTGGCCGCCGAGCGTGTCGTGCGGACGCTGCTGCTGGGCGAGCCGATGCCCGGCGCCGCGCCGGTTCGGCCGGTGCGGATTCCCGGTCCGGCCGTCAGCAGTGACCTGCCGGCCCCGACGACGCGGGGCTCGGCGGGTCACCGCTGAGCGGGGAGTGCGGGCCGGCCACGGGGGTCGTTCGACGGCCTCAGGGTCACTCGACGACGAGGTCGACCTCGATGTTGCCGCGGGTGGCGTTGGAGTACGGGCAGACCTGGTGGGCGGTCTCGACCAGCTTGCGGCCGGTCGCCTCGTCCACAGTGTCGGGCAGCTCGACGCGCAGCGTCACCTTCAGGCCGAAGCCCTCGCCCTGCTTGCCGATGCCGACCTCGGCGGTCACAGCGGCCTCGCTGACGTCCACCTTCGCCTGCCGGCCCACGAGGCCGAGGGCGCTGCCGAAGCAGGCGGCGTATCCGGCGGCGAAGAGCTGCTCGGGGTTGGTGCCCTCGCCGTTGCCGCCCAGCTCCACCGGGGGCGCCAGCTTGAGGTCGATCTTGCCGTCGTTGGAGACGGCACGGCCCTCACGGCCGTGGGTGGCGGTGGCGACGGCGGTGTAGAGCGCGTCCATGGAAACCATCCCTCTCGGAAGTCAGTCCGTGTTCCGGCGGCCCCTTCCGGGTCGCCCTCACGACCACAAGTAGAGCACACAATTCAGTTGCCCACAACTAAACTGTCCGCAAGAGCTATCCTGGAGACATGACCGCCTCGCCTCCCTCACAAGCCGCCTCGGACGCCGCCGGCGACACGGCTCCGGCCACCGGCACGGACACCGCGACCGCCGCGGCCCCCGCCCCCGATCCGGACTGGCTCCGCCTGGACAACCAGATCTGCTTCTCCCTGAACGCCGCGTCCCGCGCCTTCAACAGCGTCTACCGCGTGATCCTCAAGGATCTCGGGCTCACCTACCCGCAGTACCTGGTGATGCTCGTGCTGTGGGAGCAGGGCGATGTGCCGGTCAAGCAGCTCGGCGAGCGGCTGCGCCTCGACTCCGGCACGCTGTCTCCGCTGGTCAAGCGACTGGAGACGGCCGGTCTGGTGCGCCGGGAGCGCAGCGTGCGGGACGAGCGGTCGGTGTGGGTGCGGCTCACCGACGAGGGCGCGGCGCTGCGCGAGCGGGCCCTTCGGGTGCCGCCCCGCATCGCGGCGGCGACCGGGTTCGCCCTGGAGGAGATCGTCGAGCTGCACGAGCGCCTCGACCGGCTCACCCGCTCGCTGGACGCGGCGGCACTGGAGGAGACGCCGGGCTGCGCGTGACGGCGGGCCGGCGGACGTAGAGCCGTACCGCCACGCCCGCGCGCACGGACTCCTCGGCGGGCACGAACTCCTCGGCGAGGAGAGCGAGTTTGGCCTTTTCGACGGGGCTCCTGGGGGTCCAGCGACCGGCGAGCAGGGCCGGGTCGGCCAGGACCCACACCCGGTCCAGCCGGGCCATCCGGCCGCGCAGGGTGGCCGCGTCCGCCTCCCGCCCGTACAGCGTCCCCGACTCGGGCGCCGGCACCGCGAGCCCCACGTCCCGTACACCCCGGAACGCGCCCGGGTAGGCGAGTGCCGCGTTCCGCGTCTGGGCGGGCAGGAACAGCACCGGATCCCCGGGCCGCAGCGCCCGTTCGGCGGTCCGGGAGACGGCGGCGAGGTCGTCGGGACGGTGGGCGGGGGCGCGGTCGTAGCGGAGGAGGGGGAACTGGTGGACGACGGCCAGGAGGACGGCCACGACACCGGTCAGGGTGAGGAGCGGGGACGGCGGCAGGCCGGGCCGCAGGCGCCCCAGGACCCCGGCCACCCGGTCGGCACCCGCCGCCACGAGCAACGGCGCTCCGCCCAGCGCGTACAGCACGTACCGGTCGACGTACAGCGGTGACACCTGGGACGCGAGCATCAGCGCGACCGGCGGCACCACCGCCAACGGCAGCGCCACCCCCGCGCAGCTCACCTCTCCGCGCCGCCCCACCGACCCCGCGAGTGCGAGCACGGCCAGTCCCAGGCACGCCCAGCACACCTCGTCCGTCGGCCCGAGAAACGTCCGCAGCAATCCCTGCGCCGTCTCCATCGTGGGCCGCCGCAGCCACGCCACCTGGGCCGACTGGGCGTGGGAGACGAACGCCATCGGCAGCAGCGCCAGCCCCACCACGGCCGCCGCGCACCCCCAGCCCCGCCACGCCCGCACTCCCGCCCGCGCGAACACCAGCGACACCGCGTGGGCGAGCAGCAGCAGGACCGCGAACTCGTGCAGCCAGCAGGTGAGTCCGAGGGCGACGCCGTACGCCCACCAGGAGCCGCCCTGCACGGCGCGGACGAACAGCAGCGTCGCCCCCGTGGCACCGGCCGCGACCAGGGCGTAGGAGCGGCCCTCCTGCGCGTAGTGGCCGGCCATCGGCGAGACGGCGTACAGCAGCCCGGCCCACAGTCCGACGCGGGGCCGCGCGAGCCGGGCGCCGAGGGCGGCGACCAGGCCCGCGGTCGCGGCGGCCGCGCACACCGACGGGAGCCGGAGGACGACCTCGTCGGGGTGGACGGCGAGGACGGCGTGCATGAGGAGGTAGTACAGGCCGTGCACCGCGTCCACGCCGTGCAGCAGCTGCCAGATCTGCGGCACCGACCGGCGCGCGACCTGGAAGGTGACGGCCTCGTCGCGCCACATCCCGCCGCGGTCGAGCCCCCAGAGACCGAACCCGAGCATCACCAGCGCGGGCACGCACACGGCCACGGCCCGCGGGGCGAGCCCCCGCAACCGTCCCGGTGCCCCGGTCGTTGCACCGGTCGGTACGACAGCTGTTGCGCCGGCCGCCGGACGCGGCCGCGCTTTCCCGAGAGGCCCGACGTTCACCACGGCCCGATCTTTTGCGATGAGACAACCTTTTCCGCCTATTGACGGCGTATCGGCATGGATACACCATCCGCGCGGATTAGGCTCCCACGCGATGAACCGTCTCCGTGTCACCCCCGGCCCGGTCCTCGCCCTCACCGCCGCCTGGCTCGCCACCCGTCTCCTGATGCTGTGGCTGCTCGTCCACAGCGGAACGCGCCTGCTCGGCGGGGGTTCCGTGACGCGTGAGGTGTGGCGTCTCTACTTCCACTGGTACGGCGTCCTGTCGCACGGCGGCTTCCCGCCGCGCGAAACCACGTGGCAGTACCCGCCTGGCGCGGGCCCCGTACTGCTGGCGCCGGGACTGGTACCGGGGTTGACGTACTTCGAGGCGTTCGTCGCACTGACGCTCGCCACGGACGTTCTGATCATGGCGGCGCTGGTCGCCGCGGGCACCCGGCCCGAACGGAGCCTGCGCGGGGCGGCCCTGTGGACGGGCGGTCTGCCGCTGCTGCTGCACCTGCCGCTCGCGCGCTACGACGTGCAGGTCACCGCGTTCGCCGTCATCTCTCTGTTGACACTGAGGCGGCACCCGCGCGCGGGCGGTGCGTTCGCGGCGCTCGGCGCACTGGTGAAGGTGTGGCCGGCGCTGGTGCTGCTGGGGACGCCCCGGGGGCGGGAGACGCGGACGGCGTGGGCGTGGGCGGTGGCCGCCGGGGGCGTCGCCCTGGCACTCCTGGCGATGTCGTTCAACGATCCCCTCGCCTTTCTGCAGCAGCAGGACGGCCGGGGCGTCCAGATCGAGTCGCTCGGCGGCACGGCGCTCAACCTGGCGCGGCACGCCGGGTGGTCCGGCCGGTCCCACTACCAGTACGGCGCGGTCGAGCTGGTCGGCCCGCACGTGGAGACCGTCGCCGCCCTCTCCCTCGCGCTCACCGCGGGCGCGTTCGGGCTGCTGGTGCTGTGGAGGGTGCGGGCGCGGCACTGGAGCCCGGCCACGCCGTACGACGCCGCGCTCGCCGCGGTGCTGCTGTTCACCGTCACCAGCCGGGTCATCAGCCCCCAGTACATGGTCTGGCTGCTGGGCCTGGCCGCCGTGTGCCTGACCTCGCGGCACACCAGTCAGCGCCCGGTGGCCCTGCTGGTCCTCGCGGCGAGCGCGCTGAGCAGCCTGATCTTCCCGATGTACTACGGCGACGTGGTCGCCGGCACCTGGACCGGCTGTCTGCTGACGCTGAGCCGCAACGGGCTGCTGGCGGCGGCGGCCGTGCTGTCCTTCGTCCGGCTGTGGGGCGCGGCGCGGCCGCCGTCCGGCCGGACGGCGGCGACGACGACGCAACCGCGACCGGATTCAGACCGTCTTCCCGACCAAGAGCTAACCATCTCTTAACAGGGAATTACCGAGCATTCCTACGTTCCCCCTGTGGACCCCATGCATCCAGACCCACGAGATCCGCGTTCCGCGCCGCAGGCGGCCGTCGTCGTCATCGGCTACAACGACGCCGCCCATGTGGCCGACGCCGTCCGCTCGGCGCTCGGCCAAGGGGCCGCCGTCGGTGAGGTCGTCGCCGTGGACGACCGCTCCACGGACGGCAGCGGCGAACTGCTGGACCGGCTGGCCGCCGAGGACCCCCGGCTGCGGGTGGTGCGGCGGGACGCCAACAGCGGCGGCTGCGGCAGCCCGCGCAACACCGGGATCGACGCGGTCACGATGCCGTACGTGATGTTCCTGGACAGCGACGACGTGCTGCCGCCCGGCGCGGTGGACGCCCTGCTGCGGGCGGCCACGGAGGCGCGCGCCGAGGTCGCGAGCGGCCTGTGCGTGCGCCGGGAGCTGCCCTCGGGCCACGACCAGCCCTGGCAGGCGTCCCTCTACACGGCGCACACCGTGCTCGCGCGCCCCTCCCAGCGGCCCCGGCTGGTGCACGACACGCTGTGCGTCAACAAGCTGTACCGCACCGCCTTCCTGCGCGAGCACGGCATCCGGTTCCCGGAAGGCCGCTTCCTCTACGAGGACTTCGTCTTCACCGCGCGCGTGCTGGCCGCCGCGCCGCGCATCGCGCTCGTGCCGGACCGCGTGTACGTGTGGCACGTGCGCCGGTCGGCCGAGCAGCTGTCGCTCTCCCTGGACCGGGACCGCATCGACAACTGGAAGGCGCGCACGGAGGCGTGCGCGCTGGTGTACGACATCCTGCTGGGCGCCGGGCAGAAGGAGCTGGCGCGGGCGGCGCGGGCGAAGTTCCTCGACCACGAGGTGCGCATGTACGCGCGCGAGCTGGGCCTGCGCGACGCGGACTACCGGCGTGCCTGGTGGGCGCACACCCGTGCGTACCTCGCGCGCTACGACGCCGCCGACTGGGAGCTGAACCCGACGGCGCCCGGCCGGCTGATCGCCCGGGTCGTCGTGGAGTCCGCCGAGCCGGTCGACCTGCCCCGGCTGAGGGAACTCGCGGCCCGCCCGGCGCGCCTGCTCCCGCCCTACGCCCGTACCCCCGACGGCACGCCCGTCTGGTCCGCCGACCTCCCCCAGGTCGCCCTCGACCCCTTCCTGACCCGCCCCACCGGCGTCCTCCCCCTCGCACTCGACGCGGAACTGCGCCCACGCGCGCGTGACACCCGCCTGCTCCTGCGGCTGCACGACCTGTACGGACGGGTGGCCGAGGCCGGGCCCCAGGAGCTGGAGGTGGAGTGGCGGTCCCGGGAGAACGGCCGCGTGACCCACCACACGACGACGCGGTTCACGCCGTCCCGCGACATCTGGTCGGCCGAGGTGCCCGTCGACCTGGCCGCGCTCGGCGCGGGCACCTGGGACCTGCGCCTGACCGTGCGCTTCGCGGACGGCGAGCAACGGGACGTCACCGCCCACGCGCGCGGGGACGTGGGCCGGCTGCGCCGGCGGGCCGTCCCGGACGCCCGGCACGGTCTGCTGCTGGTCCAGCCGTACGCCACCCACTCCGGCGCGCTCGCGCTGCGCGTGGCGACCGGGATACGCGGAGCCGTGAGCGTCGTCCGCGGCCGGCTCCGCCGCCTGCTTCACTGAGAGGCGCAGGACCCTGCGAGCCACCACGACACAGACCGACCGACAAGGGGACGCCCGTCCATGACCTGGCTGATCACCGGCGGCGCCGGATACATCGGCGCGCACGTCGTCCGCGCGATGACGGAGGCGGGCGAGCGGACCGTCGTCTACGACGACCTGTCCACGGGCGTCGCCGAGCGGGTGCCGCAGGAGGTACCGCTGGTGGTGGGCTCCACCCTGGACGGCGAGAAGGTGGCGCGTACGCTCGCCGGGCACGAGGTGACCGGGGTCGTGCACCTGGCGGCGAAGAAGCAGGTGGGCGAGTCCGTGGACCGTCCGCTGCACTACTACCGGGAGAACGTGGAAGGGCTGCGTGTCCTCCTGGAGGCGGTGACGGCGGCCGACGTCCCCTCCTTCGTCTTCTCCTCCTCCGCCGCGGTGTACGGCATGCCGGACGTGGACCTGGTCACGGAGGAGACCCCCTGCCTCCCCCTCTCCCCCTACGGCGAGACCAAGCTGGCCGGCGAGTGGCTGGTCCGCGCGACGGGCCGGGCGACGGGCCTCGCCACGGCCTCCCTCCGCTACTTCAACGTGGCCGGCGCGGCCACCCCCGCCCTCGCGGACACGGGCGTCTTCAACCTCGTCCCCATGGTCTTCGAGAAGCTCACCGAGGGCGCGGCCCCGCGCATCTTCGGCGACGACTACCCGACCCCCGACGGCACCTGCGTGCGCGACTACATCCATGTGGTCGACCTGGCCGAGGCCCACGTCGCGGTGGCCCGCGCCCTCAGCTCCGCCCCCGGCCACGACCTGACCCTCAACATCGGCCGCGGGGAGGGCGTCTCCGTCCGCGAGATGATCGACCGGATCAACGCGGCCACCGGCTACGGCCGCCCCGCCACGGTCACCCCGCGCCGCCCCGGCGACCCCGCCCGCGTCGTCGCCTCCGCCGAGCGCATCACCACGGAACTGGGCTGGCAGGCCAAGTACGACGTCCAGGACATGATCACCTCGGCCTGGGAGGGCTGGGTACGCCTGCATCCGGAGGCGGCACGGTCGTAAGCCGTCCGGACGGCCGGACGGGCCGCCGGCTGTCTCCGGCCGCGGGTCCGTCGCGGCCGGTCGCGCGGTTCCCCGCGCGCCTCGGGGCGGCACGGGGCGGCACGGGGCCGTCATTCGCATCGCACCCGCGCGCACGCACGTGCACCACGCACGTGCACCAGGCGCGGGCGGCCGTGCCGCGGGGCCTCAGAGGGCCCTCAGTGCGCCCGCCGTCGCGCGGGCCAGGTTGTCCAGGTAGTCCTTGGGGAGCTTCGGGGAGCGGATGACCACCGAGCGCCAGTACAGGGGGCCGGAGATCAGGTCGAGGGCCAGGTCGGCGTCGACGCCGGCGCGCACCTCGCCCCGTTGTTCGGCCGCCGCCACGATCTTGCTGGCGACGCCCTCCTGGCCGTCCCGGAGGGCCTTCTGCAGGGCTTCCGCGATGTCGGGATTGCGGGCCGCCTCGGCTTGGAGGTCCGGGATGATCTGGGACGCGACGGGGTGGCGCAGGGCGCGGGAGGTGACCGCGTACAGCAGCCGCAGGTCTCCCTCCAGGGAGCCGGTGTCGGGGACGGGCAGGCCCAGGACGGCCATCGCCGAGACCACGTCGAGGACCAGGTGGAGCTTGGAGCGCCAGCGCCGGTACACCGCCGTCTTGCCGACGCCGGCCCGCCGTGCGATCCCCTCGATGGACATCCGGGCGTAGCCGACGGACGCCAGCTCCTCGAAGACGGCCCCGCGGATGGCCTCGGTCACGTCCTCCCGGAGCACCGCGGCCCCGGCGGGGGCGCGTCGGCGCACGGGCTTCGGGGCCTCGTCGGCGTTGGTCGTCATGTGCACCAGCATAGGGCGTTACGACGAAACGGTTGCGTTCCGGCGTCCGATGGGCCTAGTCTCCCGTTGCGACGATACGGTCCCGTCCCGACGTAAGAGAACGTGAAGAGAAGCGTAAGGAAACGCCGGGCGACGGACGGGGACCGCACGGATCCGGCGAAAGTCGGACAACGCACCACCCCCCTCCCTCGAGCGAAAGCAGCGGATGTGAGCCAGGTCCTCGACACACCGCCCCCGACCCAGGTCCCGGCCGACGACGACCTCGCGGCACTGGCCGCCCGACACGGCCTCTCGGTCAGCGGCGCCCGCCCCTCCCTGCGGGAGTACGTGAGCCAGCTGTGGGCGCGCCGCCACTTCATCACCGCCTTCGCCACGGCCAAGCTCACCGCCCAGTACAGCCAGGCGAAGCTCGGCCAGGTCTGGCAGGTCATGAACCCGCTCCTGAACGCGGCGGTCTACTACTTCATCTTCGGCGTGCTCCTGGGCACCAGCAAGGGCGTGCCGGACTACGTCCCCTTCCTGGTCACGGGCGTGTTCATCTGGACGTTCACGCAGAGTTCGATCATGGCGGGCACCCGCGCGATCTCGGGCAACCTCGGCCTGGTGCGCGCCCTGCACTTCCCGCGCGCCGCGCTGCCGATCTCCTTCTGCCTCCAGCAGCTCCAGCAGCTGCTGTTCTCGATGACCGCGCTGGTCGTGATCATCCTGTCCTTCGGCATCCCGATCACGCCGCGCTGGCTGCTCGCGATCCCCGCGCTGATCCTGCAGTCCGTCTTCAACGCGGGCGTGTCGATGATCATGGCCCGGTGGGGTGCCAAGACCCCGGACATCGCCCAGCTGATGCCGTTCGTGCTGCGCACCTGGATGTACGTGTCCGGCGTGATGTGGAGCATCAGCAAGCTCACCAAGAAGGACAACCTGCCGCACATCGTCACGGTCCTGCTGGAGACCAACCCGGCCGCCGTCTACATCGACCTCATGCGGTACGCGCTGATCCACAGCTTCCAGGGCAAGCAGCTGCCCCCGCACGTGTGGGCAACGGCCACCGGCTGGGCGCTGCTGGCCGGCATCGGCGGCTTCATCTACTTCTGGAAGGCTGAGGAGACGTACGGCCGTGGCTGAGCGAACCGCAGAGAACATCCCCACCGTCGTCGCCGACCGCGTCGACATCGTCTACCGGGTCAACGGCACCGGCGCGGGCCGCGGCACCGCCACCGCCGCGCTCAACCGCATGCTGCGCCGCAAGCAGGCCGAACAGGCGGCCGGCGTGCGCAAGGTGCACGCGGTGAAGAAGGTGTCGTTCGTCGCCTACAAGGGCGAGGCGATCGGCCTCATCGGCACCAACGGCTCCGGCAAGTCGACCCTGCTCAAGGCGGTCGCCGGCCTGCTGCCCGTGGAGAACGGCCACATCTACACCGACGGCCAGCCCTCCCTGCTGGGCGTCAACGCGGCCCTGATGAACGACCTCACCGGCGAGCGCAACGTCTACCTCGGCGGCCTCGCCATGGGCATGTCCCGGGAGCAGGTCAAGGAGCGCTACCAGGACATCGTCGACTTCTCCGGGATCAACGAGAAGGGCGACTTCATCACCCTGCCGATGCGGACGTACTCCTCCGGCATGGCCGCCCGGCTGCGCTTCTCCATCGCCGCCGCCAAGGACCACGACGTCCTGCTCATCGACGAGGCCCTGGCCACCGGCGACCGCTCCTTCCAGAAGCGCTCCGAGGACCGCATCCGCGAACTGCGCCGGCACGCGGGCACGGTGTTCCTGGTCAGCCACAACAACAAGTCGATCCGCGACACCTGCGAGCGGGTGCTGTGGCTGGAGCGCGGCGAACTGCGCATGGACGGGGCCACCGAGGACGTCCTGGCGGAGTACGAGGCCTTCACCGGCGACAAGAGCGACAAGGCGAAGAAGCCGGCACCCAAGAAGGCGGTACCGGCGCAGAAGCCGGACGCGACCCCGGCTCCCGTCGCTTCCTGAACCCGGCTCTTACCTCTAGCGTGGTTATCCCTTTCATCCACCTAGTGACAGTATGTTAAGAAAGATGCCCTGCGACGACGAGCCGAAGGAGTCCCCCAGCGATGCCCCAACTCAGCGTCATCGTCTACGGACCGAACGCCCAGGGGCATCTCACGGAAGTGCTGGCCTCCCTGGAGGCCCGCACGGTCCCGGACACCGAGGTGATCGTCGCCGCGGTGGGCGACTGGGCGCGGGAGACCGCCGAGGCCCACGCACCCGAGACGATCGTGGTGCCCCTGCCCGACGGCACCGGTGACGCGGCGGCCCGGGCGGCGGGCGCCGCGCGGGCGTCCGGCCGCTGGCTGCACTTCGTGCACGCCAAGGACGGTCTGCCCGCCGGATCGTCCCGGCTGATCGCCGAACGGACCGCGGAACTGGACACCGCGCACACCGCGGACGGCACGGACGCCGCCGACAGCACCGACAGCACCGTCGACGTGCTCCTCCTCGACCACGTCACCACCACCTGGCGCACCGCCGCCACCCCCTCCCGCGACGGCCGGCTCCTCGCCGGTGCCGGCCGTGCCGACCGCGCCCTGGACGACGCGGCCGACCTGCTGCGCCTCACCCCGCTGCTCGGCACCCGCGTCCTGCGTGCCGCGTTCTGGCGGGCGCACGAGGAGCGCCTCACCACCGACGACGAGCCGTACGCCGCCCACGCGGCGCTGTTGCTCGCCGGCCGCGTCGCCTGCCTGAACCAGGCCGCGTACGAGAACCGCGTGCTGCGCCCCGAGAGCCTGCCGCCCCTCGTCGCCACGGACCGCTTCGCGCTGATCGACCGCTACGAGTCGCTGCTCCCGCTCGCCCGGGACCGCCGCGCCCCCCGTGCGGTGCTCTACGACCTGATGGTCCGTGACCTGGTGCGCACCTTCGCCCGCGAGGACCTGCCCGACGCCGTGGCCCGCGAGTTCTTCCGCCGCGCCTCCCTGGCCGCGGTCCGCTGGCGCCCCGAGGGCCACCGGCGTCCGGCCGGCCTGGAAGGCGTCCGGCACGCGCTGCTCGAAGAGGGCGCTTACACCAAGTACCGCGCCTTCCAGGCCGCCAACCGCACCCGCCGCGCCGCCAGAAAGGCCGTACGGTCCCGCAAGCGGCAGGTCGGCGCGAAGGTCCGCGACCACCAGTACCGGCGCGCGCTGAGCGGCCCGGTCGACCCGAACCTGGCCGTGTTCACGGCCTATTGGGACCGTGGGGTCTCCTGCAACCCGGCCGCGATCGCCGCGAAAGCCGCCGAACTCGCCCCGCACATCCGCCGGGTGTGGGTGGTCGGCAAGGACAACGCGGCCCTTCTGCCGCCCGGCACCGACCACGTGATCCCCGGCACCCGCCGCTACTGGGAGACCCTGGCCACCGCCAAGTACCTCGTCAACAACGTCAACTTCCCCAACGCGGTGGTCAAACGCCCCGACGCGATCCACGTCCAGACCCACCACGGCACCCCGCTCAAGCGCATGGGCCTGGACCAGATGGACCACCCGGCCGCCGCCAAGGGCATGGACTTCGCCGCGCTGCTGGCCCGCATCGACAAGTGGGACTACAGCATCAGCGCCAACAGCCACTCCACCCGCATGTGGGAGCGCGCCTACCCGGCCCGCTACACCTCCCTGGACCACGGCTATCCGCGCAACGACGTCTTCTACAGCGCCACCGCCGCCGACGTCCGCGCCGCCCGCGAACGTCTCGGCATCGCACCGGGCCGCACGGCCGTCCTGTACGCCCCCACGCACCGTGACTACGAGGCCGGCTTCACCCCCCGCCTCGACCTCGCCGCCCTCGCCGACCGCCTCGGCGAGGACACCGTCCTGCTGGTCCGCGCCCACTACTTCTACGGCGGCACCGCCTCCCCGCTGACCGGTCTGCGCCGCTCGGGCCGGATCATCGACGTCTCCTCCTACGACCCCGTCGAGGAGCTGTGCCTGGCCGCCGACGCGCTGGTCACGGACTACTCGTCGATCATGTTCGACTACGCCAACCTCGACCGGCCGATCGTGATCCACGCCGACGACTGGGAGACGTACCGCACCACCCGGGGCGTCTACTTCGACCTGATGGCCGAGGCCCCGGGCAAGGTCGCCCGCACCCAGGAGGAGCTGGCCGAGATCTTCCTCTCCGGCGCCTGGCGCGATGAGGGCGCGGCGAAGGCACGGGCCGCGTTCCGGCGCAGGTTCTGCGAGTACGACGACGGGCGCGCCGCCGAACGGGTCGTCCGGCGGGTGTTCCTCGGCGAGAGCGAGGACACGCTGCCACCGGTGCTCCCGATCGAGGACCGTACCCCCGCCCCGACCCCCGAGGAGGCCACCGCATGACGACCCCCGACGTGACGGTCACGGTCATCGTCTACAACGACGCGGCCCGGCTGCCCCGCGCGGTCGCCTCCCTGCGCGCGCAGACCCACGCCGACATCGAGATCATCATCAGCGACGACCACTCCACCGACGACACGCCCGCGGTGGCACGGGAGTTGGCCGCCCAGGACCATCGCATCCGCTATCTCCGTCTCCCGGAGAACAGCGGCGGCTGCAGCGCGCCGCGCAACCGGGCCGTGGAGGTCGCCCGGGCTCCGTACCTGATGTTCCTGGACAGCGATGACGAACTCCCGCCGAAGGCCGTGGAGTTGCTTCTGGCGGCCCATCGCGAGCGTGAGGTGGACTTCACCATGGGCGCGGTCCGCCGGGTCCGGGTGGACAACGGGCGCCGCACGACCTGGATGCCGCACCTGGTGGCCGAGCGCCGCACCGTGCAGGGCATCGACTCCGACCCGCGGCTGCTGTTCGAGCACCTGTCGACGAGCAAGATGTACGCGAAGGCGTTCCTCGACCGGCACCAACTCCGGTTCCCCGAGGGCATCCACTACGAGGACCAGCTGTTCTCGGCGCAGGCGTACTGCCTGGCAAAGGCGTTCACGATCATTCCGGACCCGGTGTACGTCTGGTACATCGAGCCGTTCGCGGCGGCGGCGTCGGCGTCCATCTCGAACCAGCGCCACAAGATCTCCAACGTGCGGGACCGGGTGCACGTGCAGCGCCTGATCGACGACTTCCTCGTGAGCAGCGGGCACGGGGCCCTGCGGGAGGACAAGGACTACAAGTTCCTCAAGCACGACTTCCGGATGTACGCGGGAGACCTGCCCTACCGGGACGAGGAGTGGCTGGAGTCCTTCGCCCAGGTCATGAACCCGTACCTGGACACCCTCGCGGAGAGCGCGTACGCCCGCCTTCCGCGCCCCGAGCGGGTGGTCCTGCAGCTGCTGCGCGACGGCCGCCTCGACGATGTGCGGCTCGCGGCGCGGGGGTTGAGCCACGGAGTGGCGCCGAGGCAGGTCACCGCCGACGGTACGGGGGCGGTGTACTGGGGCGGCACCGTGCCCGCCTCGGCCCGGGCGCGGCGCGAACTGGACGTCAGTGACCTGGAGCTGGACACCCGGCCGTTCCCCAGCGCGCACTTCCGGCACGAGATCACCGAGGTGGTCCCCGGCGAGGGTGCCTCGGTGACCCTCGCGATCCGCACGTACGATCCCGGTCTGCAGCTCCCGATGGGCCCCCAGCGCGCGGCCCTGGTCCTGGCCCCCGGGCGGCGTCGGCTGACGGTCCCGTTCCGCCTGGACCCGGTCCGCCCCGGTGTCTTCGAGGGCCGTGTCCATCTGGACCCGGCCACGGCCCGGCTCCCCCTGCACGGCTTCGCGGGCATCCGCCATCCGGTGCTCCGCCTGGAACAACAGGGCCTGGCCCACGCGGGCATCCTCCTCGCCCCCCTCGCCTTCCCCGCCACCACGACCCGGATCGCCTACCGGTCCGGCGCGGCCCCCCACGACGTCACCATCGAGCCCGAGGGCCGCGACCCCGGCCGCGTGCAGCTCCGCTGGCGTCCTGCGGGCGTGACGGCACGGGTGATCCGCCCGGTGGTCCGGAAGGTGGCCCGGCCGAAGATCCGGAGCGCCGTGCGGCTGGCGGCGAGTGTTCTGAAGTAGGGGGCGCCCTGGCACCGTCGCCCTGCCGGGCCCTCGCGCGGCTGCGGCTCCGAGGCGGCTGATCGCGCAGTTCCCCGCGCCCCCGGGAAACTGCGGCGCGGTCGGCCGTCATGGAGCCGGTCGCCATAGCGCCGTTACGCTGCGGGCCGTCGCACGACTGCGGCTCCGAGGCGGCTGATCGCGCAGTTCCCCGCGCCCCTGGGGAGCTGCGGCGCGGTCGGCCGTCATGGGTCGTCGCCATGGCGCCGTTACGCTGCGGGCCCTCGCGCGTCTGCGGCTCCGAGGCGGCTGATCGCGCTTCCCCGCGCCCCTGGGGAGCTGCGGCGCCGGTGAGCGATACCCATCCCCGGCCGGCTGCAGTACCGCTCAGTCTCGTACCTCGTACAGGACCTGGCCGCTCGGGCCGTCGGCCACCCTGTGCAGCCATGGCTCGGCCGAGCCGCCCACGACCCAGCGCACGCCGTATTCACGCACTATCGCCCGCCGCCCCGAAGAGGACGTCCCCGCCGCGAAGTACTGCCGCACCGCCGCGTCCCGCCTCGACGCGTCCGGCAGGAACACGTCGGGGTATCCGGGGGCCACGGTGTACGGCCCGTACGCGGGGATCTGCCGGGACGGGAAGGTGCGGGCCATGACCACGTCGCCGTACTTCACCCAGGGTGTGATCCAGTGATAACCCACCCACGGCGTCCGGTACTTCGCCGCGACCGCGCCGGGCAGCGCGTCCCGCCCGACCGCGTACCCGAGTGTTCCCGCCTGGGTCCACGCGCCCACGACCAGCGCGGCGCCGAGGGCACAGGCCCACCCGGCCCGGACCGCCCGCCTTCCCGCCGACACGACCTCGAGCGCGGCCGCGAGCTGGGCCGGGATCAGTACCGCCGGCAGGGCGCGGCCCCACGAGTAGTGGCCGGTCAGGCCGCCCGCGGCGAACACGAGCGCGCCGAGGAGGAAGAAGAGGACCAAAGGGTCCCGGCGGTCCCGCCGCCCGCGCAGGCCCAGGGCGACGACGCCCAGCAGGACCAGGCCGAAGCGGCCGAGCAGGTGGTCGTAGAGGGGGCGGTGGATCGCCTCCAGGTCCGCGCCCGCGGAGAGCAGCGCGAAGAAGTCGTAGTACGGCCAGAGCCACAGCAGCACGACGCCGAGGGCGAGCGCGGCGCCGAGGCGGAGCAGCGCCCGCCGGCCCGGCCGTGCCGCGATCACCATGGCGAGCGCGCCGAGGGACGCGACCACTCCCGTGAACTGGTGGCACAGGAGGATCAGGGCCCACAGGCAGCCCAGGCCCAGCCATGTGCCCCAGCCGCTCTCCTCACCGCGCAGTGCCCCGGTGAGCCACGCCCAGAAGTGGAAGGAGAGGCCGAGCGCGACCACGCTGGGGTACGACACCGTCAGCGCGAGGGAGTTGAGGCCGAGGAAGCCGCTCCAGTTGAACAGGACCGGACCCCACAGGAAGACCAGGCACAGGAGGGCCAGCGCGGGCGCGGCGCGATGGGTGCTGAGCGTGCGCACGTACCGCCACACGCCGGTGGCCAGCAGCCCGAGCCCGACGAGCGCGCCGAGACGCAGGACGACGAAGACCGACAGCCCCGTGAGCTTGGCGACGGCGCCGAGGAGCAGCATCCACGGCGAGTAGTAGGGGCTCGGGGTGTCCGCGTCGACCAGCGGGTTCCCGGGATGCAGCAGGCTGTGCCGCAGCCGCTGCACGGTCGCCGCGTGCATGCCGAGGTCGCCCGCCCAGGGCAGACGGACGACGACCAGGAGCATCAGGACCAGCACGAGCACGGCGGCGGCCTGGGGCAGGGCCCGGCCGGCGCTCGTCGTGCTAGGCGGCGCGGCGCGCATCCTGCTGGAACACATAGGTGCGGTAGACGAGGAAACGGAAGGCGGAGGCCAGCACGATCGACAATGCCTTCACGACATTCGATTCGAACGCACTGTGCAGTCCGAGCCCGCGATAACCGATCCAGAACAAGCCGCTTTCCATCACCACGCCAAGACCGCTGAAGACGAAGAACAGCACGATCTGCCGGCGGGTGCGCGAGTCCCGGTCCCGATAGGCGAAGAAGCGGAAGCCCAGGTAATTCGTCGCCATCGCGACACAGCTGGCCAGGACCGTCGCGGTCATGGCCTGCCAGGCCAGGGCGTGCAGCAGCAGGTTGAACACCAGGAAATTGACGAGGACACCGCTGCCGCCGACGATCCCGAATTTCGCGATCTCCAGCATGACCCGTGAGACGGACCGGGCCGGAGCCGGAGCCGGTGCCGGGGCCGATGCGGGCGCGGGTTCTGCCGGGCGAGTCTCGGTGAGGTTCACTGTCACAGCGCAGACCCTATCCGAAGTGCACCGATCAGCAGGAAACGGTAAATTCGCCGAACGTTTTTGCCTAAAGGTCGGCAAGAAGACAAAAAGAAAGGCCCCGGACCTGACCGGCCCGGGGCGCCTTCCGTGTCGTACGGCTACGACGGTGTACTGCTACGCCGTCGTAGGGCTACGACGCTGTACCGCTACGAATGCGTGCGCAGCAGCGTCCGCATCGTCCGCATCGCCACCGACAGGTTGGCGAGGTCGAAGGAGTCCGAACCGCGGATCTCCTCCAGGGTGGTGCGCGCCCGGCTCAGGAGCGCCGCGTTCTTCCGCTCCCACGCCTCGAAGCGCTGCTCGGGCGTCGAGCTGCCGTTGCCGACGGCGAGGACGTCCGCGGTGAGCGCCGCGTGGGCCGCGAAGAGGTCCTCACGGATGGAGGCGCGCGCCATGGACTGCCAGCGGTCGGCGCGGGGCAGCTCGATGATCCGGTCCATGAGCTGGGTGACGCCGAGGCGGTCGGCGAGGTCGTAGTAGACCTCGGCGACGTCCAGCGGCTCCTTGCTCATGCGGTCGGCCACCGAGACGATGTCCAGCGCCGGGAACGCCGAGGAGAACCCGGCCACGCGGGTGGCCAGCTCGTCCGGGACACCGACGGCGGTCAGCTCGTCGTAGATGTGCTGCCACCACTCCAGGTCCGCGCCGCGCACCAGCTTCGGCAGCTGCTGCCAGACCTGCTCGACCCGCTCGGCGAAGAACTCGACCGTCTCGGCGAGCTCCAGCGGCTGCGGCCGGTTGTTGAGCAGCCAGCGCGTGCCTCGCTCGACCAGACGGCGCGAGTGCAGCCGGATCCGGGTCTGGACGTCCGCGTCGACCTTGTTGTCCAGCTCCTCGACCGCGTCCCACACCGGCGCCGAGCGGAAGATCACGCGGGCCGCGGTCTGGGCGCGGACGATCTCCTCCAGCGAGGCACCGGTCTCCTCGCGCAGGCGGTGCAGGTACGTCGTACCGCCCGTGTTGACCGTGTCGTTGACCAGCACGGTCGTGGTGATCTCACGGCGCAGCGGGTGGCTGTCGACCGCGTCCGCGAACCGCTCGCGCAGCGCCGTCGGGAAGTACGCGTGCAGCAGGCTGCGCAGGTACGGGTCGTCCGGCAGCGAGGTGGCCAGCAGCTCCTCGGCGACCGTGATCTTCGTGTACGCCAGCAGGACCGCCGTCTCCGGGCTGGTCAGACCGGCTCCGGAGCCGAGGCGCTCGCGGATCTGGCGGTCGGTCGGCAGGAACTCCAGCGCCCGGTCCAGGTGACCCTCGCGGACCATGTGGCGGATGAACCGCTGCTGCGCGTGCAGCATGTCCTTGGACTGGAAGAGGGCGTTGGCGAGCGCCACGTTCTGCGCGTAGTTGTTGCGCAGCACCAGCGCGCCGACCTCGTCGGTCATCTCGGCGAGCAGCTTGTTGCGCTGCTTGACGGTCATGTCGCCGTCCGCGACCAGGCCGTTCAGCAGGATCTTGATGTTCACCTCGTGGTCGGAGGTGTCCACGCCGGCGCTGTTGTCGATCGCGTCGGTGTTGATCTTCCCGCCCTGTGCGGCGAACTCGATCCGGCCGAGCTGGGTCATACCCAGGTTGCCGCCCTCGCCGACGACCTTGACCCGCAGGTCCCTGCCGTCGACCCGGATGGCGTCGTTGGCCTTGTCGCCGACGTCGGCGTTCGACTCCGCCGACGACTTCACATAGGTGCCGATGCCGCCGTTCCACAGCAGGTCCACCGGGGCCTTGAGGATCGTCTTCATCAGGTCGGCCGGGGTCATCTTGGAGATCTTCTCCTCGATGCCCAGCGCCTCGCGGATGTGCGCGTTGAGCGTGATCGCCTTGGCGCTGCGCGGGAAGACCCCGCCGCCCGCCGACAGCAGCTCGGTGTTGTAGTCGGCCCAGCTGGAGCGGGGCAGCTCGAACAGGCGGCGGCGCTCGGCGTAGGAGGTGGCCGCGTCCGGGGTGGGGTCGATGAAGATGTGCCGGTGGTCGAAGGCGGCGACCACGCGGATGTGCTCGGAGAGCAGCATGCCGTTGCCGAACACGTCACCGGACATGTCACCGATGCCGACGACCGTGAAGTCCTCGCTCTGCGTGTCCACGCCCAGCTCACGGAAGTGCCGCTTCACGGACTCCCAGGCGCCGCGCGCGGTGATGCCCATGCCCTTGTGGTCGTAGCCCGCGCTGCCGCCGGAGGCGAAGGCGTCGCCCAGCCAGAAGTTGTACGACTCGGCGACCCCGTTGGCGATGTCGGAGAACGTCGCCGTGCCCTTGTCGGCCGCGACCACCAGGTAGGTGTCGTCCTCGTCGTGCCGCACCACGTCCTTCGGCGGCACGACCTCGCCGGCCACCATGTTGTCGGTGATGTCGAGCAGCGCCGAGATGAACGTCTTGTAGCTGGCGACGCCCTCGGCCAGCCACGCGTCCCGGTCCACGCTCGGGTCGGGCAGCTGCTTGGCGACGAAGCCGCCCTTGGCGCCGACCGGCACGATGACGGTGTTCTTGACCATCTGCGCCTTGACCAGGCCGAGGATCTCGGTACGGAAGTCCTCACGCCGGTCGGACCAGCGCAGACCGCCGCGCGCGACCTTGCCGAAGCGCAGGTGCACGCCCTCGACCCGCGGCGAGTACACCCAGATCTCGTACGCCGGTCGCGGCGCGGGCAGGTCCGGGATGGCCTGCGGGTCGAACTTCATGGAGACGTAGGAGTGCGGCTCGAGGTCGCGCGTCCGCTGGAAGAAGTTCGTGCGCAGGGTCGCCTTGATGACGGTCAGGAAGGAGCGCAGGATGCGGTCCTCGTCCAGGCTCGCCACCTGGTCCAGCGCCGCGTCCAGCTCCTCCAGCAGCGCGTCGGTGAGTTCCACGCCGGCCTGCTGCCGCTCCGGCGCCATCCGCGCCTCGAAGAGCGAGACGAGCAGCCGGGTGGTGTGGACGTTGTTGCGGAGGGTGTCCTCCATGTAGTCCTGGCTGAAGGTGGAACCGGCCTGGCGCAGGTACTTGGCGTACGCGCGCAGCACCATCGCCTCCCGCCAGGTCAGCCCGGCGCTCAGCACGAGGGCGTTGAAGCCGTCGTTCTCCGCCTTGCCGGTCCAGGTCGCGGCGAACGCCTCCTGGAACCGCTCACGGCCGCCCTCGCCGAGGTACTCGCCGCCGCCGGCCGGCGACTTGGGCATGCGCAGGCCGAAGTCGTAGATCCAGGCGGTGGTGCGGTCCACGCAGCGCAGCTCGTACGGCCGCTCGTCCACGACCTCGACGCCGAGCCGGTTGAGCACCGGCAGCACCGCGGACAGGGAGACCGCCGCGCCCTTGCGGTAGATCTTGAAGCGGCGCTCCTCCGGGGAGGCGCCCACCGGCTCGTACAGGCTCAGCGCGAAGTCGTTGCCCGCCTCGTCGGTGAGCCGCTCCAGGTGGACCAGGTCGGCGACCGCCGCGCGCGGGGTGTGGTCGGCCTTGTAGCCCTCGGGGAAGGAGTTGCCGCCGTTGTAGCGGCGCAGCAGCTCGGCGGCGCGCTCCTCGCCGCACTCGGCGTTGAGCGCCTCGGCGAACCCGTCGGCCCAGGAGCGGGCGGCCTCGACCAGGCGCGCCTCGATGCGCTCCCGGTCGGCATCCGAGAGCTGCGGCAGCACGGTGCCGGGCTGGACACGGACGACGAAGTGCAGCCGGGACAGGATCGACTCGGTGTTCCAGGCGGTGAAGTCGACGCTGATGCCGCCGAGCTCCTCCTTCAGGATGTCGATGATCCGCAGCCGGACACCGGTGGTGTAGCGGTCGCGCGGCAGGTAGACGAGGGCCGAGTAGTAGCGGCCGTACTCGTCCTGGCGCAGGTAGAGCCGCAGCCGGCGCCGCTCCTGCAGGTACAGCACGCTCGTCGCGATGGCCTGCAGCTCGGCGGGCGGGGTCTGGAACAGCTCGTCGCGCGGGTAGGTCTCCAGGATCTGGAGCAGGTCGCGGCCGTCGTGGCTGTGGGGCGAGAACCCGGCGCGGACCAGGACCTCGTCCACCTTGCGGCGGATGACCGGGACCCGGCGGACCGACTCGGTGTAGGCCGCGGAGGAGAACAGACCGAGGAAGCGGCGCTCGCCGACGACGTTGCCGTCCGCGTCGAACTTC
This sequence comes from Streptomyces sp. NPDC002520, assembly GCF_053595235.1. Lineage (NCBI taxonomy): Bacteria > Bacillati > Actinomycetota > Actinomycetes > Kitasatosporales > Streptomycetaceae > Streptomyces > Streptomyces sp. NPDC002520. The sequence continues at coordinate 26,080 of NZ_JBSFXG010000004.1, read as the reverse complement.
TTGACGCCGATGTAGTCCAGGTACGACGGCCGGTGCACGGTGGCCCGGCTGTTCGCCTTGGTCAGCACCAGCTGCTTGTGCTCGCGGGCCTTGGCGCGGGCGTCGGCCGGCAGCCGCTCGAAGGAGGGGCTGACGGGGTGCTGGTCGTCCTCGGCGTGCTGCGGGTCGGAGCGCAGTATGCCGAGGCCGGTGCCGGGGACGGCGGCCAGGGTGTCGTCGCCGCGCAGCTCGTACTCGCGGTAGCCGAGGAAGGTGAAGTGGTCGGCGGAGAGCCAGCGCAGCAGTTCGCGGGCCTCCTCGACGTCCGGCCCGGGGAGGTCGGCCGGCCGGGGCTCCTCGCCCAGGCCGTCGGCGAGACGGGTCGCCGCGTCCCGCATCTTCTCCCAGTCCTCGACGGCCTCACGGACGTCGGACAGCACGCGCAGCAGATCGGCGGTGATCTGCTTCAGGTCGGCGCGGTCCGTCTCCCGGTCGGTCTCGACGTGGATCCAGGACTCGATGTGCGCGTCGTGCGGGAGGTCGCCGTTGGGCGCGGTCGGCAGCACCTCGATGAGCTTGCCGGTGACGTCCCGCCGGACGACGATCTGCGGGTGGATGACGACGTGGATGCCGCGTCCCTGCCGGGTCAGCTCGTTGGTGACCGAGTCGACGAGGAAGGGCATGTCGTCGGTGACGACCTCCACGACCGTGTGGCTGCAGGTCCAGCCGTTCTCCTCGACCGTCGGGGTGTGCACCCGGACGTTCGCGGTGCCCTGCGGGCGGTTCTCGGCGAGCCGGTAGTGCGAGACCGCGGCGCCGAAGACATCGACCGGGTCCCGGTCGGCAAGGTCCTCCGGGGCGGTGTGCAGGTAGTAGCGCTGGAGGAACGCGAGTACGGATTCGCTGTCCGGAGCGCCGGTGCCCTCGCTCGTCGTCCCGGTCGGTAGGTGCCCCCCGACCGGGCTGTTCTCAGCTACCCGCGCGGCCCGTTCGAGCAGCTCGGCCTTGGCTTCGTCCAGCTTGGTCTGCATTGTCCTCTGGCTCCTGTCGCGCGCCGTTGCGTGACGTAGAAGGAAAAACGGTGCTTTCCCCTCCGGCTCGACGCCACGGCCCGGAATGTCCGGACCGATCAGACGCTATGCCGCGAGGTGAGATGAGCGGGGGGAATTCGGCCATTGTCGGCACAACCGTCGAGTCCGGCGCTGCTGTCGGCATCGCCGTCTTCCGGGCCGCCGTCGGCGTCCTGAGGGCTTCCGCGCCCCCGACCCGCCCGCGAGGACCAGCGACCGCCGCCCGGTCACGGAGGTGCTCCGTGCAACCCGGGCGCAGGGCAGGAGCGAAAGCGCCCCCGCGAGATATCGCGCTGATCACGCCACAAGGCTATCGCTCCTCACCCGGGGCACGTCATGAGCCGTATGTGTACAAAACCGAGCGGTGAAGTTTGACGTTCTGCACAGGGGCACCATCGGGACGGGTGACGTACTCGGCCCTTCAGCCGGCACGCAAGTGGCACGGAACCGGTCACCGAACGGTTCGGCGCAAAGGCGCGGATCGGCTGTCCGGTGCCGGATCGGGTGCGTTCGCCGTGCCGGATCCGGCGGGCATCGGTCGCGCTCGGGCGAGCGGGGCCGCACCCTGAAAGCGACGGGCACTTCTGGCGAGCCCGCCCGTGCAGGAGGAGCCGACATGCCCGCGAAAATCCTCATCATCACCGGCGACGCAGCGGAGTCCCTGGAAGTCCTCTACCCCTACCAGCGCCTGCGCGAGGAAGGCTACGACGTCGACATCGCGGCCCCCACCCGCAAGACGCTCCGCTTCGTCGTCCACGACTTCGAGCCCGGCTACGACACCTACACCGAGAAGCCCGGCTACACCTGGCCCGCCGACCTGGCCTTCTCCGAGGTCGACCCCGGCCAGTACGCGGCCATCGTCGTCCCCGGCGGCCGCGCCCCCGAGTACCTGCGCAACGATCCCGAACTACGCAAGATCCTCAAGGCCTTCTTCGACGCGGACAAGCCGGTCGCCCAGATCTGCCACGGCCCCCTGCTCACCGCCGCGATCGACAGCCTGCGCGGCCGCCGGGTCACGGCGTACCCAGCGCTGGAACTGGACATGCAGTCCGCCGGAGCCCACTTCGAGGACACCGAGACGGTGGTCGACGGCACTCTCGTCTCGGCGCGCGCCTGGCCGGACCATCCGGGGTGGATGCGAGAGTTCCTCAAGGTGCTCCGCGCCAAGGCGCCGGTGAGCTGACCTCCGCCCGCGGGCGGACCGCCTGGCGTGGCCGCGGCTGCCGCGGCTACGCCACCAGCCGCTGCGCCTCCGCCACGGCCTCGGCCAGCGTGTCCACCACCGGCACCCCGACCTCCTCCAGGCTGGCCCGGCTGTGCGACCCCCCGGTGTACAGCACGGCCCGCGCCCCCACGTGTCCGGCGGCCACCGCGTCGTCGGCCGCGTCGCCGATCACCACGGTCCGCGCGGGCTCCACCCCGCCGGACACCAGGGCGAGCGCGTCCAGATGCCGCACCATGTGCTGGGCCTTGCTGCCTCCGGACGGACCCGTCCGCCCGTCGACGCGTATGAAGTGCGCCTCGATCCCGAAGCCGCGCACCAACGGCACCAGGTCCTCGTGCCCGTACATGCTCAGCAGCGACTGGCTGTGCCCCGCCGACCGCCACCCCGCGAGCAGCTCGGCCGCTCCCTCGGTCAGCCCGCACCGCACCCGGTGCTCGGTGTAGTGCTGGTGGAAGACCCCGTCCATCAGCTCCCACTCGGCGTCGGTGGGCAGCCGTCCCATCAGCCGCTCGTAGAACTTCGGCACCGGCACGCAGTACAGCGCCCGGTACTGCTCCAGCGTGATCGGCGCCAGCCCCAGCTGGGCGAAGGCGGCGTTCGTCGCCCCGATGATCGCGTCATTGTCGTGGAACAGCGTCCCGTTCCAGTCCCAGACAATGTGCGCGCCTGCGTACGTCCCCATGCCGAAAACCGTACCCGCCGCCACTGACAATCCCGACAGCCGACGCAGTCGCCGCAGGTCAGCCCCGGTCCAGAAGGTTCGGGATCTCCTGCGTGGCGTACCACAAGAGCTCATGGTCGTCGGCACCGTCCACGACGAACTGCGCGTCGTCGTCCCCTCCGTCGGCCGCCGCCAGCGCCCCCGCCGCCGCGGTCACGTCCTGCTCCGCGTCATCGGCGTCGACGTGCACCGCGGCCGCCTTCGCCAGCGGCACCGTGACGGTCACCGTGATCTCGCCCAGCACGGTCGGGTCGAGCCCCCGGCCCGGGTCCACACGCGTCGCGCCGTCGGCCACGTCCACCGCGACCACGACCCGGCGCCGCACCGCGTCCGAGTCGGCCGCCAGCAGCCGCAGCGAGGCCTGCGCGGCCCGGCCGAGCGCGGCGTACTCGAGTTCCTCGATGTCGTCGGAGAGGTACCACTCACGCAGCGCGGGCGTGACGCCGTAAGCGACGAAGGGGCCGCTCCCCAGCTCGCCCGTCTTGTGCGCCTCGGCGAGACCGGGGAGGGTCAGGGGGACGTAGACGCGCATGGCTGGCCGCTCTTTCCTGGGCACCGACGGGCCTTCAGGATACGTGCGGTTGTCCCCTTTCGAGTCCCCGCCCGCGCCCTCGGAAGCGTCCACCTCACGCCTCGCACCTCACCCGGTCCGGCAGCTCAACCACAAGGATCTCGCGGCCCCTCACCACACGAATAAGTGAACGTGCCCGGCCCCCGACCCGTGGTCCGGCCTTCCTTGCCGCGCCGGACCCGGCCCCCGTACAAGATCCCCACCAGCTAGTTACCGCCCGGTACCGACCGGGCCGGCCGAACGGGGCCCCCATGAACAAGGTCATGAGCCGCACGTCCCAGCCGCGAACCAGCCCGCGCCACCGCCCACCGACCCGCCGCGACTCCCGCCGCCCCGGCGGCGCACCGCCCCGCACACCGATCAGGAGCGGCGAGGGGAGCGAGGAGAGAGGGATCAGCCCGAAGAGGTGGAGCAGCGGGGAGACGAAGGCGAGGCCGGAGGGCACGGCACCGTCACCGTCACCCGGGAGCGCACGTACGCCTGCCACAGCGTCCGCCGCGGCCGTAGCGAGCCGTCGCCCCACCGACCTCTTCGCCGACCGCCTGCTGGCCGTTCTGAGCGGTCAGCGCCCGGTCCACTGGATGCTCCGCCACACCGCGGGCCGCGCCTACGACGACCTCGCGCACCTCGTCGAACACAGCCCCCTGCGAACCCGCGGCACCCGCCCGGTCGTCCACGACATCGGCTACTACGTCCCCCGCACCGGCGCCCTCGAGGTCTTCGCCCGCATCGCCGCCGGCCGCCGGCTCCGCGCCATGGCCTTCCGCCTGGAACAGGGCCAGGACCTGCGCTGGCGCTGCACAGCGGTGGACCTCGGCATCCCCCTCCCACCACGCGGCCCCGAGGACTGACACCCCGCCTGCCCGCGGCCGCACCGAGCCGCATCCGCACCGAACGGCATCCGCACCAAGCCGAAGGGCCGGGCCCCCGAAGGAAGCCCGGCCCCGAAGACCGGCTGAAGCGCCGTCAGGTCACTTCTTGCGGCGACGACCGCCCTGCTTGGCCTGCTTGCGTCGCTCGGCGCGGGTCAGGCCGTCCGCCTCGGAGCGCACCGGCTCGTCGTCCTCGAGGTCGCGCTCCACGATGCCGCCCTCACCGTCCACCGACGGCGCGGAGAAGTGCATGTCCCGGCGCTGCGGGACGTCCAGTCCCTTGGCCCGGATCTCCGGGCGCGCACCGGCCTGGGCCGGCACCGTGTCCTGGACACCCTCGGCGGCCGGCTCGGCGGCCTCGACCGGGACTTCCTCGACCTGCTGCTCGACCTGGACCTCCAGGTTGAACAGGTAGCCGACGGACTCCTCCTTGATGCCCTCCATCATCGCGGTGAACATGTCGAAGCCCTCGCGCTGGTACTCGACCAGCGGGTCCTTCTGCGCCATCGCGCGCAGGCCGATGCCCTCCTGGAGGTAGTCCATCTCGTAAAGGTGCTCGCGCCACTTGCGGTCCAGGACCGACAGCACGACCCGCCGCTCCAGCTCTCGCATGATCTCGGAGCCGAGCTGCGTCTCGCGGGCCTGGTACTGCTCGAGGATGTCGTCCTTGATGGACTCGGAGATGTACTCGGCGGTCAGACCGGCACGGTCACCGGCCGCCTCCTCCAGCTCGTCGACGGAGACCTCCACCGGGTACAGCTGGCGGAAGGCGCCCCACAGCCGGTCCAGGTCCCAGTCCTCGGGGAAGCCGTCGGCGGTCTCGGCGGCGATGTACGCGTCGATCGTGTCGTCCATGAAGTGCTGCACCTGCTCGTGCAGGTCCTCGCCCTCCAGGACGCGGCGGCGCTCGCCGTAGATGACCTCGCGCTGCCGGTTGAGGACCTCGTCGTACTTCAGGACGTTCTTGCGGGTCTCGAAGTTCTGCTGCTCGACCTGCGACTGCGCGGACGCGATCGCGCGCGTGACCATCTTGTTCTCGATCGGCACGTCGTCGGGCACGTTGGCCATGGACATCACGCGCTCTACCATCTGCGCCTTGAACAGGCGCATCAGGTCGTCGCCCAGCGACAGGTAGAAACGGGACTCGCCCGGGTCGCCCTGACGGCCGGAACGACCACGCAGCTGGTTGTCGATACGCCGGGACTCGTGCCGCTCGGTGCCCAGCACGTAGAGGCCGCCGCTCAGCTCGACCTCGTCCTTCTCCGCCTTGACCGCCTGCTCGGCCCTGCCCAGGGCGTCGGGCAGCGCCGCGGCCCACTCCTCGATGTGCTCCTCGGGGTCGAGGCCGCGCTGGCGCAGCTCCGCCTCGGCGAGGTCCTCGGGGTTGCCGCCGAGCTTGATGTCGGTACCACGGCCGGCCATGTTCGTGGCGACCGTGACGGCACCCTTGCGGCCGGCCTGGGCGACGATCTGCGCCTCGCGCTCGTGGTGCTTGGCGTTGAGCACCTCGTGCTGGATGCCGCGCTTGCTGAGCTGCTGCGAGAGGTACTCGGACTTCTCGACCGAGGTGGTGCCGACCAGGATCGGCTGGCCCTTCTCGTGCTTCTCGGCGATGTCGTCGACGACGGCCTCGAACTTGGCGACCTCGGTGCGGTAGATCAGGTCCGACTGGTCCTTGCGGATCATCGGCTTGTTGGTCGGGATCGGGACCACGCCGAGCTTGTAGATCTGGTGGAACTCGGCGGCCTCGGTCATCGCCGTACCGGTCATGCCGGAGAGCTTCTTGTAGAGGCGGAAGAAGTTCTGGAGGGTGATCGTGGCGAGCGTCTGGTTCTCGTCCTTGATGTCCACCCCTTCCTTCGCCTCGATCGCCTGGTGCATGCCCTCGTTGTAGCGGCGGCCGGCGAGGATACGGCCGGTGTGCTCGTCGACGATCATGACCTCGCCGTCGATGACGACGTAGTCCTTGTCCTTCTTGAAGAGCTCCTTGGCCTTGATGGCGTTGTTCAGGTAGCCCACCAGCGGCGTGTTCACCGACTCGTAGAGGTTGTCGATGCCCAGCCAGTCCTCGACCTTGGAGACACCGTTCTCGTGGATGGCGACCGTGCGCTTCTTCTCGTCGACGTCGTAGTCGCCGGTCTCCTCGATGCCCTTGAGGGGGTTGCCCGCCTCGCCCTTCTTCAGGCGCGTGACCAGCTTGGCGAAGTCGCCGTACCACTTGGTGGCCTGGTCGGCCGGGCCGGAGATGATCAGCGGCGTACGGGCCTCGTCGACCAGGATGGAGTCGACCTCGTCGACGATGGCGAAGTTGTGGCCGCGCTGGACGAGCTCGTCCTTGGACCACGCCATGTTGTCGCGGAGGTAGTCGAAGCCGAACTCGTTGTTCGTGCCGTACGTGATGTCGCACTCGTACTGCTCGCGGCGCTGGGCCGGCGTCATGTTGGCCAGGATGCAGCCGACGCTCAGGCCCAGGAACTTGTGGACGCGCCCCATCATCTCGGAGTCGCGCTCGGCCAGGTAGTCGTTGACCGTGATGAGGTGGACGCCGTCCCCGGAGAGAGCGTTCAGATACGCGGGCAGCGTGCCGACGAGGGTCTTGCCCTCTCCGGTCTTCATCTCGGCCACGTAGCCGAGGTGGAGGGCGGCGCCGCCCATCATCTGGACGTCGTAGTGCCGCTGGCCGAGGACGCGCTTGGCGGCCTCGCGGACGGTGGCGAACGCCTCGGGGAGCAGGTCGTCGAGGGACTCGCCGTCGGCGTAACGCTGCTTGTACTCATCGGTGAGGGCCCGCAGCTCGGCGTCGGAGAGGTCGACGAAGTCCTCTTCGATGGAGTTGACCTGGTCCGCGATGCGGTGCAGCTTGCGCAGGATCTTGCCTTCGCCTGCACGCATGATCTTCGAGAGGACGGACACGGGGGCTGGTCTCCTTGCCGGTCGGGCCTGGGACGGTCGGTTTTCCATTGGACGTACTGAGCAACGGCCATCGTATGCGAGGACCCGGCCGTGCCGGGAGGCCTGGCGGTTCGACGGCTCCTTCACCCTGGACAACGGGCGGCGACCGAGGATAGTGCCGCGTCACCGCGAGGATTTGCGCGAATTGTGACGACGCGCTCACTCATGGCGAAAACCTATGGCGAGGCGCGGGTCGTCGGAGAAGAATCGGCCGATGGAACCCGTCACCCTGACCACCGACCGTCTCGTGTTGCGCACCGTGGGGCCGGCCGACACCGACGCGGTGTACGCGGCCGCCCAGGATTCCGAGATCCAGCGCTGGACCGTGGTCCCCTCGCCCTATCTGCCCGAGCACGCCCGCGGCTTCACGGAGGAGATGGTGCCCGACGGCTGGTCGCAGAGTTCGATGTTCACGTTCGGGGTCTTCCTGACCGGCGGGGAGCTGGCCGGCATGCTCGGCCTCACGATGCGCGGGCTCGGCGCGGCGGAGGTCGGCTTCTGGGCGACCAAGGAACATCGCGGCCGCGGCTACATCACGGAGGCCACGCTCACCGCCTGCCGGTGGATCTTCACCGAGCTGGGCGTCGACCGCGTCGAGTGGCGCGCCGAGGTCGGCAATCTCGCCTCGCGCGCGGTGGCCGAGCGCGCGGGCTTCACCGTGGAGGGCACGCTGCGCTCCGGGCTCAACAACAAGGGGGTGCGGCGGGACTGCTGGGTCGGCTCCCTGCTCCCTTCGGACCTGGGCCTGCCGTCCGCGGCCCCGTACCTGCCCGCCCGCCCCTGACCGGCCGAACCCGCCCACGCGCTCGTGAGCGGCGTGCCGGCCCGCGCGCCGTTGCCCCGCCGTGAGGCGAAAGCGCAGCTCACGGGGGATTGTCAGTGGCACCACCTATCGTCCGAGGCATGACGACCCTTCCGCGCCCCGCCACCTCCCTCACCGCGGACGACGCCCGCCGTATCGCCCTGCGGGCCCAGGGCTTCCTCGGCGCGCCCGACCGGCGGGCCGGTGTCCGCGGGGTGCTCCGCCACCTCGGCGCGGTCCAGCTCGACACGATCTCGGTGCTCGCCCGCTCCCACGAACTGGTCCCGTACGCGCGCCTGGGCGCGGTCGGCCGCAGGACCGCGGAGTCGGCCTACTGGAAGGCCTCGTCCCCCGGCGCGCCTGTGGCCCGGCCTCACGCCTTCGAGTACTGGTCGCACGCCGCGTGCATCCTCCCGGTCGAGGAGTGGCCGCACTTCGCCTTCCGCCGCCGCGCCTACCGTGCCCGCCCGCACTGGAACCACGAGCTGCCCGACGGCACCTACGACCAGGTCATCAAGCAGCTGCGCGCGGAAGGGCCGCTGACGGCCACGGAGCTCGGCGGCGCGAAGAAGACCGACGACTGGTGGGACTGGTCCGGCACCAAGGTCGCCGTGGAGCGCGCGCTGATGTACGGCGAGGTGGTGTGCGTCGAGCGCCGCGGCTGGAAGCGGGTGTACGACCTCGCCGAGCGCGCGATCCCGGGCCCGCTGCTGCACGACGAGCTGGACGACACCGAGTGCGTGCGCCGCCTGGTCCGGCTGGCCGGCGAGGCCCTCGGCGTCGGCACGCGCGCGGACATCGCCGACTACCACCGCCTCAAGGGCGAACAGGTGGATGCCGTGATCGCCGACTCGGGTCTGGTGCCGGTTGAGGTCGAGGGCTGGAACCGGCCCGCCTGGGCGGACCCGGCCGCCCTCGCGACACCGCCGCGCGGCCGGCACCGCACCACGCTGCTGTCCCCGTTCGACTCACTGGTGTGGGAGCGGGCGCGCACGGAGCGGATCTTCGGCTTCACCCACCGCCTGGATGCCTATGTCCCCAAGCAGAAGCGGGTGTACGGCTATTTCGCGATGCCGGTGCTGGCCGGCGGCCGGCTGATCGGCCGTGTCGACCCTGCCCGTGAGGGTCACACCCTGGTCGCCAAGCAGGTCACTCTGGACGGTCGGAAGGCCGTCCCGGCGGTCGCCCAGGCCCTGATCGAGGCGGCGACCTGGGTGAACTGCACGGACGTCCGGGTGGAGCGCGTGGACGCCCCCGAACTCCGCGAGCCCCTCGCCCGGGAACTCGCCCGCGCCCTCGCCTAGGCACGGGCGGCAGGCACTAGCGGATCTCGAGGATCTTCTCGCGCATCGCGTAGACGACCGCCTCCATCCTGGAGTGCAGCTGCAGCTTCTCCAGGATGTTGCGCACATGGTTCTTCACAGTGTTCTCGGAGATGAACAGTTCCTTGGCGATGTCCCGGTTGTTCATCCCCGTGGCGACGAGCTTGAGCACCTCGAGCTCGCGGTCGGTCAGCCGGGGCGCGGGCACCAGCCGGCGCTCGTCGGTGCGCTGGATCATCGACTTGAACTCGGTGAGGAGCTTGGACGCCATGGACGGGCTGATCTGCGACTGCCCGTCGGCCACCGCGCGAATGGCGGTGGCCACCTCGTCGGTGGAGATCTCCTTGAGCAGGTATCCGGTCGCGCCCGCCTTGATCGCGTCGTAGAGGTCGGCCTCCTCGTCGCTGATCGTCAGCATGATGATCTTCGCGCTGGGGGCGACCTCCTTGATGGAGGTGCAGGCCTCGATCCCACCGCGCTTGGGCATCCGCACGTCCATCAACACAATGTCGGGCAGCAGGTCGGCCGCCTTGTCGACGGCCTCGGCCCCGTCGCCCGCCTCGCCCACGACCTGAATGTCCTCCTCGGCCGCGAGCACGATCTCCAGACCCCGGCGGAAGAGGGCGTGGTCGTCCACGACCAGGACCCTGATCGGCTCCTTGCGTGGAGAGTCCGTGTCCGGGCCCATACCGATGACGCCGTCGTCGGCGTCCGGGACGCGCATCGGTCCGAAGGTGTCCGCCATCGTTCCTCCCCCTGAAGGCTGTGGCCTGTGGTCCTGTGCCATCGCCAACGCAAGGCAGCGGCCCACCGGTTGGGCCGGTGCGCCCATGATTTCATGCCCGGACGTCACCGCGGTGACGTGCGGGGCGCGATCTGGCCGCACACGGGTGCCCCTGGGGGCGCACACGCGCTCCAGGGGCACCTGCTCCGCTTCGATCGGGCAGCTCAGCCGCTCAGCGTGCCGCCCGCCACGGTCGCCTGCGCCTCGGCGACCATCAGTTCCGTGCTGAGGTGGATGACGCCGTAGTCATAGGCGTGGCGCCGATAGACGACGCTCGGCTCCTTGGTCTCGGAGTCGACGAACAGGTAGAAGTCGTGGCCGACCAGTTCCATCTCGTAGAGAGCCTGGTCAAGGCTCATCGGGGCAGCGACGTGGGTCTTCTCGCGGACGACCAGGGGGCCTTCGCCCTTGACCTCCAGCGAGCCGATCCTCTTCGTCGGCACTCCTTCCATGTCCTCGTCGTGGACGGGAAGGCCGTTGCCGTTGAGCGTCGCCACGCCCGGGACGCGGTCGGGCACCTCGGCCGCCGGGATCCGTCGTGCGCCGCGGCGCACCACACGCTTGTCGTGCTGCTTGCGCAGCCGGGCGCCCAGCTTCTCCGCGGCGATGTCGAGTGCCGCGTACGGGTCGCTGGCCGACGCCTCCGCCCGGATCACCGGACCGCGGGAGCGGAGCGTGATCTCCACTCGGTCACAGCGGTCGGCCTGTCGGGGGTTGGGCTCCTTGGACACCTCGACGTCGAGGCTGATCACCTTGCCGTCGAGCTTCTGGATCTTCTCCAGCTTCAGCTTCTCGGCCACGTGCTTGCGGAACCGCTCGGGCACCTCGGTCTTGCGGCCCTTGACGACGATGTCCACGCAGAACTCCGTTCCCGGATCACTCCGCTCCGTCGGCGGAGCGTCTCCCTTTTTGCACCAGGCTCCGGCGAACCCCGGAACCCCGGACTCGGTGACTCCACCTCCTCCTCCCCCATGGACAAGATCTCCACCCCACCGAAGCGGGTGATTGCGGAAAACCCGCAGCACGGCATTCGGATATGGGAGGTGTGGCCTGCGCCTTTCCTCTCAACCGAACATATCTCGCCCGGACGGATGTCGTCACCCTCTACCGCCGCGTACCTCCGTTCAAGTGAATTGACGCTCTCGCTACCTGCAACGATGCAGGCTCGCCTTCAGTTCCTGTTTATTCCGAAAGAAACGCTGGGAGCGGCGACCACGGCGGCATGGAGTGCCACTTCGTTGACGTTCGACGCCGCTTTTTCCGGTGCACCGTGCACCCAGTTCCCCCTCACCGATCGTGTTTCCGTCCGTTGTTCCCCCCTTCCTTCCCGAGTTGCGCTCGCGTACACGGTCTGCGCCCCTCCACTTCTCCCCTTTCTCCCGTCACGGTGGGAACCGACCGTCTCGCGCAGGGCCCGCGCCGCCTCCGCGAGGCTTGCGCCCGTCGTGATCAGGTCGTCGACGAGCACGACCCGTCCGCCGTCGAGCAGCCGTGTCCCACCTGCCGTCACCTCCAGCGCACCCGCGACGTTCTCCCTGCGCCGCCGCGCGTCCAGACCCGCCTGGTCCGCGACGGCCCGCCGCTGCCGCAGCACGGCTGCCACCCGGGCCGGTGTCCCGGTGCGCCGCAGCTCCCCGGCCGCGGCGAGCGCCATCCGCCGCACCGGATCGTGCCCACGCGCCCGCACGGCCCACCGCGCCGAGGGCACCGGCACGAGCACCACGGGCCCGAGCCCCTGCCGACCGGCTCCACCCGCCGCGAGACCCGCGCGCAGGGCCCCTGCCAGAGCCGAGCCCAGGGCTCCCGCGAGCGCCAGCGCGCCCCGCTCCTTGTGTGCGAGGAGAAGCGCGCGCACCTCCCCCGCGTACGGCGCCGCCGCGTGCACCACCGGCAGTCCCGGCGGCTCCGGCACCGGCCGCACCCGGCGCGGCACGGCTCCGCCCAGGGCTGCCCAGCACCGCGGGCAGAGCACCGTACGAGGTGCTCCACAGCCTCCGCACTCGGCCGGCAGCACCAGGTCGGTGAGGTCCTGCCACCACCCCCGCATGTCCACCACTGTGCCAACCCCCGGAAGGACCTGCCACCCCTGTGGACAGCGCCCTGTGGACAACGCGGGCAAGCGCCCGAAGCCCCTCACTCGCGCAGGTGAGGGGCGTACACAAACCCTGTACGGGCGCCGGAACAGCCCCACCCGGAACACAGCCGGATGGCATCCGAAACCCGGCTGGAAGCCGGCCGGAGCACCGCGGAACTCAGCCCGAGCAGCACCGGAAGACGGCCCGAGCACCGCCGGAAGACGGCCGAAAACCAGGCGTCCGCGCCCTCAGCCCGGATAGACCGGCGCCGTCCCGTCCTTGTCCACCTTCTGCCACTGCGCCCCGGTGGGCAGCCGCACGATCCCGTCCTCCGCCGAGTAGGCCACCAGCGGCGCCCGCTCGTCCTCCGAGGCGGCGATCGTCTCCACACCCGAGAGCGCCGCGGGCGCCGGACCGTCCAGCGTGGAGCCGTCGACCTGGACGTACCTCATCTGGTGCACGCCACCCTGCTCACGGCCGACCACGACCAGCCGGCTGTCGCCCGCCCAGGACATCGCGGTGACCAGCTCCATGTCCGGGGCGGCCGGACGCGGATCGACGACCGCCGGCGCGTCACCCGCGTCCCCCTCCGTGCCCTCCCGCTCGATCCGGCCGATCAGCAGCGAGTGCTTGCCGCCCTTCGCGACGACCAGCGCGACCCGCACCCCGTCGGCCGCGACCCGCACGTCCTCGATCCGGCCGGGCAGATCCGGCAGGGAGACCTCCACCGGCTTGTTCGGCTTGCCCGGCTTATCCGTCCTGTCTGCGTCCTGCTCCACGACGTACAGCCGCTGCCGGCGCGGGTCCCGGTCGGCCACCCACAGGTCGCCGCGCGTGTCCCAGCTCGGGTTGGTCAGCCGGTCGTCCTTCAGGTTCGCGCCCTGGCTGGTGATCACCGGATTCCCGAGCGCACCACCCGCGGTCAGCGACGTCATGAACAGCGACCTGCCGTCGGCGCTGACCCCGGCCACCGTGTGCTCGTCCCGCGAGACGGCCACCGACCGCAGTTCCTTGGCGCCCTGACCGAACACGCCCGGCACCGGAGTGCCGCTGGTCCCGGTGGATCCGGTCGGCAGCCGCAGCAGCCGGTGCTTGCCGTCCAGGTAGTACAGGTACTCGGGGCTCTGAGCCGAGGCGTGCCAGGCACCGGACTCGGCACGCTCCTCCGTCAGCTCGCACAGCCGGTGTCCGCCGGGCCCCCGCAGCTCGACGGACTCCAGGGTCGGCGTCAGGTTCCGCAGCGTGAACAGCAGCTGGGTGGCCATCTCCGTGCACCGGGCCTGGCCCACCCGGGAGGCCTTGTCGTTGAGCAGGACCGTGAGCTTGTTCTGGTCGTCGGGCGTCAGCCCCGACACGCCCTTCTGCAGAGCCGTACCGGTCGGGAAACTGGACCTGACCACCGGCTCGAGCCAGTCGGTGGGCCCGTTCAGCAGCGAGCGCACCAGCTGGGTCATCGAGTCGACCTTGCTGCGCACGAACACCGGATCGGCGACCGCCACCGGCTCCCCGGTCGCCCCGACCCTGGTGTGGGTGGCGAAGTAGTACTTGTCGACGGACGTGTAGTTGCGCTGGAAGTCCGACTTGCCCATGACGACGCCCTCGGGCGGCGCGTCGATGCGCCACTGCCCGTTCTTGGGGTCCCTCGTGAGATGCACCTTGGTGCGGTAGGAGCCGTCGGCGGGCGCGTAGGCCTGCTGTGCGTCCACCGTGGCGACCTTGTTGCCCGCCAGGACGTAGGTGCGGGACTCGGTCTGCTCCCGACCGTTCAGCGGGGCATCGGTCGGGATGCTCGGCCCGTCGGCGAGGACGGTGGTCGAGCGCTCCGGCCGCCAGGAGCGCGCGGCGTCCGTCGTGAGGTACTTGCGGGCCGTGTCGTACTGCGGGTCGTCGCTGGTCAGCGCCTCCAGGAAGCCCTGCATGATCTCGCTGGAGGAGGCGTTCTCGGCGGGCGGTACGGCGAAGACGCGTACGCCGGTGTCCTGCCGGGGCGTGGACTCGACGTTCCGCAGGTCCCCGCTGTCGGGCATCGTGGCGCACCCGGCCAGCAGTACGGCCCCGCAGGCGGCGTACGCCACCGCGCGCCACCGTCGGCGCCCGGCGCCCCCCTCGCGGTCAGCGCCCACGAAATGCCTCCCCTGGCTCGGTCGTCTCGTGCTGCCCGGGCGGATCCTGTCGTGCCTCGTGGGTGTCGGTCACCGGTCCGGCGGGCCTGCCGTCGAGGTGCTGGCCTCCGCCGGGCCGGGGCACCACGCGCGCGCCGTTGCCGTTGCCGGGCAGGGCGGTCGGGTCGACCACAGGGCTGGCGGCGGTCCGGCGCTGCGGGATCGAGGCGCCCGGTGCCAGCGACGGCATCGTGCCGCCGGGCTGCACCGGAACGGTCGCCCGCTTCTCCTCGGCCCCGCGGGGCCGGCCGGCGTCGTCGAGTCCGCGGCCTCGGCGCGAGTCCTTGGGCTCCAGCGGTATCGGCGAGCCCCGCAGCGGCTCGTCCGCGGTCCGCGGCAGCGTCAGCCGGAACTGCGAGCCCCCGCCCGGCTCGCCCCAGGCCTGCAGCCAGCCGCCGTGCAGCCTGGCGTCCTCCAGGGCGATCGACAGCCCGAGGCCCGTACCACCGGTGGTACGCGCGCGTGCCGGGTCGGCCCGCCAGAAGCGGCTGAAGACGCGGGTGGCCTCGCCGGGCTTGAGCCCGACGCCGTAGTCGCGCACCGCGATGGCGACCGCGCCACCCGCGGCGGCGAGTTTGACGACGACGTCCTTGCCGTCACCGTGCTCGACGGCGTTGACGACGAGGTTGCGCAGCACGCGCTCCACCCGCCGGGCATCGGCCTCGGCGACGACGGGCTGCTGGTCGCCGACGACCCGTATGCGGGTGCCCTTGCGCTCGGCGAGCGGCTCGGCCCCGCCGACCACCCGCCGCACGACCTCCCTGAGGTCTATCGGCTCGGCCTCCAGCGCGGCCGCGCCCGCGTCGAAGCGGCTGATCTCCAGCAGGTCCGCGAGCAGCGACTCGAACCGGTCCAGCTGGTCGGCGAGCAGTTCGGCGGACCGGGCGGTCACCGGGTCGAAGTCCTCGCGCGCCTCGTGGATGACGTCGGCGGCCATCCGGACGGTGGTCAGCGGCGTGCGCAGCTCGTGCGAGACATCGGAGACGAACCGCCGCTGCATCCGCGACAGGTCCTCCAGCTGCTGGATCTTCACCTGGAGGTTCTGCGCCATCTTGTTGAAGGCCTCGCCCAAGCGGGCGATGTCGTCCTCGCCGGTGACCTTCATGCGCTCCTGCAGCCGCCCTGCGGACAGCCGCTCCGCGATCCCGGCCGCCATCCGCACGGGCGTGACGACCTGCCGCACCACCAGCCAGGCGATGGCGCCGAGGAGTACGACGACGAAGAGTCCGGCGGTCGCGAGCGTGCCCTTGACCAGGCTCAGGGACTTCTCCTCCTGCGTGAGCGGGAAGAGGTAGTACAGCTCGTAGGGGTGACCGTTGGGGTCGTTGACCTGCTTGCCGATGACCAGCGCCGGCTGGGAGTCCTTGCCGTTGCTGTAGACGATCCGGGTGTAGCTCTGCGCGGCGGTCGTGCTGCTGTTGACCCGCTCGCGCAGGTCGGCGGGAACGCTGTCGGTCGGGCTGACGTACCCGGAACCGCGCGGGCTGCGCCCGCCGCCGGTGTCGTCACCCACGGGCAGCGTCACGACGTCGAAGGCGCCCGCGCCGCCGCTGGAGAGCGACTCCACGAGGTCGCTCATCCACTGGATGACGTTCTGCGACTGCTGTCCGTCGGTGGCGGGCACGCCGTCGGTGCCGCCGGTGCCCGTGGCACCGACGGCGGCTTCGTCGGCATTCTGCTTGGCCACCGCGAAACCGCCGGTGGCCTGGCTCTGGGAGGCCTTCACCTTCGCGTCCAGCAGGCCGTTGCGCACCTGCCCGATCACGACGAAGCCCAGCAGCAGGACGACACCCAGCGACATCACCAGGGTCGTTGCGACGACCCTCAGCTGGATGTTGCGCCGCCACAGTCGCATGACGGGCAGCAGCGGACGACGCACCCAGCGCATGAACAGGCGGACGACCGGGCTCCCCTGGACTCCGCCCTGCAACAGCCCGCCCTCGAGCAGGCGCCCCCAACGCGAACCCGTCGCCTTCCGGCCGACAGGCCGCCCCGGACGGTCCCCGGGCCGGCCGGGAGCCGAAGCGGCGCTGTCTGCGGACATGTCAGCTCGGTCCGGCCTTGTAACCGACACCACGGACGGTCACCACGATCTCCGGCCGCTCCGGGTCCTTCTCGACCTTGGAGCGCAGGCGCTGGACGTGCACGTTGACCAGCCGCGTGTCGGCCGCGTGCCGGTAGCCCCACACCTGCTCGAGCAGCACCTCGCGCGTGAACACCTGCCACGGCTTGCGCGCGAGCGCGACCAGCAGGTCGAACTCGAGCGGGGTCAGCGCGATCGACTGCCCGTCCCGCTTCACGGAGTGCCCGGCCACGTCGATCACCAGGTCACCGATGGTGAGCTGCTCCGGCGCCGGCTCCTCCGACCTCCGCAGTCGCGCCCGAATGCGGGCCACCAGCTCCTTGGGCTTGAACGGCTTCACTATGTAGTCGTCGGCGCCCGACTCCAGGCCCACGACGACGTCGACCGTGTCGCTCTTCGCCGTCAGCATCACGATCGGCACTCCGGACTCCGCCCGGATCAGACGGCAGACCTCGATGCCGTCCCTGCCGGGCAGCATCAGATCGAGCAGCACCAGATCAGGCTTGGTCTCACGGAACGCGGCCAGCGCCTTGTCGCCATCGGCTACGAAAGACGGCTCAAAACCTTCACCACGCAGCACGATGCCGAGCATCTCGGCCAGTGCGGTGTCGTCGTCGACGACAAGGACTCGTCCCTTCATAAACGACATCATCCCATTCTCATAACAGTGAAGGTGGCGCAGGTGAGCAGGGTCACCAGCCAGTGACGATAGTCGTATGGGGCTGTCACTGTCTGCCCTGATCCGCAGACGTTGATGTCATCACTGATGTCAGCCCGCGGACCGGCACCCATCCCGCGATCCTCGCCCACCACCCTCCCCAGCTCCCATCCCGTACGCCGTCGACCCACACACCGTGGAGCGGGCGTGGTTCAGGGCGTCAAGGTGGAGCGCGCCACTGTACGAACGACCTTGACGCCCTGGGCCGCGTCTGCTCGGCTCTGCCTGGGTCGATGGCGTACGGGATGGGAGCACCCCACGCACGCCAGTACGGGCCCGCAGCCGGGAGCGGCGCCCCCTCCATCCCGGTGTCGGCCGATCCCCCGCCGGAGGCATTGTTCTGACCGTGGCCGCACTCTGCGGTGATCAACTCATGGCCACCGGCCCTATCCACATGTGGGCGCGCGTCGGCACAGCGTGCGCGGAGCGGGCCGAAGGCAGGAGCGCAGCGCGCAGCGGGGCCGGGAGCGCGCCCGGCGGAGCGGAGCGCAGCCGGGGCTTGATGAGGTAGAGAAACCTGTAACAACTCCCTGCCCTATGGGCCAGTTCAGGATCACAAGATCCCTCTGAACTGGGGTTCTATCGACGTCCCAAGTTGGCATATGCGTCTTACCCACGCTTACTTGTCTCGTGTGAGACAGAGTGGCAGCATGGATGCATGTCCACCCGCCGAAATCGACAGCGCCCCAAGGCCGTGCAGCGACCACCCCGTACCGTCCAAGCCCTCGCAACGGACGCCTCCGCGAGCACCCCCGAAGACGCTCGGGCCAAGGCCGTACGGCAGCTGGTAGAGCCAGGCAAAGAGCGTGTCCGCCTCGCGTCCGAGTTGGAGCGGATGGACACCCATCTCCGCCCCTTGATCCTCGAAGCCATCCGCGCCGGGGTCCCCACCCGCCGCGTCGCTGAACTCACCGGGATCTCCCGCGCCACCGTGGCCCGTTGGGGCAAGAACACGGAGCACTGAAAGTTAGGCCGCACCCGTCGACACCGGGCGCGGCCTCGTCCGATTCGAAGGAGTCGAAGCCATGTCGAATCGATCTGCCCTCATCATGACAGAAGCACCCTGCCCGACCTGTTTCGGGAGCTGCGTCACCATCGATGATGGTTCCGTGACCGGGAAGCCTGGAAAGTCCCTGCCCTGCTCCTGCTCCACAGGGTCGCACCGCCCCGGCAAGGCACCCGAGGGAGCCCACTACACCGTGGGCCTGCGGCTCTCTCTCGACCCCGCCGACTGCGCCTGTGGGGGCACAGGATGGCTCGACGGGGGCTTCTACGTCTGGGAGGGAAGCGTTCACCTGGCGGCCGATGAACGGTGCCCCCTCCACGCCACCTGAGATGTAGCCGTTGGATGTCACGGCCCCTCGCCTCGCGCATCGTTGCAGGCAGCGGGGCCGTTTCCGTTGATCAGGCCGGGAGCATCCCATTCTCGTAACGAAGACAGAGCCGCAGGTGAGGCAGGTCACTGGCCAGTGACGATAGTCGTACGAGACCGTCACTGTCTGCCCCTGTTCCTCGCGACTGTCCGCCCCTGGTCATCGCGGCAGCCGCGCCACCCTGCACCGGCTGCCGCCACCCCGGTCCCGGGCGCCGTGCCTAGCCGGTCGTCACCTGAGGCGACCGACCGCACAGCTCCGCGAGTGCCTCGGCCGTCACCGGTGAGACGACTCCCTGCTCGGTGACGATCGCCGTCACCAGTTCGGGAGGTGTCACGTCGAACGCGGGGTTGTAGGCCTGGGTCCCCAGCGGTGCCACCGGGATCCCGCTCCCCGCTCCCGTCGCCGCGCCCTGGGGCGCTGTCACCTCGGTCACCTCGAAGCCAGGGCGCTGCTCTATCTCGATGGACGCACCGTCCGGTGTCTGCGGATCCACCGTCGTCACCGGCGCCACCACGATGAACGGCACATGGTGGTAGCGCGCGAGCACCGCGAGCGGATAGCTCCCCACCTTGTTCGCCACCGAACCGTCGGCCGCGATCCGGTCCGCGCCGATGAGCACCGCGTCGACCTCCCCGGCCGCGAACAGCGAACCGGCCGCGTTGTCGGTGAGCAAGGTGTACGCCATACCGCTGCGGGCCGCTTCGTACGCCGTCAGGCGAGCGCCCTGCAGCAGCGGACGCGTCTCGTCCACCCACAGGCGCCTGAGCTGTCCGGCCCGGTGAGCGGCCAGGGCCACCGCGAACGCCGTGCCCTCCCCGCCGGACACCAGCGCTCCGGTGTTGCAGTGGGTCAGGATCCGGTGCCCGCCGCCCGGCAGCAGCTCGTGCAGCAGGGCCAGCCCGTGGGCTCCCATCCGGGTGCTGGCCTCGGCGTCCTCCCGGTGCAGCGCCCGCGCCGCGTCCAGCGCCGCCGTCGCCGCCGCCTCCGTGTCACCGGTCCCGGCGAGCGCGGACCGGTACGCGGACAGGGCCCTGTGCACGCCGACGGAGAGGTTCACCGCGGTCGGCCGGGCACTCTCGAGCGCCTGCGCGGCCTCGTCCACGTCGAAGCCCCGCACGGCGGCGAGCGCGACGCCGTACGCGCCCGCGACGCCGAGCACCGGCGCACCGCGCACGGCGAGCGAACGGATCGCCTCCACCAACGCCGGCGCGTCCGTGCACACCAGCTCGACCTCCTCGGCCGGAAGCCTCGTCTGGTCGAGAAGGACCAGTACGGGACCTTCGGGTGGTTCCTCCCAGCGGAGAACTGGTATTCCGGTCGACCGCCTGCCCTCGTCGAGTTGCGCCTGCTGATCAGCCATGCGGTCAGTCTGCCCCGTATCCACCGGACAATTGAAGGTGCACAGCTCCTACCGCGGCCGGTCACGGTGTCACCACCCCATGGCACGATGTCTGCCAACCTGCCGCCGCGACCGCGGACGGGCACCGTGAAGGAGCTTCGATGACTGACACTCCGGGCTGGGCCTCGCCCGGATCCGACCCGTCGTCCGACGGACGGGAGCCCGGCGCCACCGGGTCCGCCGACCGTCCTGGCCCCACCGAGCCCGCCGCTCAGCCAGGCGCGCACCCGCAGGGCCCCGGCGCGAAATGGTCCGACCAGCAGCCACCGGCCGGCCAGTGGTCCGCGCCCACCGGAGCCCCGAACCCCGGCCAGACCCCACCGCCTCCGCCGCCCGGCCCGGGCTGGGGCGGCCAGCCGCCCGCCGGTCCTGGCGGCCCCGCCGGTCCCGGCGGATACGGAGGCCCCGGCGGGTACGGCGGTCCAGGCTGGGGTGGCCCCGGCGGCCCGGGTGGTTACGGAGCTCCCGGCGGTTACGGAGGCTGGGGCGGCTGGGGCGGCCCCCCGCCCGCGGCCAAGCCCGGTGTGATCCCGCTGCGCCCGCTCGGCATCGGCGAGATCCTCGACGGCGCCGTCTCCACCATGCGCGCCTACTGGCGCACGGTCCTCGGCATCTCGCTGACGGTCTCGGTCGTCACACAGCTCGGCGTGCTCCTGCTGCAGGGCCTCGTCCTCGACGACACCACGAACACCCTCAGCGACCCCAGCGCCTCGGCGAAAGAGATACTCCGGTCCTTCGGCACCCTCATGGCCGGCGCCGGCATCGTGGCCCTGGTCTCCGTGGTCGGCACCATCATCTCGACCGCCCTGCTGACGACCGTCACCAGCCGTGCCGTCATCGGCAAGCCGGTCAGCGCGGGCGAGGCCTGGCGCGACTCCCGCCCGCAGATCCCGAAGCTGTTCGGCCTGCTGCTCCTGCTGGGCCTCATCTCCGTCGGCGTCCTGACCGTCGGCGCGCTGCCGGGCATCATCTCCGCCATCGCCGGCGGCAACGACGGCATCACGATCACCTTGCTCGTCCTGGGCATCCTCGCCGCCATCGTGGTCGGGATCTGGCTGACGGTCCGCTTCTCTCTCGCCTCGCCGGCGCTGATGCTGGAGCGGCAGGGCGTGGTGAAGGCGATGAGCCGGTCCACCAAGCTGGTCCGCGGCTCCTGGTGGCGTGTCCTCGGCATTCAGCTGCTCGCCGGGATCATCACCAACGTCGCCGCCTCGATCATCGTGGTCCCCTTCACCTTCATCGCGGCCGCCGTGAGCGGCGAAGGCGCGACGGGCCTGTTCGCCACCACCCAGCACCCCGCCGGCTGGTCGTTCCTGATCATCACCGGCATCGGCTCGATCATCGGCTCGACGATCACGCTCCCGATCAACGCGGGCGTCACCGTGCTCCTCTACATCGACCAGCGCATCCGCCGCGAGGCCCTCGACCTCGAACTGGCCCGCGCCGCCGGTGTCCAGGGCCACGGCACCGCCACCCCCGGCGCCGTTCCGGGGAGCTGATGGGGTGAGTCCGACGGGGGGAGTTCTCACGGCGGCGCCGGCCCTGCCCGGCGCCGCCGACTCGGCCGGGGCACGCCTGCTGCGCGCAGCGGACACGGCCGTCATGGCACTCGGCGGCTCCGGGGACGAGCCGCCCGTGACCATCCCGCGTGATCCCGCTCGCGAGGCGGCACGCCGCGAGCTGTCCAAACGGATGTACCACGAGAACGACCCCAGCCTCTTCCAGCGTGCCCTGAACGCGTTCTGGGACTGGGTGGGCGATCTGTTCGGCTCGGCCGCCTCCGCCACCCCCGGCGGCACGATCGGCCTCGTCGTCGTGATCCTGTTCGTCGTCGCCGTCCTCGCGGCACTGTGGTGGCGTCTGGGCACTCCGCGACGCCAACCCACCTCCGCCGCGACCCTGTTCGACGAGCGCCCCCGCAGCGCGGCCGAACACCGCGCGGCCGGCGAGGCCCACGCCGCCCAGGGCCACTGGAACCAGGCCGTCCAGGAGCGCATGCGGGCCATCGTCCGCTCCCTGGAGGAACGGACCCTGCTCGACGACCGGCCCGGCCGCACCGCCGACGAAGCGGCCGCGGAGGCCGGCCGCGCCCTGCCCACGCACGCGGACCGACTACGCTCCGCCGCCCGGGAGTTCGACGACGTCACATACGGCGGGCGCAGCGCGAGCGAGCTGTCGTACCAGCGCATCGCCGAACTCGATCGCGACCTGGAACGCACCCGCCCGACGCTCGCCGCAAGCGCCGTCGGCACGGCCCGCAACACCCCCAAGGGGGCCGCCGAATGAGCACCCGGGCCGCCACGGCGCCGCCGACCACGTCGCTCTCGCCCAACACCCGTCAGGTGTGGACGCGCACGCGAGGCATCGTCCTCGCCCTCGCCCTCCTCCTGATCGCGGCCGTCGCGATCGCCGTCGTCCGCTCGCAGACCCGGCACGGCGACCTCGACCCACGCTCCGCCGACCCCTACGGCAGCCGCGCCGTCGCCGAACTCCTCGCCGAACGGGGGGTCTCCACGCGCGTCGTCACCTCGCTCGGGGCGGCACGTGCCGCCGCCGGACCGGACACCACCCTCCTGGTCGCCGTACCCGACCTGCTGACCCACCGTCAGCAGGACCAATTGCACGCCGCGACGGCGTCCTCCGGCGGGCGCACCGTGCTCGTCGCCGCCGGCACCTGGTCCATCGGGCGACTCGCTCCCGGCGTCGCCGCGTCCCCCGCCACCAGCATCGACTCCGCGCTCGACCCCGACTGCGCCCTCCCCGAGGCCGGGCGAGCCGGCCGCGCCGACACCGGCGGCATCCGCTACACCACCACCGCCCCGGGCGCCGACACCTGCTACCCCAGCAACCGGCTCGCCACCCTGGTGCGCGTCCCCGCGGCCTCCGGGGACGGCGACACCGTCGCCCTCGGCGCGCCCGACATCCTCCTCAACGACCGCCTCGACGAGCAGGGCAACGCCTCGCTCGCCCTCCAACTCCTCGGCTCCCGACCTCATTTGGTCTGGTACCTCCCCTCGCTCGCCGACTCCCCCGTCACCGACACCGGCGACCGCAAGAGCTTCCTCGACCTGCTCCCCTCGGGCTGGCTGTGGGGCACCCTTCAGCTGTTCATCGCCGCGGCCCTCGCCGCCTTCTGGCGGGGACGCCGGTTCGGCCCGCTCGTGGCCGAACGACTCCCCGTAGCGATCCGCGCCTCCGAAGCCGTCGAAGGCCGCGCCCGCCTCTACCGCAAGGCCAACGCCCGCGACCGCGCGGCCGCCGCCCTACGCTCCACCACCCGCACACGCCTCGCTCCCCTCGTCGGCGTCCCCGTCGCCCAGGCGCACGCCCCCGAAGCCCTGCTCCCCGCCCTCTCCGCCCACCTGCACGGTGACGGACAGGACCTGCACTCCCTCCTCTTCGGACCGCCGCCCGGCGACGACGCGGCCCTCATCGCACTCACCGACCAACTCGACGCCCTCGAAAGAGAGGTACGCCGTTCATGATGGACCCGACCACTGACAACGCCGGGATCCCTGGGGACGCGGGCGCCGCCCGAGCCTCGCTGGAGGCTCTGCGCGCCGAGATCGCCAAAGCCGTGGTCGGCCAGGACCCCGCAGTGACCGGCCTCGTCGTCGCCCTCCTGTGCCGCGGACACGTTCTCCTTGAAGGAGTCCCTGGAGTCGCCAAAACGTTGCTCGTCCGCACGCTCGCATCCGCGCTCGAACTCGACACCAAGCGTGTCCAGTTCACGCCCGACCTGATGCCGAGCGACGTCACCGGCTCCCTCGTCTACGACACCCGCACCGCCGAGTTCTCCTTCCAGCCCGGCCCGGTCTTCACCAACCTGCTCCTCGCGGACGAGATCAACCGCACCCCGCCGAAGACCCAGTCCTCCCTCCTGGAAGCCATGGAGGAACGTCAGGTCACGGTCGACGGCACCCCGCGCCCCCTGCCCGACCCCTTCCTGGTCGCGGCCACCCAGAACCCGGTCGAGTACGAGGGCACCTACCCCCTGCCCGAAGCCCAACTGGACCGCTTCCTCCTCAAACTGACGATCTCTCTGCCCTCCCGGCAGGACGAGATCGACGTCCTCACCCGCCACGCCTCGGGCTTCAACCCGCGCGACCTGCACGCCGCCGGCGTACGCCCCGTCGCCGGGCCCGCCGACCTGGAAGCCGCCCGCGCCGCCGTCGCCAAGACGGCCGTCTCTCCCGAGATCACGGCCTACGTGGTGGACATCTGCCGGGCCACCCGCGAGTCGCCCTCCCTCACCCTGGGCGTCTCCCCGCGCGGCGCCACCGCGCTCCTCGCCACCTCGCGCGCCTGGGCATGGCTGACGGGCCGTGACTACGTCATCCCCGACGACGTGAAGGCCCTCGCCCTGCCCACCCTGCGCCACCGTGTCCAGTTGCGCCCCGAGGCCGAGATGGAGGGCGTGACGGCCGACTCCGTCATCAACGCCATCCTCGCCCACGTTCCGGTCCCCCGCTGATGGCGCTCACCGGACGCGCCGCTCTCCTGGCGGCCCTCGGCTCCATCCCGGTCGGCATCCTGGAGCCCGGCTGGACGGGCATCCTCGCGGTCAACGGCCCGCTGGCCCTGGCCTGTGCCTGCGACTACGCGCTCGCGGCGCCTGTACGGCGCCTCGTCCTCACGCGCTCCGGCGACACCTCCGCACGCCTCGGCGAGACCGCTGACGTCACCCTCACCCTCACCAACCCCTCCCGGCGCCTCCTGAGGGCACGGGTGCGAGATGCCTGGCCGCCCAGCAGCTGGCAGCCCGGCACCGAGGTGGAAGGCTCCCGGCACCGCGTCGCGGTCCCGCCCGGCGAACGGCGGCGCGTCACCACCCGGCTGCGTCCCACGCGCCGGGGCGACCGGCAGGCCGACCGCGTGACCATCCGGTCCTACGGTCCCCTCGGCCTCTTCTCCCGCCAGGGCGCCCACAAAGTGCCCTGGACCGTACGAGTCCTGCCGCCGTTCACCAGCCGCAAGCACCTGCCGTCGAAACTCGCCCGACTGCGAGAACTCGACGGCCGCACCAGCGTGCTGACCCGCGGCGAAGGAACAGAGTTCGACAGCCTGCGCGAGTACGTCCCCGGGGACGACACCCGCTCGATCGACTGGCGTGCCACCGCCCGCCAGTCCACGGTCGCCGTCCGTACCTGGCGGCCCGAACGCGACCGTCACATCCTGCTGGTCCTGGACACCGGCCGCACCTCGGCCGGCCGGGTGGGTGACGTGCCACGCCTGGACGCCTCCCTGGACGCGGCCCTCCTCCTGGCGGCGCTCGCCTCCCGCGCAGGGGACCGCGTGGACCTGCTGGCCTACGACCGCCGGGTTCGCGCCCTGGTCCAGGGCCGCTCGGCCGGTGACGTCCTTCCGTCCCTGGTCAACGCGATGGCGACCTTGGAGCCGGAACTCGTCGAGACCGACGCCCGCGGCCTCACGGCCACGGCCCTCCGCACGGCCCGCCGAGGCTCACTGCTCGTCCTGTTCACCACCCTCGACGCGGCGCCAGTAGAACAGGGCTTGTTGCCTGTGCTCCCTCAACTCACCCAGCGCCACACCGTCCTCATCGCCTCCGTGGCCGACCCACACATCGCCCGCATGGCTCAGGCCAGGGGGAATGCGGACTCGGTGTACGAAGCCGCGGCTGCGGCTCATGCCCAGAACGAACGGCAGCGTACGGCGGATCAACTGCGCTGCCATGGAGTGACGGTGGTGGACGCGACGCCCGACGATCTGGCGCCGGCACTGGCGGACGCATATCTCGCTCTGAAAGCAGCGGGCCGGCTCTGAGGCCCTACCCCGCTCCCCTCTTCGGAGGGAAACGACCCCTGAACGCAGAAAACCCCCGCATCCGTGGATGCGGGGGTTTTCCCAAAATTTGTTCGGCGGCGTCCTACTCTCCCACAGGGTCCCCCCTGCAGTACCATCGGCGCTGTGAGGCTTAGCTTCCGGGTTCGGAATGTAACCGGGCGTTT